>CAVFOF010000076.1:0-10046 GCA_963623895.1 bacterium
TTGTTTTTGGGGCTAAGGTAGAGGGAGATGGTGGGTGGGGAAAAGACAATGAGAACCATAAAGACAGATTAGAGCACATTTTTATGAGTTTGCCGGGTTTAAAACGACATATAGTAGATTATGGATAAAACTTTGTATCTTTGCAAATTAGAAAGTGCCATAAAAAGACCTAACGGTTATTTAGAGAACATGACGAGACAACACCATATTCAAGAATGAATTGGCAGAGTTAAAACCAGCACTAAGAAATAAGATAAATGGAATCAACAAAATACAAGGATATTGAACAACATTCGGACATTGTCTCTGAACCAAGTTATGATTTGTTTTATAACAATGGCGAGAATGACAGGGTTGAAGATGGGACTCTACGAGTTCTATCCATATTTTCGGGCTGTGGAGGTATGGATTTAGGTCTTGAGGGAGGATTTATCTGTCATAAAAAATCCATCACAAACAGCGATTGGATAGAAAACGAGGTCAACAAGAATTGGGTGCTTTTAAGAAAAAATGTATTCCGTACTATTTTTGCTTGTGACATTCTAGAAGAAGCCCGTAATACATGGCTTAATTACATGTCGAGATTTCATGTTAATCCAAGCATCTTTCATCTTCAGAGCATAGTTGATTTGGTCAAGTTACATAACAATGGACTTGATGTTTTCCCTCATAACGTTGATGTTGTAACAGGCGGTTTCCCTTGTCAAGACTTTAGTGTAGCAGGAAAGAGAAAAGGCTTTGACTCAAACGTTTCACACAATGGAGAAAAAAGATATGAAGACGAGCCTTCTGAAGAAACAAGAGGCAAACTCTATATGTGGATGAAACAGGTCATAGACATAGTTCAGCCAAAAATGTTTATTGCAGAGAACGTAAAAGGACTTGTTAGTTTAGGTGATGTAAAGGATATAATTCAAAAGGACTTCTCATCAGCCCATGGCAACGATTATATTGTGCTTGACCCTCAAGTTCTTCATGCAGGGAACTATGGTGTGCCAGAAACACGTGAACGTGTTATATTCATTGGCATCAAGCGTTCTGCGTTGAACAAAGATGCATTAGAGGCTCTAACTCAAGAAAATATACCGCAAGAGTACAATCCTTATCCATTGCCGACCCATAACTATAACGTTCAAAACGAAGCTTTGGCAAAGCCTGTAACTTGCAAAGATGTTCTTGCAGAGTTGCCAGAGCCTGACGATTCTAATGATTTGTCCCAAAAATATTATTCAAAAGCAAAATACATGGGTGCGAAATGTCAAGGTCAAACTGAAATCAATATGAATGGACTTGGCCCGACAATTCGCTCTGAACATCATGGAAATATTGAGTTTCGTCGTCTTTCAAAAGATCATGGAGGACGTCATCTTGATGAATTGAATAACGGATTGGAAGAAAGACGCTTGACCCCTCGTGAATGTGCTCTTATACAAACGTTTCCACCTGACTACTATTTTGTAAATTATAAAAAAGGAACTAAGAAATACGAGGTTAGTCCCTCAGGAGCATATAAAGTTATAGGAAATGCTGTGCCTCCAGTATTAGCCTACAATATAGCACAAAGAATCCAAGACGTATGGGATTTATATTTTGATAGAGATGAATAGCGATTACAACATAATAGCGATTCGTAAAAATGATGTTACTCTTGCTCATCAAATGTTCAATTTATTAATGAGCAAAACTGAAACAATTATGAATCAGAATGCAGCGAATAATCCTAATGCCTATAGGAAAATTTCGCCAAGTGATTTAGAAAAATGCTCAGTGGATACTATAAAAATGGCTTGTAAAGATACACCATTTGACCCTAATGAGGTAATGCTTATCTCTGGGTATCGATTCCCTGATATAGTAGCAGAAAAGTATTATGGGATTGAGGTTAAGTCAACAATTTCAGACACATGGACTTCAACAGGAAGCAGTATAGTTGAAACGACTCGTGTAAAGGATGTCGAAGATATATATATGCTTTTCGGTAAGTTAGGCGGACAGATTCCTGAATTCAAGTGTCGACCATACCAAGATGTTTTATATGACATTGCGGTTACTCATTCTCCTCGTTACATGATAAACATGGAGCTAAATCATGACGAGACTATTTTCCATAAGATGGGAATAGAGTATGATGATTTTAGAAAATCGTCAGATAATATAGAAAGGGTTCGTAAGTATTATCGTGATGAAGCCAAACGTAAAGGGAAGTCAGAAATGCCTTGGTGGATCACCTCAGACAATATTGATAATGCTCAATCTTTTAATATTCGTCTGTGGGCTACCTTGGATGCTGAAGAAAGGGCTGAACTTAAAGCCAAATGTATGATATTATTTCCTGAAGCGTTGTCTCCTAAACCATCAAGAACAAAATACAATGATATATCGTTATGGCTTTGCTCCTACAATCAAGTAATTAACCCTAACATAAGAGACTTGTATTCTGCTGGAGGTAAGATTACTCATGTGGATGGCAAACGATTGAAAGAATCCGCTGCCCAAGTATTTAATGTTATAGTAGAGTATTCTGATCGGGTGAAAGCCTTATTAAAGCACCCAACAAAGGATTTGTTATTATTGATAGCAGAACACAATCCAGCCTTGTTGGATGGTGGTGAACTCTTCGATAATTGGGTTAGTCTCTGTTGTAAAATTGCAGAGGATAAAATTCCTCTTAAGCATTGGATAGAAACAAAACCTCACTTTACATTCTCACGTTAACTAGAATTAAACATAAGTGAAATCTACCGACAATCGCTGATTATGGGGGACAATAGGCTTCGCCTTATAGGATTCTTATGTGCATTCCCTTTAAGAAAAGAGATTGTCTTCTATTACTTAATTAAAATATTTTTATTTAAAAAAGTATGTGTGTATAGGGGGGGGGGTATATAAAAATTTCGTACTTTTGCCAAAGTTATCAATACATTAAAAACACACAACAGATGAAAAGAAATCACCACCTCTTACTTTCGACAGCTTTATTCTTCGGCCTTAGTCTTTCGTTCACCGCTTGTCAGGATAACGACATCGACACCAATGGGAATGGGAACGATGGCAATGATGCAAGCCTTACCGAATTGGAATGGCAAAAGCAAATCACCTTACAATGCCTGCTCGGAACAATGGCCGACGTAGACTCGCTCCCCGATAATTGGAACGACAAATCGTATGTCGTTACGCCTACTATCGGCACTGCAGCCGACGAGGCTGCACCCTATAGCGTGCGCAACGTTGTGGCCACTAGCAGCAACGAGGCCTACCGCATTTATCGCAGTTTGACGGCCTCAGCCTTCGATGCCACCGCCTCCAACGACTCTTGGCAGATGGACGGCATCGGAAGCATGGACTTTAAAGTGGAGAATCAACCCAACCTCTATGCCACCCTCAAAGTAAACATTCAACAACTGCCGCAGCTACAAGAAATTCGCTTTGTGCCCTCCACCGCCATTGGCAACAACGGCGGACTGAGCCACGGAGAGCCCTACTACCAGTTTGGTGACATTGTGAAGCAAACGCTCAACGGCAACGACACCTACTGGGTGTGTGTGCGCCCCGTAGGCAAGCAAAGCACGGCCAACGACAAAGGACGTAGCCATTGGTGTAGTTTCCAGCTGACGCCTATCACGTCGAAAAAGCCCAACTTCATCAAATTTTCGGAGAAGGGGTATGGCGACCTCATTCTACCCACGGGCTTGTGTGAAAAGCAAGCCGATGGGGTGCGCATGGTGCAAAACTTCTTCAACGTGTTACGCTTCATCGAAGACCCTTCTATCTACGAAAATCTAGAAGGCATTGACGACTTCAAGAACGAGGTAGGCAGTTTCTACACTGACACGCTGCAAACCATTAGCAACATATGGAACGACCGCAACCTATGGAGCACCATCACGCAAGGACAATTGGATGATGAGGATGCCACGTTGCACTCCATGCTTAAGGACAACAAGTCGGTGGTCAATGCCTTCTACCATGGCTACACCAAGCGCTACAGCCTTATAGGGAAAAACAGCTACAAGGTGTACAACCTCAAGCTCGGCTCTACCTACAAAGACAAGAATGGTCAAAACATTAAAGACCTTGATCAGACCAAACCTACACTCTTCAACGTAGTCACTCCCGAGGTTCTCGACGTAACGTTAGAGAATGGAGTAGAGAAGGATTTCAGCCAATTTCTTAACGGCAAGAACGATAACAAAGGGTGGACGATTAATGCTAACTATAGACTCGATGGTAACGATGACCAATTGAGCTACGACGAAAATAGCAAGAAGAGAGGAAGCTACCAGTTTTTAGTGAAATATAAAACTGGCGGCCAACTGCAAGAACGCTTCCTCTCGGGAGCCGATGACAGCGACCCGACAAAGAGCCTAGAAGTGACGGGTAAGGGCTTCACCGACATACTGGTATCAAAAAAGTTACACGGCCAAAAACTCAGTCTCCCCTTCTTTGCCTTTGGCGACGTGGTCACCAAACTAAAGCAAGAAAGTGCCATGCCAGGCGAGAAGCACCTCTGTATTCTGTCGAGCGAAAGCCTTACCGATGGTGACGGCAAAGACGCTTATGCTTACTTCATCAACACCCCAACCACCACAAAACCTAGCGAGATCGACGCAAACAAGGTAGAAGTAGTGAGCGAAGATTTAGCCAAAAGAATAGCCTTTCAGTTGCTATATGCCTATGTATACCAAACAACTTCCGGCCCTATAATTGTTAATAAGAACACTGAGGTTCAAGCTGCCGTATACAATTATCCAGATATTCTTCCTCTTTTCACTGAATATTTTGGTCAAACAGAGAAAACGGTTGACAAAAAAAAGGTCTACTATTCAAAGCACACAGCCATTGCATACAAGCAACAGGAGGTGAACGAACACAACCAATACACCATAGAAATAGGATTCTTCATGAATAACGATATAAACAAAACTGCCAATGGGAAACTAAACAAGCCAACTGTCTTGCGAATGACCTACAGACCCGTCCCTAACGAAGGAGAGAAGGCTTTCAGCTACAAATTCATTGAAGACGATGAAAGTTCCATCCAAAATTTCCTCTTTGTAGAAAAATGTCTTGACACAAAAAGCTACGACATGCCCTATGCCAAATTCCTCGAAATGACAGTTAAGGGTAACGAAGGAAGGAAAATGATAAAGGAAGGACTTAGCAGATTCTACAACGAAATATTCCTTCCGAACTGCAAAGAAGGAAACTGATGAACCGCATAGGGACATCAAAAGTCCCAAAAGCGCAAGAAGCCACTTTAAAAGATTGGTTTCTTGCGCTTTTCTCGTTTTAAAGAGGAAGAGCGAAATAGGCTTACTCTAGCGTTGCGCTTTCAAGCGAATGTGTGAGAGCTACGAAAGTTTTTTGTACCTTTGCAAGTAAGATAGTCATCTGTCCCCTCATTCAATCATCTCCCCACCCTATGCAAGACTTCGTACACCTTCACGTCCATACGCAATACTCCATCCTCGACGGACAAGCCGCCGTGCCTAAACTCGTGGACAAAGCCATACGCGACGGCATGCGCGGCATGGCCATCACCGACCACGGAAACATGATGGGCATCAAGGAATTCTTCAACTACACCAACAAGGTGACGGGGAAGGCCAAAGGCATCGTGAAGGACGCTGAAGCTAAGCTCGCTGCACTAAATGATGGCAGCTACGAGCCGAAACTCGACAAAGAGGGGAAGAATCCCGACGAGGGAAAGAGCACCGAAGAGTTGATTGCGGAATGTGAGGCCACACTGAAGAAGCAACGCCCCATTGCGCAGTTTAAGCCCATCTTCGGCTGCGAAATGTATGTGGCGCGCCGTGGCGACAAATCGCTCAAGAGCGAGCGCACCGACCAATCGGGCTGGCACTTAATCGTACTGGCCAAGAACGAGCATGGTTACCACAACCTCATCAAGCTCGTGTCGAGAGCTTGGGTGGACGGCTTCTACATGCGTCCACGCACCGACCACAAGGATCTCGAAGCCTTCCACGAAGACCTCATCGTGTGCTCCGCCTGCTTGGGCGGCGAAGTGCCGCAAAAGATAATGCAAGGGCGCATCGAAGAGGCCGAAAAGACGGTGCAATGGTTTAAGAAGGTGTTTGGCGACGACTACTACATCGAACTGATGCGCCACGAGGTGAAAGACCCCGCCATCCGCGCCAACCGCGAAACCTACCCGCAGCAGGTGGAGGTAAACAAAGAGCTTGTGCGCATTGCCCGAAAGTATGACGTGAAACTCATCTGCACCAACGATAGCCACTTTGTGGACGAGGAGAATGCCGAGGCACACGACCGCCTTATCTGCCTAGCCACGGGCAAAGACCTCGACGACCCCAAGCGTATGGTTTACACCAAGCAAGAGTGGTTTAAGACGCGGGCTGAGATGAACGAAGTGTTTGCCGACCTGCCCGAAGCCCTAGCCAACACCTGCGAAATCTGCGACAAGGTGGAGACTTACAGCATCGACCACGGCCCCATCATGCCCAACTTTGCCATTCCAGAGGAGTTTGGTACGGAGGAGGAATATCGTAACCGCCTCACGGAGCAAGACTTGTTTGAGGAATTCACCCGCGACGAGAACGGCAACGTGGTGATGAGCGACGAGGAGGGCATGAAAAAGATAAAGAAACTAGGCGGCTTCGACAAACTCTACCGCATCAAGCTCGAGGCCGACTACTTAGCCAAGTTGGCCTACGAGGGAGCCAAAATGCGCTACGGCGACCCGCTCAACGAGGAAACGGCAGAGCGCATCAAGTTTGAGCTGCACATCATGAAGACGATGGGTTTCCCTGGCTACTTCCTCATCGTGCAAGACTACATCCGAGCTGCCCGCGAAGAACTCAGCGTGAGCGTAGGCCCAGGACGTGGTTCGGCCGCAGGTAGTGCGGTGGCCTACTGCTTGGGCATTACGCAGGTCGACCCTATCAAGTACGACTTGCTGTTTGAGCGTTTCCTCAACCCCGACCGTATCTCCTTGCCCGATATCGACGTGGACTTTGACGACGACGGACGCGGACGCGTGCTCAACTGGGTGACGCAGAAGTATGGTGCTGACAACGTGGCCCACATCATCACCTACGGCACAATGGCCACCAAGTTGGCCTTGAAGGACGTGGCACGCGTGCAGAAATTGCCCCTTGCCATTTCAAACAACCTCTGTAAACTCATCCCCGACAAGCTACCCGAAGGTCCCGATGGCAAAGTGCCCAAAATGAACTTGACGAATGCCATTGCCGCCATCCCCGAACTGCGCGAGGCCGAAACATCGAACGACCCCTTGCTGCGCGACACCTTGCGCTACGCCAAAATGCTCGAGGGCAACGTGCGCAACACGGGCGTGCATGCCTGTGGTTTCATCATCTGCCGCGACAACATCAGCGACTGGGTGCCCGTATCGACCGCCCGCGACAAAGAAACGGGCGAAGAGCTACACTGCACGCAGTACGAGGGTAAGGTGATTGAGGAGACGGGGTTGATTAAGATGGACTTCCTCGGGCTGAAAACGCTCTCTATTATAAAAGAGGCCCTCGAAAACATCAAACTCTCGCTCGGCATTGAGCTCAACATCGACGAAATCAGCATCGAAGACCCTGCCACCTATCAGCTCTACTGCGACGGACGCACCATCGGTACGTTTCAGTTTGAGTCGACTGGTATGCAGAAATACCTACGCGAACTGCAGCCCTCCACCTTTGAGGACCTCATCGCCATGAATGCCCTCTACCGCCCAGGGCCTATGCAGTACATTCCCTCCTTCATTGCCCGTAAGCACGGCGACGAGCCGATTACCTACGACTTGCCGTGCATGGAGAAGTACCTGAAGGACACCTACGGCATCACCGTCTATCAGGAGCAAGTGATGCTCCTCTCACGCGAGATTGCCGACTTCACTCGCGGCGAGAGCGATGCCCTGCGTAAGGCTATGGGTAAGAAGCTGATCGAGAAGCTGAACCACATGTACCCCAAATTCATCGAGGGCGGAAAGAAAAACGGACACGACCCGAAGGCACTCGAAAAGATTTGGGAGGATTGGCGAGCCTTTGCCTCCTACGCTTTCAACAAGAGCCATGCCACTTGCTACTCGTGGGTGGCCTACCAAACGGCCTACCTCAAAGCCAACTATCCCTCGCAATACATGGCTGGCGTGATGAGCCGAAGCCTTGCCGACATCAGCACGGTGGCTAAGCTCATGGACGAATGTAAATCGATGGGCATCAGCACGCTTGGCCCCGACATCAACGAGAGTTACCTCAAGTTTAGCGTCAACCACAGCGGCGACATCCGCTTCGGCCTCGGAGCGGTGAAGGGCGTGGGCGAAGCGGCCGTAATCCACCTGCTTGAGGAGCGAAAGAAGAACGGCCCATTCAAGTCGATCTACGACCTCGTGGAGCGCATCAACCTCTCGAGCTGCAACAAGAAATCGCTGGAAAGCCTTGCCCTCTCGGGAGCTTTCGACAGTTTTGGAAACGTCACCCGTGAGCAATTCGTCACCCCTGGCGAAAACCGCGAAACCTTCCTCGACGCCCTCGTGCGCTACGGCAACACCTACCAGATGGATCAGGCCGAAAACACACTCTCCCTCTTCGGCCCAGCCGAGTCCATCGATATTTCCAAACCCGAACCTTCGAAAGACATTGAGCGATGGAGCGACATCGAGCGACTCAACCGCGAACGCGACCTCATCGGCATCTACATCTCAGGCCACCCGCTCGACTCCTTTAAGATTATCATCAACAACGTGTGCAACATGCACATGGACCAGGTAGAAAACCTCACCGCCTTTGCCAACCAAGACGTGATGCTTGGCGGCATCGTGACCAACGTGCGTGTGGGACAGACCAAGACGGGCAAGCCCTACGGCATCGTGAAACTCGAAGACTACACGGGAGCAGGCGAGCTAGCCCTCTTCGGCAACGATTGGGCCAACTTCAGCGGTTTCCTACAGGTGAGCAACTCCGTGTTTATCACCGCCCGCGTGGAGGAACGTCAATGGCGACAGGGGGAGTATGAACTGAAGATAGGCCGCGTGGAGTTCCTAGCCGACGTGAAAGACCAAAAGATAAAGTCGATCACCATCACTCTACGCACCGACAAACTGAGTGCGAACCTCGCAGCCGACCTCACGGCCTGCTTGAAGCGCACGCCAGGGCCGACTGACGTGTTCTTCAACGTGATCGACCCCGAGAAGCAGATGCACGTGACGCTGCAAAGCAAAAACTGCCGCATCTCGGTGACGAGCGAACTGATGGATATGATGAAGGAATACGAGCTCGACTATCACATTAACTAGTAGACCACCCCTTTGGCACTTTTATTGCATAAACCAAAATCAACAATACGCAAATAATAACTTCTAAATAACAAAAAGATTTATGGAAAAGATTATCACCGACCAAAACTTCGACAGCATCGTGGCCGAAGGCCTGCCCGTAGTACTCGACTTCTCAGCCACTTGGTGTGGCCCTTGCAAGAAGATTGCCCCCTACATCGCTGAAATTGCCAACGAATACGAAGGCAAGGTGAACGTGGGCAAGTGTGACGTTGACGACAACGAGGAGCTCACCTCTAAGTTTGGCATCCGCAACGTGCCCACCGTGCTCTTCATCAAGAACGGCGAAGTGGTCGACAAGCACGTGGGTGCTGGCAAGAAATCAGAATTCGTTGAAAAAGTAGAAGCTTTACTGAAATGAACCTCGACGAAGAACTGATGCTCGATGCGCAGGAGGATGCAGCTGCCGTAGAGTTTATGAAGACTCACCTTCCGCAGGAACTACAGGAGAAGATGAACGACGACTTGCTCTACTACTTCCTCGACCTCATCATCGAATACTACACCGAGAGCGGCATTCTCGACGCTGAGCCCGACAAAGACGGCTACGTGGAGATTGACGAGGAAGCTATAGCTCAACACTTGGCTAAGAAGGCTAAGAAGGAGGGCATGGGCGACTTCACCGCTGAAGAGCTCCTCTTCGTGGTTCAAGCACAAATGGATTTCGAAGAAGAGCAGCAATAATAGCCCAAATCGATCAAAAAATAAACAGTAAATTGAG
>CAVFOF010000077.1:0-9884 GCA_963623895.1 bacterium
GACGACATCATTGCACAAAACAATCAGTATGCCAACGTGTTGGCCACGGCCGAAAGGGCTTGGATGGGCGGTGGCAAGCAGTACATCGAGACGGGAGGAACAACCCTGCCTAATAGCGGGGCGGAGTATGAGGAATTTGCCGATTTTGAGAGCCGCTTCCTTTTCCATAAGGCACACGCCTTGAAAAGCGTCCCCATCCCCTACGTGAAACAAAGCAACGTGCGCTGGCGCATCACCGAGCCGTTCCCCAACAAGGGGCAAGCCTCAACCGTGTTCCCACCCGAACAAGACAATAGCAGCTTGCTCCCATCGAAGTTTACCTACAACAACGCCACCTACCGCACTAAGCTAGCCACAGGGGCGGGCATCTACCTTCGTCACATTTGGCACCCCACGGTACCCTCCTTCCTAGCCAATCCGTCGACGAACCAAACGGTCTATGCTTGGACCTACGTCTATTCGCCCGTGGAGCAAGATTGCGGAGCGCAGATTGAGTTCTACACCTATTCGCGATCGGGCAATGAGTATGCACCCAAACAAGGGGCATGGGATCGGCGAGGCTCACAGGTCTGGCTCAACGGAGAGGAAATTCCTGCTCCGCAATGGCAACAAGCGGATGTCGACATTCCGCAAGACCATGCCACACGCGGACTGACCAACGAGAACCTTACGGCTCGCGAGCCCGTGGCCTTACACTTAAAGAAAGGTTGGAACAAGGTGTTTTTGAAACTTCCCCACGTCAACAGTGGCGGCACCAAGCGCGACAAATGGCAGTTTACGTTTGTCCTGACCGACAGCGAGGGAAGGAATGCGCTAGAGGGCATCACCTATTCGCCCGACCAAAGTTTTGACGAGATAGTGGACGACAACCAGCCGCAGCTGAGCACGGCCGACGACACCTACTACTTTCTGCTGAGCACCCCCCTTCGAAGCGGCCGCTACCTCACCTCTCACGGCGTGGGTCAGGAGCTTTACGGAGATGCCACGGCTACGGAGAGCAGCGAATGGAAACTCGTGGAACGAACCGACGGCACCATCGATCTCATCAACCGTGCCGACCAGAGCTACCTCTCGCCCACCGCTGCCAACAACTCGGCTTTGAAAACGAGCGCCACCTCTCCCACTCAGGGTTGGGCTCTGAGCCCTGCCGCCACCTCGGGCTATTACATCATCACCTCGGGAACGGTGCAGCTAAACCAAACGAACGCTGGGCTGAATTGGAAAATCTACAACTGGGGAAACGGAACGAACACGTCCGACACGGGCTGCCAATATGCCTTCCAACTGACCGACCACCTAAAGGTGTCGACCGCCGCCCCGCAAATTTCCATTCGAGGGGAAAGCAACATACAAGTGAAAGGTGGGCGCATCCTCACCACACAGCCCTACCGCCTCTACTCGGCCGAGGGAAAAGCCCTACCCATCCACCAAAAACTCTCCGCTGGCACGTATTTTATTCAGACTGCAAAGAAGACGATGAAGATTAGGGTGAAGTAGGATTGCAGCGTGAATTATCGGTGCACAAGTTTAATCCAGTGTAGTTCCGTTGGTTGTCATTCCCTTATGAATATTGATCCATATACATGAGGTCGCACTCCTTATAACCATCTCTTATCATAGCCAGAAAGAACTGGTCTATTGTGCGTTTGTCGTAGCTGCCGCCATTTTTCATAAATGCGGAGATGGGATAGCCTTACCCCTCAAAGTAGTCAATGAAGCCTCTGCGGAATTCTGAATTGTCAAGTTCGCTATACGCTTCGCCATAATATTCAGGTTCACAGACCAACTCAATGTGCATTTGTCTCAGACGATAGGGGTACACGGGGCGAAGCCTATTGTCCCCCATTGTCAGCTATTGTCGTAATATAAAGAAACATGGTTTGCGTGTTAACGACAATAAGAGACAATGGGGGACAATAGGCTTCGCCTTGCGAAAACAAAATACTTTTCGTCAAGAAAAAGATTGTCTCGATTGTCCCTCATTGTCGTTAAACACCTCACTTTATTGTAGAAAGCAGCTATCTCACCTCAATGACCGAGCTGCCATTGCCTGTATGTTTGCGCAACACCACTTGGGGAGAGATTTGTGAGCGGATTTGCTCAGTGTGGCTGATGACGCCCACCTTGCGGCCCTGCGTGTTCTCGAGGTTGGAAAGGGCGAGCATCACGAGGTCGAGCGAACTGCGGTCGAGATTGCCAAACCCTTCGTCGATGAAGAGCGAACCTATCACTAGGTTGTGACTCGAAAGGGAGGCTAATCCCAGGGCCAAAGCCAGCGACACAACGAAGGTTTCACCACCCGAGAGGGAGGTGACGAAGCGGTGCTCGTCGAACATGTCGTGGTCGATGATTTCCAATATAAGCGAGTTGGGGATGTGGCTCAGTTCGTAGCGCGGAGAAAGCTGACGCAAGTGGTGGTTGGCATGTTGCACAAGGTAGCCAAACGTGTAGCTTTGAGCCACCTTGCGGAACTTGTCGCCCACGCTCGAGCCAAAGAGTTCGTTGAGTCGCTTCCACTCGGTGGCCTCATTGTTGAGCTGAGTAAGTTTTTCTTGAAGCGAGGCCGTGCGCAGCATGCACTTCTCGTGTGAAAGCAAGCGTAAGTTCACCTCTTGCAGTTCGCTCTCAGTGGTTTCTAGCTGCTGAGTTTCTAGCTTCAAGGCTTCGCTAAGCGTGATGCGCAGGCTAGCATAGAGTGCCTGATTGTCGGCCACGGAGACGTGAGCCACGGGGGGCACATTGTGGAGCGGCACGGCGTTGACCACCTCGCTCCCATCGGGCATGACGGTAACATCAGCGGCTGGAGCAGCCGAGGCGGAAGGACGGTTTACGTCGGCTTGCAGTGTCTGTAAAGCTTGTCGGGCTTGCTCCAAATTGTTGTTGGCCAACACGCCTTGCTCATTGAGCTGGCTAAGGTGAGCACGCAGTTCGTTCCAGTCGGTCGATGAGGAGAAAATGGCGTCAAGTTCGGCAAACTGCACGGGCGAATGAGTGCCGTTGAAGCGCAGTATCATCAAGTCGAGCTCTTGCTGCTTGAGCTGCTGCTGTTGCTGATTGTCGAGTCGGTTCTTGAGCAAGTTCTCTCGCTTGCCCTCAAGCTGCTTAAGCTCGCCTTGTGCTGTGGCAAAGAGTTGGCGCACCTTCTGCTCGGCCTCGCGGGCGGTGTCGATGGCCGCCTGCAATAGTTCGTTCTCCTTGTCGGGCGTATTCTCGCCCATCAGTCGGCGCAGCTCTTCACGCTTCTCGCTCAGTTTCTCTCGCTTCGCATCGCGACTTTCGCGACATTGCGTCACGTTGCGTTCGCCCTCGGCCACGTTGCCTTCTACCCCCTTGATTTCCTCTTGTAGCAAACTGATGGAGCGTTCGGCTTCATCGAGCTGAGCTAGCACTTGTTGCCAATCGGTGTGCATGTTGGTGAGGCGCATACGCAGTCCGTCGTTGTTGCCTTTCCAATCGTTGAACCAATCGGTCAGCGTAATCATCTTAGTTAAGTCGTCGTAGAGTTCTCGGCAAGCTCGGTCCGACTGGTTGATGGTCTGCTGCAACTCTTCGAGTGCTCCTTGGTCGATACGGATGGCGGTCTGCAAGTTGTCGTGTCGCGTCTTGCGGTCGTTTCGCTTGAGGTCGAGTGCCTCGATTTGCTCATTAAGCTTATTGATGAGGTGCTGATGCTCATTATAAGTCTTCAATGCTGCGTCAGCCTCATCGGCCGAACGGGTGGTGTTGTCAATGAGCAGTTCGATCATCATGCGTCGCGCATCGCGGTTGACCGTGGCGGTGCAGTCGGCAAAAGAGTTGTCGAGGTAGGCATAGTGTCCCCATTCCTCCACATCAAGCTGCTGCTGCGCCTTCAGTTCGCTTAACGACTGCTCATCGGTAACAATGCGAGCCTCATCGGCCGCAGCCGTCTCACGCAAGTTGGCTAGCACGGTGCGCTTCGTGTCGAGGTCGTGGCGCAGTTGCTCATACTCGTGCGTCATGTTGCTGAGCAGCTCGCCCAGTTCACGCTCCGTCTCCGTGTGGTAGGGATGATGCGTAGCTCCACACACGGGGCAAGCCGTGCCCTCCTTCAACTGTTTGCGTAGCTGCACGATGTTTTGCGACTGGCTCAGCGTGTAGGCCGTTGAGAAGCGGTCGAAAGCCTCCTCTGCAGCTTTCACCTCTACCTCTATTTTCTTCACCTGTAGTTGCTTTTGTGCCAACTCCGTTTGCTCCCGCTTCTGCTTAGCAATCTTTTCAGAGATACGGGCATAATTCTCGGAGATGCGTTGCCACAGGGAGGTGGCGTGTTGCAGGGCAGCCAAGCGCGTGCGATTGTCGGAAGCCGTCTTTTGGAGCTGAGCCGAATCGAGGCCATGATTGGCTTGACGATGGATGAGCAACTCGCTTCTCAACGTGTTGAGCTGCCCCTCTATTTTGTTTTGCTCCTGCTCCTCCTTTTCTAGCTGAAGGCGGTTGTCGGTGATGCGCTTCTGCAGGTCGTTCTGCTTATTGTGGTTTCTATCGTTGTTGAGCGTTTCGCTGCTGAGCTTCGAGAGTTTGTCCTTTATAAGGTCGAACTTTTCAAACATCTGTCGGTGTACCTCGAGCTGTTGTCGGCGCAGCTTTTTCTCCTTAATTTCCTCTTGTTTGCGATCGAGCGTTTCCTGTTTCGCCTTCAGGTCGTTGCGTCGTTGTTCGGCCGCTTGTTCCGTCTTTTGCAGCTGTAGGTCAAGGCGTTTCAACTGCTCTTCAGCCTCGTTCATCTCGCCAATAAGCGAGTAGCCTCGGCTGATTACGGGCTGGCGTTCATTGAGTTGTTTCTCGGCCATGAGCGTGCGCTCGTGAGCCACGTCGAGCTGGTTATTGAGCGAGTCGATGCTCTTGCGTGCGGCCTCAAGAGCCACTACGTTTTCGGCCTCCTCCTTCTTTATGCTTTCCACATCGGCCCGACGCATCTTGATGGTCTGATAGAGCGGCTGCATGGGGAGCACAGCATCGTAGCGTTCTAGCTTAGCTTGGTCGCCTTTAGCCTCCATGCAGGCCTTCGTGGCGGCAGCAAATTGCGCCTCGCGCTCTGTGACGAGCTGTGCGGCTTGCATGAAGCGGTCAATCCAGTCGAGCTGTTTGCCCAATCGTTCCTTTTGTTGCAGCGAATTGGTTTGCGCTGCGCTGAGCAACTGTTGTCGCTTTTGAGTTTCGGAGAGCATGTGCTCGTCAAGGTAGTCAGCCATTAGGCCGCGCATTTCGTTCTCCACAGCAGTTACCTCGTTTTGCGCATTGGTGGCAAGCTGATAGATTTGCTTGCTCACCTCGCTATACACCTCGGTGCCTGTAAGTTTTTCTAGCAGTTCGGCCTTCTCCTTTGTTTTGGCTCGCAAAAAGTTGGCAAAGGAGTTTTGCGCCAAGATAACGGTACGGGTGAATTGCTCGTAGCTTAGGCCGATGGCCTCCTCGATGCGTTGTTGCAATTGGGCTTTGTCGGCAATGCGCTCCTTGTTGGGACGCAGCTGAGTGAGCGTGCGTTCGGGGGTGTCGTAGATGCCCGTGCGCTTGATGCGTACGCTCCATTGCGCCTCGTAGGTTTCGCCACTAGTGGTGGTGAACACCACGGAGACGTAGCCCTGCTTCTGCCCACGACGCAAGATGCTGCAAGGGTTTTTGGCTTGTTGCTGTTGTGGCTTATCGGTGGCCTGCTTCAGTTCCTCAGTGGAGAGCTGCTCTATGTTGTCAAATCGGGGAGCCTTGTTGTAGAGGGCAAGGCAGATGGCATCGAGGATGGTGGACTTTCCGGCTCCCGTGTCGCCCGTGATGGCAAACAGTCCAGCCGAGCGAAGCGGCTCTTCGGTGAAATCAATCACTTGTTCTCCCTCGATAGAGGTGAGGTTGCAGAGTGTAATTTTTTCAATCTTCATCTTCTCTTACTTGCTTGGGTTGAGCCGAACTACAGTCCATGGCTATTTTAAATTTTTCCACAAGGGGAGCGGGCATCTCGCTATTATATTTCTTTTGGAAGTAGGCTTTTGCTAGGTCGAGCGGTGTTTGCGAAACGAGTTGGTCTACGCCATTGAGCCTATCCACGCCTTCTTGCTTTCCTTGAGCCTCGGGGCGCACGCGCACCATGCGACAAAAGCGCACGGCCTTGTCCTCAAGAGCCTGCATCACGTCGTGCATCAGCGTGGGTTCGGGCTGCTTTTCTTCCACCCTAATTTCTAGATAAGGATAGCTCAACACGTCTTTTTGCTTAAGCTGTGAGGGCAAGCGGTCGATTTCCTTAAACACCTCGGCCGCACTCACGGCACTGCCTTGAGCGGGGATGGTGAGGAGTTGGCGCAAGGGTTCGTAGAGGAGACGACGAGTAGCTGTGCGCCCTTCTGCATCTAGCTCGATGAGGGTTACGCCATGCTGATAATGCAGTTCGGAGAACGACATGGGCAAAGCACTTCCCGCATACTGCATGGGGCAAGAGGCGTGTACTTGTTGGGCTTTATGAATATGTCCCAAGGCCACGTAGCTCACGCCGCGTCCCACGACATCGGCCTCCACACAGTCCTGTCCGCCCACCACCACTCGCTCGGAATGGTCGCTTTGGCACACCTCTGCTCCTGCGGCATAGAAATGGGCTGCAGCGATTAGCGGAAGCTTGCAGAACTCGCTGCGACGGAACTCGCGTTGCAGTTCGCTAAAGAAGAATTGCAAGCCCTCGGAGGGCGACATACCGGCTGGATATTCGCTTATGCGCAGATAGGGCAAGGCCATGCACACACAAGCGGCCTGCCCCGTTTGACGGTCGGCCAAGGGGAGGAGATAGTAGCCAAAATCGGGTTCTCCGCTTGTCTTATAATGGATGGTGCCACGCACGTAGATATTGTGTGTTTTGAGCAGAGCTGCGGGGGCTTCGAGTCGGCCCGCTGAGTCGTGATTGCCAGCGGTCAGCACGATTTGCAAGCCCGGCACGAGCAGGGTGACGTTGAGCAGAAAGTCGTAGAGCAACTCCTCAGCAGCGGCCGAGGGGTTGGCCGTGTCGAAGATGTCGCCCGTCACGAGCAAGGCGTCGGGTTGCTCTTGAGCCACTTGTTGTTGCAGCCAAGCGAGGAAATGCTTGTGCTCTTGTAAGCGGCTATGGCCGTGGAAAGTGTTGCCTAAATGCCAGTCGGCAGTATGTAGTATCTTCATTTCTCCAAATTTTGTGCAAAGGTACTTTAAGGTGGGGAATGCGTGATAATAAATTGCTAACTTTTTCAGCCGCTAAGCCAAGAAAATTTGACGTTGTCGCCCCAGCCGTTACACTAAAAAGCAGCCTTTATGGGCAATTCGTTTTGTTCTTCTCCTATCAAGCCGTATCTTTGTAACGAAATCTTACCTAACATCTCTTTATGAAACGACAAACATTTACCGCAACCTTGCTGGTTGCAGCGTTAAGCATGGGCTCGGCCACGGCCCAAATAAGTTTGGTCAACCCCGTGCCACAAAAGGTGACGGCTACGAACCAAACCCTCATTACCGCCCCCTTGCAGTGGCGCATCGTGTGTGACAAAGCCCGCTCAGGCAGCATTGCCGAGGATGCACTCTCCACGGTGAGCGGTGTGGAAACTTCCTCGAAGGCTAAATTTACCATCACCCTTGGAGTTAAAGGCGACAAGGCGGTGAAGAAGGTGGCCTCACTCATCCCCGAGAAAGCCGAGGGCTACTATCTGAGCATCACGGAGAAGGGAGCTATCATTGCGGGTGCTGACGAGGAAGGCCTCTTCTATGGCGCACAAACGCTGATTGGCTCGTTGGCTGAAGGCAAACTCGAACTCTGCACCGTGACCGACTGGCCCGACGTGCCTTTCCGCGGCACGGTGGAGGGCTTCTACGGCACACCTTGGAGTCACAAAGCCCGACTGAGCCAGATTGAATTCTACGGACGCAACAAGATGAACGTTTACATCTACGGCCCGAAGGACGACCCCTACCACCGCGACAAGTGGCGCCAGCCCTACCCCGAGGAGGAAGCCAAACGCATTCAGGAGCTCAACGAATGTGGCAAGAAGCACGGGGTCAACTTCTACTGGGCAATCCACCCGGGCATCGACATTAAATGGACAGACGCTGACCGCGACGCACTGATTGCTAAATTCCAAGGTATGTACGACTTGGGCATTCGCTCGTTTGCCGTGTTCTTCGACGACATTTGGGGCGATGGTGCTCGAGGTGACAAGCAAGCCGAACTGCTCAACTATGTGGACGACCACTTCGTAAAGACTCACCCTGGGGTGCGTCCGCTCATAATGTGTCCCACGGAGTACAACCGCGCTTGGGCCAACGACGCTGGCGGCTACCTCAAGACGCTCGGCACGAAGATGAACAAGAGCGTGCAGATTATGTGGACGGGCAACACCGTGGTTCACAACATCGACAAGGAGAGCATGGAGTGGATCAACCAGCGCATCGACCGCAAAGCCTACATCTGGTGGAACTTCCCCGTGAGCGACTTCGTGCGCGACCACATCTTGCTTGGCCCAGCCTATGGCAACGGCCTCGACATTGCCGACGACGTGTCGGGCTTCGTGTCGAACCCCATGGAGCATGCTGAAGCCTCAAAGATTTCGCTTTATGGCATTGCCGACTACACGTGGAACATGAAGGCCTACGATTATAAGGCCGACTGGGAAAAGGGATTGAAGGCCGTGTTGCCCAGCAACTACGAAGCCTTGCGCACCTTTGCCTTATATAACAAGGATCTCGGTCCCAACGGCCACGGCTTCCGACGCGAAGAGGGCGAGGAACTGACCGACTTGGCAGCCTCAGCTCTTAACGGAAATAAGGCTAGCATTGCGGAGCTAGGACAAAAGTGTAAGGCTCTTGACGAGGCAGCCGATGCACTATTGGCCGATAAATCGAACCCCGAACTCATCCGTGAACTTCGCCCTTGGCTCTTGCAAGCTAAAGTGGTGGCAGCCTACGGACAAACCGTTTGCTCCATGCCGCAAGCCGCCAACAACGAGGCTGCCTTCAAGGCTGCTCACACGCTTAGCATCAGCAAGCAAATAGAGATGTACGAACTCGAAAACTCCGACGTACGCCACGCTCTTCAACCTGGCATCAAGGTGGCCACGAAGGTGTTATTGCCCACACTCAACAAGCTCTTCACCCAAACGGTGGATGCCTACAACCAAAAGAACGGCACTAGCTTGATGAATTCAGCCGAATACAACCCCTACACCATCCAGACCACAGTGACGCAGCTGGCTCAGCTCCCCATCACCGTGCGCGAGAGTCGCGTGAGCGTATCGCCCTCGCTCGAGGTGGTGAAATGGCCTAAGGACGCTAGCTTCACCATTGAGAGCGACCGCGAAATCACCTTTGCTGGCATGGACTTCAACTTCGGCGTTCCGCAAGTGGCTAAGTGCTTCAAGCTTGAACTCTACACTGGTGGACAGTGGAAGGAAGTGAGTCTGCTCCACTACAAGGACAACGACCCCGTAATCCACACTGGCAACGAGCTTGGCGGCATGAAGGCCTCGAAGCTCCGCATCACCAACGTGAGCGGTAAGGAACAGCAAGTCTACTTCAAGAGTTTCAACTTCGTGAAGCAATAAGCTACCTCCCTACTCCACTTCAATAGTAAAATCCCAAATGCCCCTAAAGCATTTGGGATTTTACTTTTTACTGATATAGGCTTCGACTTACGAAAATAGAGTAGTTCTCTTCAAAAAAAAATTGTCTACTATTGTCTTTTAAGTAGAAAAGCAACTAGAAAAACCATCTTATACCTCTGCTTTTAGCGTTTCCACTTGCGCCGACGCGGGGACGCGTCGCCCCCATTTTCTGATTTTATTGCTATTTTTGCCATGTCAGTTTTTTTATTTTTTTCAGCACCTAAATAGGTGATTTTTTCTGACATGGCAAAGTGAACTAGA
>CAVFOF010000078.1:0-9787 GCA_963623895.1 bacterium
TGAGTTCAATACCACCGACGGCTATGCTTCCACGTTCATCCTGCCCTTCGGCTTCAACGTGCCCGAGGGCGTGACCATCGCTAGCTTGAGCCGCGTAGAGGGCAACACGCTCTACTTCAGCGAAGTGACTAAGACCGAGGCCAACAAGCCCTACGTCGTAATCACCGACAAGAGCAACTTCGTGGACGACCTCACCAACGTAGCCGTGAAGAAGACCGTGGGCGAGAGCCTTACCACTGAAATCGACGGTGTGAAGCACATCGGTGTGTATGCAACCACCGACGTAGCAGGCGTTTACGGCTACAGCAAGGGTGGTTTCGTAAAGGCCAATAGCGGCACGGTGAAGCCCTTCCGCACCTACATCGAGCTTCCCAAGGCTTCTGCATCGGCTCCCAAGGCCTTCAACGTGGCCATCGAGAACCCCATCACGGGCATCAGCCAAGTAGTGGGTCAGCTCGATAGCACCGAAGCCCCCGTCTACAACCTGCAAGGTGTGCGCCAAAACGGCACGAACCTCAGCAAGGGCGTATACATCGTGAATGGCAAGAAGGTTATTAAGTAATAAATAGTACAACCCAACTACTCACACGAAAAAAACTCTAATGAAACACTCATATATAGCTCCCACGAGCGTGCGCATCGAACTGATGCACCGCGAAAGCCTGATGGTAGCTGCCTCCGCTGGTAGCCTCGTCGGACAAGACGACGTAGAATTCGAAGCCAACTCTAAGGGTTGGAGTTCCAACGACTGGAGCGGCGAGGACGCTGAAGACTAAGCCCCTCCCCCTTCGAACGAAGATAAGTAGAGCTCCCCTAAGCCTCATCGCTTGGGGGAGCTCTTTTTGGTTTGTAACAAGACAAAAGGGGGGGATTTAACGACAATGGGGGACGTTACATTGTCTCTTATTGTCTTTTAAACCCCTTTGTAATAGAAGACTAGCTCTTTCTGCCCGCCACGAAGCGTGGTCGACCGAAGCAATCAGTTCTCACCTCTACCTGCTGCAAGCCATTCTCTATGAATAGTTGGCGCATAGCCTCAGCATAAGCACAGTTGCCCTCCACCACGAGCCAACCTCCCGAGGCGAGCCGTTGCTGCGCTAGGCGGCAGAGTGCCTTGTAGAAGCGCAAAGGGTCGTCGTCGGGCACGAACAAGGCCAGCCCTGGCTCGTGCTCCAGCACGTGCTCCTCCATCTCCGCCCGTTCCCGTTCACAAACATAAGGCGGATTGCTCACAATCAAGTCTAACACAAAATTGGGGTTTCCCTGCACAAAATTGGGGCTTCCCTGCACAAAATTGGAGTTTCCCTGCACAAAATTGGGGGCGACGCGTCCCGCGTCGGCGCAAGAAGCAACGCTAGAAGAATCATAAGAAGAACCTCTAGAAGAACCTTTAGAAGAAATACTAGAAGAAAAAATAGAAGAAATACTAGAAGAGTCCCCCTCCCCCAACATATCCACCCGAGCGAACCTCACCTCAGCCCCCAAGTCCGAAGCATTGTCCCTAGCCACCTCAAGTGCCGCCTCCGACACATCCCAAGCCTCTACGTCCGCCTTCACCCCCCGTTCGCTCAACGCAAGATAAAGACTCACAGCAATACACCCACTCCCCGTGCCTGCATCAAGCAAGCGCAAAGGAGCAGAAGCAGAGCCAGGAGCAGCAGCCGCTGACGAAGCCAAAGCCAGCTCCACCGCCCAATCCACGAGTTGCTCCGTTTCGGGACGAGGAATAAGCACATCGGGCGTCACCCGAAAGCGGTGAGCATGAAACCATTCCCACCCCAACACCTGCTGCACGGGCACACCTCTTACGAGCTCCTGACACATTGTGTGCAGCTGCTCACGCTCGTGTTGAGAAAATTGGTTAACTTTGCCGGCATAAATGCTTGTGCGGCTCAGGCCAAAGCCCTCCTCTAGGAGCAAGAAGGCTATGGCTCGAGCTTCTCCCTCGCCATAGCGAGGCGTGAGCGCTTGGCGCACAGCGGTAAACAATTCATCCATTCTTTATTAGATACTTATTATATAGGTATATATAAAATGACAATGCAAACTCACGAACTCTATATGCGCCGCTGCATTGAGCTAGCGCAGCTAGGCCGTCAGCATGCTGCACCCAACCCCATGGTGGGGGCAGTGATAGTGTGTGATGGTCGAATCATTGGCGAGGGCTACCATGCCGTCTGCGGCAAGGGTCATGCCGAGGTCAACGCTATCGCCTCCGTGCGCCCCGCCGACAAGCCCTTGCTCACGCAGAGCACCCTCTACGTCAGTCTAGAGCCTTGCGCCCACTATGGCAAAACGCCGCCTTGCGCTCTGCTCATCATCCGCACGGGCATTCCCCGTGTCGTGGTGGGCTGCGTCGACCCCTTTGCTAAAGTGCAGGGACGCGGCATCGAGATGTTGCGCGAGGCTGGAGTGGAAGTGACGGTGGGCGTGCTCGAAGCGGAGTGTCGCGAACTCAACCGCCGCTTCATCACCGCCCAAACGCTGCATCGCCCCTACATCACGCTGAAGTGGGCTCGCTCGGCCGACGGCTTCATCGACCGCTGGCGCGAAACGCCCGAACAGCGTCCGGCTCGCCTCTCCTCGCCCTACACCCAACTGCGCACCCATCAACTGCGCTCGCTCCACCAAGCCATCCTTGTGGGCCACGGCACACTTCAGGCCGACCGTCCACGACTCAACCTCCGCCTATGGAGCGGCGAGCAGCCTCGCCCCGTAGTGTTGGGCCGTGTGGCTGAGGGCGAATTGCCCTCGGGCTGGCTAGCCTATGCCGATGTGAGCACGGCCTTAGAGGAGCTTTACCGCTCGGAGGGCGTGCAGAGTCTGCTAGTGGAGGGCGGAGCACAAACGTTGCAGAGCTTCATCGACCAGGGGCTGTGGGACGAGGCTTGGGTGGAACTCTCGCCCGAGGTGTTGGGCAGCGGAGTGCCCGAGCCACGCATGCCCGTGGGCGTGAAGGTGGAGCCTACGCAATTCTACGATACGCCCTACCTCCACTACTGCCCCGAACCACTCCTTGCGGATCCCTGCGAGGCCGAGGTCGATTGCAAAGTTAACGAATGCTGATAATATATACCCCCTCTATTCCCCATCAACCTACCTATTATGTTTAAAAGCATCCCCCCCATCACCCGCCATCTGCTACTGATCAACGTGGTGGTCTACTTGCTTCAAGCCGTGTTGCGCACGCAGGGCATTGACCTCGCCCAGTGGTTGGGTCTGCACTTCGTTATGGCTAGCCAGTTCGAGCTATGGCAACTCCTGACCTACCTCTTTCTCCACGGCAGCGTCACCCATTTGTTCTTCAATATGTTCTCGCTTTGGATGTTTGGCCGTATCGTTGAAACCACGCTCGGCCAGAAGCGTTTCCTCCTACTTTATGCCGTAAGCGGCATTGGCGCTGGCCTTTGCCAAGAGTTGTGGCAGCTGGGCGAATACGTCTACGAAAGTCTTTCCGCCTACGAAACAGTGCTTCTGCCCGACGGCATCACGATGAGCATGGACACCTACCTCAACCAATGGACCACCATCGGAGCCTCGGGAGCCTGCTACGGCGTGCTCCTCTCCTTCGGCATGCTCTACCCCAACGAGCGCATCATGCTGCTCATCCCCCCCATCCCGATTAAGGCCAAATATTTCGTGATAGGTTATGCTGCTATCGAACTGTTCTCAGCCTACACCTCGAACGACAACGTGGCCCACTTTGCCCACCTCGGCGGCATGCTCTTCGCCTGGGCTTTGCTGCGCACGTGGCGCCGTCGGGCAAAGAAGCAGCCGCAGTTTACGGGATGGCAAAACTACGCTGCGCCGCAGCGCAAGACCTCTCTGTGGCAACGCTTCACTCAAAGTTTTAACCGCTACACGGGTCGCACCACGGAGGGGAACGCTCGCCACACCGCCACGCGCCAAAACGACTATGAGGAGAACATGCGCTCACACGCTGAGGAGGCTCGCATGGACGAGATTCTCGACAAGGTGCGCCGCTCGGGCTACGACAGCCTCACGGCCGAGGAGAAGCGCGAGCTCTTCCGCATTAGCCATCGCTAAAGGGAATTGAGCAAAAAATGAGCAACAAATTGGGGGCGACGCGTCCCCGCGTCGGCTTGGGGAAGTAACGCTTGTAGACTAGCAGAAAAGCTCTATTGTCTTTTTATAAATGAGTAAAAATTCTTGCGTTTCTTCTTGCGCCGACGCGGGGACGCGTCGCCCCCAATCTGTTGCTAATTAGTTGCTAATTTGTTGGTGGTTGTTTCCAATTTTTTACTCATTTTGCGCTGATTGAACGCAAAAAGCAGTAACTTTGCAAAGAAAATTAAAACACAAACTATTCCACAACACTCTCTATGGAAAGAACTGTACGCGTGCGCTTCGCACCTAGCCCCACTGGGCCACTCCATATAGGCGGCGTTCGCACCGCACTCTATAACTACCTCTTTGCTCGCCAACACGGCGGAAAACTCATCTTCCGCATCGAGGACACCGACTCCAACCGCTTTGTGCCTGGAGCCGAACAATACATCATCGAGGCCTTTAAGTGGCTCGGCATAGAGTTTGACGAAGGCGTGAGCTTCGGTGGCGACTTCGGCCCTTACCGCCAGAGCGAGCGTCGCGACATCTATCGCCAATACGTGAAGCAACTGCTCGACGAAGGCAAGGCTTACATTGCCTTCGACACCCCCGAAGAGCTCACGGCAAAGCGCGAAGAGGTGCAGAACTTCCAATATGACGCCCACACCCGCCTCTCTATGCGCAACTCGCTCACCTTGGGCGAGGAAGAAACGCAACGCCTCATCAGCGAGGGAGCACAGTACACCGTACGCTTCAAGGTAGAGCCAGGCGAGGAGATCCACGTGGCCGACATTATCCGTGGCGATGTGCGCGTGATGAGCGATATCCTCGACGACAAAGTGCTCTACAAGAGTGCCGACGACCTGCCCACCTACCACTTGGCCAACATCGTCGACGACCACCTCATGGAGATTACCCACGTCATCCGTGGTGAGGAGTGGTTGCCCTCAGCTCCCCTACACGTGTTGCTCTATCGTGCTTTTGGCTGGGCCGACACGCAGCCCCAGTTTGCCCACTTGCCCCTGCTGCTCAAGCCCGATGGCAAAGGCAAACTCTCGAAGCGCGACGGCGACCGCTTGGGCTTCCCCGTCTTCCCCTTGGAATGGCACGACCCCAAGTCGGGCGATGTCTCCTCGGGCTATCGCGAGAGCGGCTACCTGCCCCAAGCCGTGGTCAACTTCCTAGCTCTACTCGGCTGGAATCCCGGCACGGATCAAGAAATCCTCTCTATGCAAGAACTCATTGAGCAGTTCGACCTCTCGAAGTGCTCTAAGAGCGGTGCTAAGTTCGACTACGTGAAGGGGCAATGGTTCAACCGTGAATATATCCTCGCCACGCCCAATAGCGAACTCGCTCCGCAGTTCGACGCCGTGCTCCGTGCCAACGGCATTGAGCAACCCATCGAGCGCGTAGAAGCCGTGGTGGGCATGATGAAGATGAAGAAGATTAACTTTATCAAGGATCTCTGGCCTCTCTGCGACTTCTTCTTCCAACGCCCCACCTACTCAATGGACGATAAGTTTACCCGTAAGAATTGGAAAGAGGGCGCAGCCGCCGACATGCAAGAGCTGCTCCATCTGCTCGAAGGCCTTGACGACTTCAGCATCGAGAGCCAAAAGGCTGCCATCGACGCTTGGGCCGCTGCCGAAGGCAAAAAGCCCTGGAATCCTTGGCGCGTATGCCTCGTGGGCGAGGGCAAAGGCCCCGACATGTACGAGCTAGCCGCCTTCCTCGGTAAGGAAGAAACCATTGCCCGCATGAAGGCTGCCCTCGAAGCCTTGGCTTAACCACACGATAAACCACGCAAAATGGCAAAGCACGCCGAGCCCCGATGCTCCGTCTTTGCCCTTTTGCATTTTAGGGTGGTTTTCGCTGATTTCTGCGTTTTCAAGGAAATCAGGAAAGCCTCCTTTCATACACTCTCTGTCACCCCCCTACTGGAATGTATTCACTACTCATCTATCTGCTCATGCTGGGCTGCAACATCGCCTCGCTGTTCAGCCCGAAAGTGCGCACCATGATGCGTGGCCATCGCAACACGTGGCGCACGCTGCGTCGCCAGATTGGCTCGAGCCGCTACGTGTGGTTTCACGCTGCTTCGCTCGGCGAGTTTGAGCAAGGCCGCCCCCTGATGGAGCGCATCAAGCGCGAGCATCCCGAAAAGAAAATCTTGCTCACCTTCTTCTCGCCCTCGGGCTATGAAGTGCGCAAGAATTATGCTGGTGCCGACGTGGTGTGCTACCTGCCGCTCGACACGCCGCTCAACGCTATAAAGTTCGTAAAACTGGCTCGCCCCGAAGCCGCCTATTTCATAAAGTATGAATTTTGGCGCAACTACATCGACGTGCTCCATCGGCAACGCATCCCCGTCTACAGCGTGTCGAGCATCTTCCGCCCCAACCAAATCTTCTTCCGCTGGTATGGCCGCCGCTATGCCCGTGTGCTACAGCGCCTAACGCACCTCTTCGTGCAAAACGAGGCCTCCCGTCAGCTGCTCGCCACCATCGGGGTGACGCAAGTGAGCGTGGTGGGCGACACGCGCTTCGACCGCGTCATCGACATTCAGAGCGAAGCCAAGCCCTTGCCCCTCGTGGAGCGTTTCGCTGGTTGCTGGCAGGTGGTGGTGGCTGGCTCGTCGTGGCAACCCGACGAGGACTTGCTCATCAGCTATTTCAATCAGCACCCCAACCTTCGCCTCGTGCTTGCCCCTCACGTGGTGAGCGAGGAGCATTTGGCTCAGATTGAGCAAAAACTAAAGCGTCCCCACGTGCGCTATTCGGCTGCCAACCTTAAGAACGTGGCCGAGGCCGACTGCCTCATCATCGACTGCTACGGTCTCTTATCGAGCATCTATCGCTATGCCACGGTGGCCTACGTGGGCGGTGGCTTCGGCGTGGGCATTCACAACGTGCCCGAAGCTGCCGTCTATGGTGTGCCCGTGCTCATCGGGCCGCACCACGAGAAGTTTCGTGAGGCGCACGACCTGCTCTCCAACGGCGGTTGCCGCTGCGTGAGGGATGCTGAAAGTTTCAACCGCACGCTCACCCAGCTGCTCAGCGACAAGGCTACGCTAAAAGAGTCGGGCGAGGCCGCCGGTAGCTACATCAAGCAAAATGCGGGAGCCACAGATAAAATTCTAAAAGAAGTGGGCCTAGCATAAATTGGGCCAACAAATTGAGCCAACAATTTGTTGTTAGCCCCAATCAGTTGAAGCCCCTCCCCTACCCCATGAAAATACTGCTCATCAACACCTCCGACCACACGGGTGGCGCAGCCATTGCCGCCCTAAGGCTGCTCAAAGCCCTACGGGCCGCAGGCCAAGAAGCCCAACTGCTCTGCCGCGACCGCACGCTGCCGCCCGAGCGCACCGATGTGCTAAGCCTGAAACCCACGGCTTGGCGCAAGGCAAAGTTTGCCCTCGAAAGACTCGAAATCTTCCTACACAACCGCCTGAGCCGCCGCCGACTTTTCGAGGTCGACACCGCCCGACTGGGCAACGACATCACACGGCTCAAAGCCTTTAAGGAGGCCGACGTGATTCACCTTCACTGGACGAACCAAGCCCTGCTCTCACTCAGTGACCTGAAGCGCATCCTCAAGAGCGGTAAGCGCGTGGTGTGGACGCTGCACGACATGTGGCCCTTCACGGCTATCTGCCATCATGCCGACCAGTGCACTCGTTGGCGCACAGCCAAGTGTGGCCAATGCCCCTTGCTGCTCCACCCTAGTCGCCACGACCTGGCCTACCACACCTTGCAACGCAAAGAGCGAGCCTACGGCGTGGGCGATTTCACCGCCGTGGCTTGTAGCCATTGGCTCGAGGGGCTAGCTCAGCAAGCTCCTCTGCTCAAGGGGAAACGGGTGGTGAGCATTCCCAACCCCATCGACACGCAATTCTATTGTCCCGTAAATTGCGAGGGGCAACCCTCGCAAACGGAGGTGCGCGAGGCTCTTCAATTGCCTCAGGGCAAGCACCTACTGCTCTTTGCCGCCTACAAACTGACCAACCCCTACAAGGGCATCGACTACTTGGAGAAAGCCCTCATCAGCCTCAGCCTTACGCAGCCCGATCTGGCGGCTCAGACGGGCATCGTGCTGGCTGGCGGCGAGAGCCAAGAGGCGGCTGAGCGACTAAGCAAAGCCTTGAACGAAGCGGGAGCAAAGGCCGTGCCCACCCTGCACGCCTTGGGCTACGTGACAAGCGAGGAACAGATGCATCGCATCTACCAAGCCTCCAACCTACTTCTCATGCCCACCTTGATGGACAACCTGCCCAACACGATTGCCGAGGCTATGGCCTGCGGGGTGCCCTGCGTGGCCTTCAACGTAGGCGGCGTGCCGCAGATGGTGCAGACGGGAGTCAACGGCTATTTGGCTCGTTATCTCGACACTACCGACTTCGCCGAGGGCATCAGCCGCATGCTACTCTCGCCAAGCTACATGGCCTTGTGCCGCAATGCTCGTTCCCATGCCGTAAAGGCCTATTCGGAACAAGCCGTGGCCGAGCAATACCTGCGGGTATATCGTGGCGAAGCGCCAGCTATTCAATAATAAAAAATTCTCTTTCAACTTTTATAAATGGACAACCCAAGCGACCCTAGCGTGCCTCCTTCCCCGAACCCCTTGGCTCAGGCCGAGGCACCCATCAAACTGACTATTGCCACCGTGACGTGGAACGCTGCCCACTTGATTGAGCGCACCATCCACAGCGTGGAGCAACAAACTTATGCCCACGTGGAGCACCTCATTGTGGACGGCAACTCCACCGACAACACCCTGCAACTCGTCCACCACTATCAGGAGCGCAACAGCCGCGCCCTAGTGCGTCACGAGATTGTGTGCCTCAGCGAGCCCGACCGCGGCCTCTACGATGCCATGAACAAGGCACTCACTATGGCCACAGGCCACTTCATTCTCTTTCTCAACGCAGGCGATACGTTCCACTCGCCCGACACATTAGCAAAAGTGGCTGAAGCAGCGAAATCTACGCCCACCCTGCCCGCCGTCATCTACGGCCACACCCACTTGGTAGACGCAGAGGGGCATTTTCTACGTGAACGCCGACTCGCCCCGCCCGAGAAACTGACCTGGCGGTCGTTTCAGAACGGCATGTTAGTGTGCCACCAAGCCTTTTTCGCCAATACGCAGTTGGCTCGCACTACGCCCTACAACCTGCGCTACCGCTTCTCGGCCGACTTCGACTGGTGTATCCGCCTGATGCACCAAGCCGCACGCCAACACTTGCCACTAGTCAACGCTCAGCTCGTAGTGGCCAACTACTTGAGCGAAGGGCTCACCACGAAGAACCACAAGGCCTCGCTGCGCGAGCGTTTCCGCATCATGTGTCGCCACTACGGCCTCATGGCCACCTTGCTGCGCCACGCCTGGTTCGTTGTAAGAAGTTTTACTAAGAAGTAGGACTACGACAAAATCGCTTCGATTTGATTCGAAAGACGACAATAGAGACAATTGTAGACAATCTCTTTTCTTAAAGAAAACCACTGGAGATTGCTACAAGGCGAAGCCTATTGTCCGAGCGCGATGGGCTAAGCCTTATCAGAGTGAAATAGGAGCAAAAAAAGAGCAAAAATAGAGCAACAGATTGGGGGCAGAACGCCCCCAATTTTGTGGTATTTACCCCCATTTTGGGGGGTGTTCACCCTGCCCCAACTTTTTGTTCTAACTAGTTGCCTAATCGTAAAAACTAGCCCCCTAATAG
>CAVFOF010000079.1:0-9741 GCA_963623895.1 bacterium
AGATTTTGTTGCAGAAATTGCGTCCTTGTTCGCAAAGCGACTCGTCGAACAAAATATCGTTGCCGGCAGGTGCGGCCAACATCATACCCATACGCACACCGTCTGCACCGAAACGATCGATGAGGTCGAGGGGGTCGGGAGAGTTACCCAATGATTTCGACATCTTACGGCCGAGTTTATCACGAACAATACCCGTGAAGTAAACGTTCTTGAACGGCATCTTTCCCGTAAACTCGTAGCCAGCCATAATCATACGTGCCACCCAGAAGAAGATGATGTCGGGACCCGTTACGAGGTCGCTTGTGGGGTAGTAGTAGTTGAACTCTTCGTTGTTGGGGTCGCTGATGCCCTTAAACAAAGAGATAGGCCATAACCATGAGGAGAACCAAGTGTCGAGCGCATCCTCGTCTTGACGCAAATCGGCCGCCGTGAGGTTGTCGTTACCGCTCTTTTCCTTGGCCAAAGTGAGTGCTTCGTCAATGGTCTCGGCCACTACGTATCCGCCTTCGGGCAGATAGTAAGCAGGGATGCGGTGTCCCCACCACAACTGACGGGAGATACACCAGTCCTTGATATTCTCAAGCCAATGGCGGTAAGTGTTCTTATATTTTGTGGGATAGAACTTGATTTCATCGTTCATCACGGGGGGCAATGCCAAGTCGGCAAAGTGCTGCATCTTGAGGAACCACTGCATAGAAAGTTTGGGCTCGATGGGCACACCTGTACGCTCTGAGCAACCAATCTTGTTGTCGTAGTCCTCAATCTTCTCCATCAAGCCAGCCTCTTGCAAGTCGATGGCGATTTGCTTGCGCACTGCGAAACGTTCTTGGCCTACATACATGCCTGCAGCCTCAGAGATAGTGGCATCGTCGTTGAAGATGTCGATAGTCTGCAAGTTGTACTTCTCGCCCAACATGTAGTCGTTTACATCGTGAGCGGGAGTGACCTTCAAGCAGCCCGTACCAAACTCAATGTCAACGTATTCGTCCTCAATCACGGGAATTACTCGGCCTACGAGGGGAACGATAACCTTCTTGCCTTTCAGCCAATGGTTCTTTGGGTCGTTGGGATTGATGCACATGGCCACATCGCCCATGATGGTTTCGGGACGAGTGGTGGCTACAACAGCGTAGCGGCCTTTGGCATCTTCGTGTATGATTTCGCCTTCTTCACCCGTGACACCCGTGCCGTCGTCTTCGCTAACGTAGTACTTCATATAGTAGAGTTTCGTGTGCTCTTCCTTATATACTACTTCTTCGTCAGAGAGGGCTGTCTTAGCTTTGGGGTCCCAGTTTACCATGCGAACGCCACGATAAATCAGGCCTTTACGATAAAGATCAACAAACACGTGGATTACGCTTTTTGAGCGTTCTTCGTCCATCGTGAAGGCCGTACGATCCCAGTCGCACGAAGCACCTACACGGCGCAATTGCTTCAGGATGATGCCTCCGTGCTCTTCGGTCCAATCCCAAGCGTGTTTCAAGAATTCATCACGCGTGAGGTCGGTTTTCTTAATGCCTTTTTCGGCCAAACGGTTCACCACCTTGGCTTCGGTGGCGATAGAAGCGTGGTCCGTGCCAGGCACCCAGCAAGCATTTTTTCCCTCCATGCGAGCGTGGCGCACAAGGATGTCTTGGATTGTTTCGTTGAGCATGTGCCCCATGTGTAACACACCTGTTACGTTGGGTGGGGGGATTACTACTGTATAGGGTTTACGACCATCGGGTTTTGAGGAGAAGAGGTGGTTGTCAGTCCAATACTGATACCATTTTCCTTCAACCTCTTCGGGATTGTAAGTCTTAGCTAATTCCATTATATTGAGTTGTTTCTTTATTTCTTATGTTTATCCTTCTTCACGTCAATTAGGTAAGTTACTTTGGCATAAATGGTGCCGTTGTTTGAACGTGAGAATACGTCCTTCTTTGAGTTTTTATAGATGTCGGAAAGGCCATAATAGTAGCGTCCTTCCACGAGAAAATGGCCTACTTTGGTGGTCAACTCCACACCCAAGCCAGCCGTAATGCCATAGTCGAATTTCTTTTCGATGGGCATGCTATATTGTGCATAAGTGCTGTTCGGGCGATTAGGATTCCCCTCGCTATCGAGTGTAAAACTGCTTTGTGTGGTTTTCTCGCCAATGCAATAACCCACTTGCGGCCCTGCCAGCACATAGCCCATGAATCCTCGCGTTTCTCGTCCCCAAGCCAAACGTGCCAACACGGGGAGCTGGATGTAGTGTTGGTCGCGACGATAAGTGTCGGGCAAAGGTTGCGAGTTGGAGTCGAGCACATTTTCGTTCCAGCCCTGCACGGAGTAGTTGAGTTCGAGTTGCAAGGCGCAATAAGCGGCAAAATACTTCTCACTAGTGAAGCGAGCCACCACACCGAGCGTGGGTCCCATGTGCCAGTTCTGCTTAATCGTGGGGTCGAAGCCTATTTGGTTCATTGCTATACCGCCCGTCACACCGATACATATATTATTGCGTGCCTCGCCCACCTGTGCTTTTGCCCCAAAAGGGGTAATCACAAGCAAGCACCACAGCAAGGAGCGAAGGACAAGGGGTTGTAACTTATGTTTCATTTTCAGAGTTTGCATCGAGCGTTATTGAGCGGAGATTTTTACGATACTCAAGTCCTTTTTGAAATGCACTAACCACATGCTGCGGCTCACAAATCCGCCATTAGCACCTACGGTAATAAAGCGAGCTTCCGATTGCAGTTTACTCTCAGCTGCCACGGTGTTCTCCTGTGGCGACTGCGTGTTGAAGTCGTACCCATAAGTGGCCAAACCGCCCAAAAAGCCGCGAGCCAAGTCGTAGCCTAGAGGTGCCATTTTAGGAGTGCAGTTGAGCAAGTCCGTTTTAAACCACCTCTTATATTCTTCATTAAAAGCCATAGCCGCCGTGGTGTAGGGATAATAATAGGCGGAAGAAAGAATATAGGTGTTGGCTTCATGAATTTTTGTGCGATAAGTCCCCTCGGCATAGGGCAACCAGGAGTCGTATCCAAGAAGCGAAATGTTGGCAGTCGGCATCAACCGCTGCAAGGCGATTGTCTTGTCGAGCATCTGCTTCATAGTGACTTCCGTGCCATCATCGGGCACGAGGATATATTCGCCTTGCTTCTTACCAAGCAATGCTGCACTAATTTGCTCGGCCGTGGCCGTGCTTGGCAAACTCACTAGGTCGTAGCCAGCCTTGCTTAGACGACATTGTAGTTCTTGGCTGAAAGTATTGCGATTACCATTTTGTCCGTGCAACATCACCACGTGGGTTTGCTTCTTAAAGTTGTTCACGAATAAATCCAACGACAACGACTTCTCATAAGTAGCAGGGGTGTTGACCACATACACTTCGGGGCGATAGTCCACTTGGGGAACTTTCGACGAGAAGGGCACCACCACCTTCGTGTGCTTGCTCGACACGGCCGTCACATCGGTGAAATGCGAGGGATAGAGCGGCCCGACAATCACATCGGGATTTTGAGCCACCACTTGCGACATCGTTTGTGCCACGCTAGTGCTCGGAGCAGGCTCATTATATACTGACACCGAAACATTCACTCCTACTTCCTTCAAACGTTCGATGCCCATCAACAAACCGCGATAGAACTCCACACTGCGCACGTTCTCCACCCCATCGCCTAGCAATGGTAACACTACGGCCACATGAATGGTTTTCAAACCGTTATATTGCGGTTTAGGCACTTCCACCTTTACGGGGATTTTTATCGTTACCCCCTTTTTCAGCTTGTAGTCGTCGGCCTTCAGTTCGGGGTTAGCTGCCATCAGTTCATCCACCGTGATGTTATTGGCTTTGGCCAAGGAGTAAGGAGTATCTTTTTTCTTTACCTTATATTCCTTATAAACTATCTTCGTTTTAGGTTGCACTTGCTGCCCCACGGCCTTTTGCGACACTTTCGAAGGAGTAACCACAGGAGCGACTGGAGCGGCTGATTGGGAGGCGGCCGTTGGAGTGGCCACCACAGGCTTTGCAGCCCCATTCTTGGCTGCTGCCGCAGCTCGCTGTTCGGGAGAAGGAGCTGGCTCAGCTCCACCTGGCACGTAGGGCACAGTTATCACCTGCCCCACCTGAATGTAGTCGGCCTTCACCCCAGGATTCAAGCTGAGCAGATGGTCGAGGGTCGTGCCGTGACGATGAGCGATACCTAGGATAGTTTCGCCAGGCTGCACAGTATATTTTTCGGTTCTCTCGGCCTTCTTTTGTGCGACCATAGATTGGGGGAAACAAAGGCTCAGACAGAAACAGAAGAAAAGCGATTGAAATAGTTTGAAAAACTTCACAATAATGTTTTTTGGGGAGCGGAAAACTCCTAGTTTGGATGCAAAATTACATAAAAGATGGCATTCATAGCTCACCATATAAAAGAAAATCGTACTTTTGAACTTGCAAAACTAGGAAACCATGCTTTATGGACTCCTTCGCCACACTCTATATATCTTGCAATTGTATGTACAGACTCATTCTCATAATCGGCCTTCTTATAAGCGGAATTTACGCTCCGCTTTGGGCGCAACAGAAGAAAAACGCAGGGCAAAAAAGCTCTGCTTCTCCTCTCACCGCTGAGCAACTCATCCAGAGTTACCGCTTCAGCGAGGCAGCTCAAACCTTGCAAAAGGAAATCAATGCCGCCCGCTCTGCAGGTCGATCCACTTCACGCCTTGAGGCCGACTTGGCTCGTGCCAATATGGGAGCCGACATGCTTCGAGGCACGGAACGTGTCACGTTTATCGACAGTCTGGTCGTGCCCAAAGCCGACATGCTGCAAGCTATTTATCTCTCCTCTGAAGCGGGGCAGCTAGTGAGCATAGCTAAACATAAAAACTCGTTGAAAACCACTGGCGACTACTTCGGCGATGTGGCCTACCAAAACGAGCTAGGCGACCGCATTATCTACGCTACGAACGACACTATTTCGGGCACGCTCAAGCTGAACGAAGCCCATCGCTCGGGAAAAAGTTGGGGTGCGCCCACTCCACTAGAAGGCATGGAGAGTGAGGATATGGAACAAGATTTCCCCTTCGTAATGCCCGATGGAGTGACACTCTATTATGGGGCACAAGGCGAAGGTTGCTTGGGGGGCTACGACGTGTTTGTCACTCGCTACAATGCCGACTCTAAGCAATACCTAAAAGCCGAAAACATGGGCATGCCCTTCAACTCGCCAGCCAACGACTACTTGCTCGCCATCGATGAAACGAACAACCTTGGATGGCTCGTTACCGACCGCAACCAAGCGGAGGGCAACGTGTGCGTATATGTATTTATCCCTAGCACCTCACGCGAGATTTACGAGATGAGCGATGCCAACCGCACCGAGGTGCTTCATGCGGCTCAACTCCACTCCATTCTCGAAACGCAAACTGACGACGAAGCTGTAAAAGCGGCTAAGATTAGGTTGCAAAATGTGAAAGCAGAACAAAACCAAACCGCTGCAAGCGGAAAAAATAGGAGTCAATCGCAACGATACATTATCAACGATGCCACTGTCTACACCTCACTCACCCAATTCCGTAGCGAAGCGGCTCAGCGCATTGCGCAACAAGCCGACGAGGTGAAAGCACAGATTGAAGACATGGAGCAGCAGCTAGAGGAATTGCAAGAGCTCTGGGCTAAAGACAACCACACTAGCGAGATTAGAACGAAGTTGCAAGACATCAACAAGCAGCTACCCCAACTGAAATCGCAACTGCATACGCTCTATAAAAACATGCGCAAAGCTGAATTACAATAATTAAAGGCGTAAAAAAATGATACCATAAAGAGGGGTGAGCTTAATGGTCACCCCTCTTCTACGTTTATATCAACAACAAAACAACCGACGCCTTAAAAACAACAATACATCATGAACAAACAACCCATCCCATCGTCTGAACTCATTATCAACGCAGACGGCAGTATTTTTCACCTCCACGTTAAACCCGAACAATTGGCCGATAAGGTTATCCTTGTGGGTGACCCAGGACGCGTGCCCCTAGTAGCTTCACACTTCGAGACTACGGAATGCGACATCTCGAGCCGTGAGTTCCGAACTATCACTGGCACCTACCAAGGCAAACGTATCACCGTGCTTTCCACAGGCATTGGCTGCGACAACATCGACATCGTGATGAACGAAATTGACGCTTTAGCTAACGTGGATTTTGAAACACGAATGATTAAAGACGAACTACGTCAACTCGAAATAATTCGCATCGGCACCTGCGGCGGACTGCAACCAAACACTCCCGAAGGCACTTTCGTAGCCAGCGAGATAAGCATTGGCTTCGACGGCTTGCTAAATTTCTATGCTGGCCGTGATGAAGTGAGCGACACGGCTCTTGAAGAGGCTTTCGTGAAACACATGAACTGGAAGGGCAACCAGTGCATCGCCCATCCCTACGTGGTGCATGCCAACCCTGAGCTCATCGACCGCATTGCAGCCGACGACATGGTGCGTGGCATCACCATTGCATGCGGCGGTTTCTTCGGTCCGCAAGGCCGTCAAGTACGTCTTCCCATTGCCGACCCCACCCAAAACGACAAGATTGAGCATTTCGACTACAACGGCAAACGCATCACCAACTTTGAGATGGAGAGCAGTGCCATTGCTGGCTTGTCGCTCCTCATGGGTCACAAGGCCATGACTTGCTGCATGGTCATTGCCAACCGAGTGGCTCAGCGTGCCAACACCAACTATAAGAATAGCATCGACACCCTTATCAAAACCGTGCTCGACCGCTTCTAAACCTTTTCAGCTATTCAGCAAAAAGTTTGGAGCACAAAGTTGAGAGCACTGTATTGCCACAAAGTTGAGGGCGACGCATCCTCTAGGCTGCTGAAAAAATAAATTCGAAGGCTTCAATAGGCAATTCCGCATGCTTTAAGGTGGTCATTTGCTATATACTAATTAGCAAAATAGCTTCTTAAAAAGACCTGGAATTGGGCTATGCTTCAAAATGGGCTATTTTTTTCAGCAGCCTAGTCCTTGCGTCGCCCCCAATTTTTTATTAATGGACGATTAGGAAAAACTCTTAGGCCACTAGTTAAGCACTATTAGGCGACTAGGAAAAACTATTAGGCCACTAGCAAATCCCCTCTCGTAATAAGCTGAAATCGGAAAAACTGACCAATTTCTAGCAAATAAACAATTATGTAATTGACTACCCGACAGGCTTCGAAGATTTCAACATAAAAAGGGAGATAATTACCCCTATTCTACTACCTAGAAGTTTACTTACACTATTTGCTGTTGCTTGCACAATTTGCTTACACTAGCACTGATTATCAAGTAGTTCAGAAGTGTAAGCAGCAACATAACATGCATACATTTAGAGCCATGCTGTCACTTAAAGTAATACTTTAAGTAAATCCTCAAAAATTGAATAGTCATGCGATCCACTGTTTGTGCAAGCAAGTGACAGGAGAGTGCAAGCAGTGTGCAAGCAAAGAAAATTTGCTTGCATTTTTGAAACGCCTGATAATCAATGCTAGTGCAAGCAATCTGTGCAAGTAACAGCAAATAGTGCAAGTAAACTTACTGGAGGAAGAAGGCACAAAAAAGGCCGCCAAATCTCGAGAATGAGCGAGGGAGCATCTATACTCCTTCTACCCACCGCTCTCAATTCGGCGACACGGGAAAAATACACCAATTTAATTAAACAAGAGTCTATTCCTAGCTGAAGAGATTTTTAGTCCTCCACGATTTGTTCGGCAGTGAGGTGGTTGCTGCGCAAATAGTCATTGAAATCGTAGCGGTCAACAAACTCTTTTCGACCACCATAGCAGCGCACTTTCACTGAAGAGTTAGCATAGAAGCGAGCCACCTTTTCGCCCCAACCACCCTCGAGTTGTCCATCCTCGAGGGTTATCACCGTGTGGTGATTAGCTTTTAGCTTCTCGAGCATTTCCGTGTCGAGTCCGCTAGCGTAACGAGGATTAATAACGGTGGCATCAATGCCCTTTTCCTTATAAGCTTCGGCCACTTGGCAAGCCAAGGCATAGAATGCTCCTAAGCCTAGGATGGCCACATCGGAACCCTTATGCGTGATTTGGTAATGGTTGATCTGTCCGTAGTCAGTCTCGGGAAGGGTGTCGTTGGTGAGCGAAAGGGGCACATTGGGCGTGCGCACCACCACGGGATGCGCTGTTTGATGAATAGCCCAGTGGAGCATGGCCTCATACTCAGCCTTGCAGGTGGGAGCAAGGAACACGAGGTTGGGGATGTTGCAAAGCATGGAGATGTCGTAGAAGCCGAGGTGCGTCACATCGTTCAACGCCGTAAGCGAACCGCCAAAGATGACGATGGTGGCGGGGTTGTTGTTGATGCACAAATCTTGCGACATTTGGTCGTAAGTGCGCTGAATGAACGAACTATGCACACCAAACACGGGTTTGCCGCCTCGCTTAGCAATACCACTCGACATGGCCACGGCTGTTTCTTCAGCTATACCCACATCAACATATTGTGCACCTGCTTGTTGACGACGTTCGGGTGTCCAGCCCCAAATGCCTGGAGTGCCAGCACCTAAAGCTACGACACGGGCATCCTTTTTCATCTCCTCGAGAAGATACTGCGCCGTGAAAGAGCCGAAGTTTTCACCGAATTGGAACTCGGGCTTCGTTTCGCCCGTTTCCATCTGGAAGGGGAAGCCCCAGTGGAAACGCTCTTTTTGCTCTTCGGCAAACTTATAGCCTTTGCCCTTCACGGTGTTGATATGCACCACCACTGCGTGGTCGGCATCCTTCACTTGTTTGAAGGCCTCAACAAGGGCTGCCACATTGTTTCCCTCATTCACATACACATAGTCGAGCCCCATAGCACGGAAGAGGTTGCAAGGAGCCTCTCCATTGGTTTCGCGAAGCAACTGCAAGTTTTGGTAGATGCCGCCATGATTTTCGGCAATAGACATTTGATTGTCGTTCACTACGATAATCAAGTTGCTTTTCAGTTCGGCCGCTACGTCCAAACCTTCCAAAGCTTCACCGCCACTGAGCGAGCCATCGCCAATAACGGCAATCACGTTTTCTGTGTCGCCCTGCAAGTCGCGACTCTTAGCCAAACCGCAAGCTAGGCTAACGGAAGTGGAGGTGTGACCAATGATAAACTGGTCGTGGTCGCTTTCACCTGGTTCGGAATAGCCCGACACTTCATCGTAAGCCTCGGCATTCATGAAAGCCTCTTTGCGCCCAGTGAGCATTTTGTGGGCATAGCTTTGGTGACTCACGTCGAACACGATACGATCCGTGGGCGAAGAGAACACATAGTGCAAAGCCACCGTGGCCTCTACGAAACCGAGATTGGGGCCAATGTGGCCGCCGTGGTCGGAGAGTTTCTGCAAAAGGTAATGACGCACCTCGTCGGCTAAAACGGGCAACTGCTCCAAGTTTAACTGCTTAACATCAGCAGGCGAATTGATTGTTTCTAAATACATCTTTCTAACTAGTTTTTGTTACGCTGCAAAATTACGAAGAAATACCCTACACGAGCAAACCTTTATTACTGATGATATGACACGGATTACGGATGATTAGTTTTTTCCTTGCATTACGCCACCACACAACGGCTCAGTAGAGAGAAAATTGCTAACTTTGCAACAGAAAGGGTGGTTCTATAAAATTACCGCCGTATATGCATCAAAACTGGTTCTTTTACGTTTTGTCATCTTTCGGCACTTTTTCTCGCCCCTTTTGCTTGTTCTCTCAGTCGCATAGCCCGCTATGCTCCTTCGTTCACAAACAAA
>CAVFOF010000080.1:0-9730 GCA_963623895.1 bacterium
TGCTGACCATGATGCCGATGCTCATGCAGGTGCCGATAACCTTCGTTACGGGCACGTCCATCATCTGTGCCAACTCGTTGGCCGTAACGAACTCAGTGAGCTTCAGCACCTTGCTGTCGGCCTTAGCCTCGCGGCGTTCTTCCTCAGCACGGGCTTGCTGTTGTTCGCGCTTTTCTTTGCGATATTTAGCACCCTTGCCGCCCTTCTGCTTGCTAGTGAGGCGTGCGAGTGTTTCCTTTACTTGTTTTGCCACGTCTTCGTCGGTTACCTCGGTCTTCTGTTGCTCCTTGGCACGACGATTGCGGTTTTTGTTGTCAGCCTTTCCCGCTCCAGCTTGCTGCTGGTTGCGATTCTTATTGTTGGCGTTGGCGGCATTGTTCGCATTGTTTTCACGACGCTTCTTGCCGTTGTTGTTACCGTTTTGCTTGGGTTGGTTTGCGGCGTTGTTCACGTCAACACGCTCGCTACCTATGCGAGTGCGCTTTTTGCGCTGTCCGTTTTGTCCTTGTGCCTGTGCGCCAGCTTGCGCTCCGTTAGCGGTGCCGTTTTGCTTATTGTTACGCTCACGACGACGCTCTTCCTTAGTTTTCTTTTTGGGTCGAGTGGTAGCGTTGATCGCACTAAGGTCAATTGTGCCGAGCACTTTAGGACCAGAGATTTCGGTTTGCGTGTGTAGTTTGAACACGCCGTTTTCTTCTTCTCCGATAGCGTTGGCTCGTTCCTCAACGGTAGTTTTTTCAGGTTTTTTGGTTCCGTCGTTTTCTTGGTTCATAGGTTGGGAAGTAGTATGGTTTTCGGCGGTAGCCTTCACTGCTTCCTCACCCTCTTTTTTAGCGGGGGTTGTGGCTGTTTGTGCAGCAGTGGCTGCGTCTGCCTTGGTTTCTTTTTGGGCAGGCTCCTTTGCGACTTCCTTTTTAGCGGTTGCCTTGTCGCTTTGGGCTATGGGTTTGTTGTGTGCGTCGAGGTCGATGTGCCCCACGATATGCGGGCCTTTCACCTCGGGCACAATGGTTTCTACCACTTGGCTTTCGGGCTTAGCGGCTTTAGCAGTGCGCTTTTGCGCTTGGCGGTCTTGCAAGCGTTCCTCAGCCTTGTTGCGCAGGTTTTTATCGGCGCTAAAGGCTTTTGTTAAGATGTCGTACTGCTCTTCATTGAGCTTTTGGTTGGGGTCGTTGCTTGCCACGGGGGCACCTTTTTCTTTCAAAAGGTCGGTGATGGACTGCAGGCCGACACCAAATTCTTTAATAGCTTTATTTAATCTGATACTCATGCAATGTTTTTAAAGGGTGGCTAATGCGGGGTGATGTTTTAGGTGAGGTTGTGCAGATGCTAGGAGCGAAGAGGGGAGCCGCTCAATGCCCCAGGCTATCTTTTATGCCTAAACCCGTCACCCTTTGCTCTTTGCTTATGAAGCATTCGCTAGGCAGAGAGCAAAAGGTGCGGGTTTGGAGTGATGCATTAGCTTTGAGTGCCTGCTTCGTCGGTGGCAGGTGTGTTTGATTGGTTATCTTCGTCGGCCGTAGTGCCTTCCTCAAAAGTGGGCTCAACAGCAGGCTCGTCTGCGGGAGTTTCAGCCTCAGCAGCAGCGTCTGAGTTGGAAGCGGAGTTATTGTCCTCGTCAAACTCTGCTCGGAGCACTCTGAGCACGTCGTCGACGGTGTCTTCCTCAAGGTCGGCCTTTTCGATGAGCATTTCGCGGGGAGCATTGAGCACGTCTTTTGCCGTTTCGAGGCCGATGCCCTTGATGGAGTCGATTACCCACTGGTCGATTTCGTCGGCGAACTCGTCGAGATAGATATCTTCCGACTCTTCTTCACCATCCACCTCACGGAACACGTCGATGGTATACTCCGTAAGCATGGAGGCAAGCTTGATGTTCATACCTCCCTTACCAATAGCAAGGCTTACCTCCTCGGGGCGGAGGTAAACCTCGGCCTTCTTCTCCTCGGGGTGGAGCACAACGTTGGAAACCTGTGCGGGGTTGAGTGCGCGCTGAATGAAGAGTGCTTCGTTCTGAGTGAAGTTGATTACATCGATGTTTTCGTTGTGCAATTCACGCACTACGCCGTGGATGCGGCTACCTCTTACACCTACGCAAGCTCCTACGGGGTCGATGCGGTCGTCGTAACTTTCTACGGCGATTTTAGCACGTTCGCCAGGGATGCGGGCTATGCGGCAGAGGCGGATAAACCCTTCGGCGATTTCGGGGATTTCGTTTTCGAGCAAGCGTTGCAAGAAGGCTGACGACGTGCGTGAAAGATAAATTTTGGGGTTGCCGTTAGCATTATCTACGCGATCGATGACAGCGGTCACGGTGTCGCCTTTGTGGAAGAAGTCGCGGGGGATTTGCTGTGACTTGGGCAAGTAGAGTTCATTCTTTTCCTCGTCCATGAGCAAGGTCTCGCTCTTCCAGGTTTGGTATACCTCAGCGGTGATGAGTTCACCCACACGGTATTTATATTTATTGTAGAGTGCGTCGTGCTCGAGCTCTAGGATTTTGCTAGCGAGCGTTTGACGCAGGGTCAAGATGGCGCGTCGGCCAAAGTCGGCAAAGTGAATTTCTTCAGACACGTCTTCACCTACCTCGTAGGTAGCGTCAATCACCTGAGCCTCGCTCAGCGAAATCTGCTTATTGGGGTCGTCCACTTCGTCATCGTTTACCACCACACGATTGCGATAGATTTCGCAGTCGCCCTTGTCGGGGTTAACGATTACGTCGAAGTTTTCATCCGAGCCAAAAAGTTTGGCTATTACGCTGCGGAAGCTCTCTTCGAGCACGCCGACCATCGTGGTGAGATCGATGTTCTTGTTTTGCTTGAATTCAGCAAATGTTTCAATCAAGCTTACTGTCTCTGCTTTTTTCTTTGCCATAAATATATTATAGGTGTAGGGCGGTAGTTTTTACTTAAAGTCGATGATGTATTTGGTGTGTTTCACTTCGGGGAAACTGAACGTCAGTTCGCGCTCCACGAGTTTGGGACGCTTTGCTCCCTCCTCGCGCACTTTTTCCTCCACGGTTAGCGTGAAGCCTTCCTCCGTCACGTTGCCTAGCACGCCTTGCAGTTTGCGTCCCTCGGCGGTAAGCACTTCTACGCGCTCGCCTTGGTGTATTTCATACTGACGCAACACTTTGAAGGGCTGACCAATTCCGGCACTTCCCACCTCCAGTTCAAAGTCCTCTTGCTCGCGGTCGAGGTGGCTTTCGATGAATCGGCTCAGCTCTACGCAGTCTTCAATCCAAACGCCTTCCTCGTGGTCAATCTCCACAACGATGCGGTTGTCGGGGCTAATGGTGAGGTCGGTTAGGAAGTAGTCTTTTCCCTCGAGCCATTGTTCCACCAAATTTTTTACAATGTTCTTGTCGATCATTTCGTGCTGTTATGTGAAAAACAAGTGAGGAACTCTCTTCGAAAGCCCCTCACTCAATCTTGCTTGCAAAGTTACGAATAATAATTTGTCTATGCCAATCTTTTTTATCAGTTTTTTGTTACTTCTTCGTGAAATTCAGCATTTATCTTAAAATCTGACCCTGAGTGAGTGGTTACTCTAGGCCTTGCTGTGTTTTTTCGTTGCTATTGGCGACAACACTTCTCTTATTCTGCACAAAAACTATTAGGCCGCTAGTTTTCACTAGTCGGCGGGTAGGGAGCAACGATTAGGGGGCTAGTTTTTATGATTAGGCGGGTACGGTGAGGCCTTGAGATTGTGTGTGAGATTAGCGTTACTCTTAGTGTAAATATTCGTGGTTGGTTTGTTAATTTTATTTATTATTTCTTGTTACATTGCTGGTTGTGCCGACGCGAGGAGGCGTCGCCTCCAATTTGTGGGTGGAACAGTGCTACTACTACCTAGAAGTTTAGTAGTCATGTTTACTGTTGCTTGCACTAACTGCTTACACTCGCCTTGATTATCAGGCGTTTCGCTAGTGCAAGTAGCAGTATTTACTACTTACACTGGAGGGACAATCTTGCACATTCGCATAAAAGCTGCATTAATCGTATATTTTCCATTGTTAGAGAGTGAGGGCTGATGAGAGTTAGTGCAAGCAGAAAATATTGCTGCTTACACTCATGAAACGCTTGATATTCAATAGAGTGCAAGCAGTTTGTGCAAGCAACAGCAAAATGCGCATAATAACTTATAGGGGAGGGTGTTTCTCGTCAAGAAGGTGCATTCTCGCAATCATGCTCCACTTTTTACTTCCACTCGGAGGAGGAATTACGCTAGGTTGTTCTACCTCTTTTGTTGCTCTATACACTTTATTGTGTTTTAATTTTATTTTACAATTAAAGCACTCACTTGAAGACAAGTGAGTGCTTTAATACGGAAGGCAGTTTTAGCTACTACCTTGTTATTGCTATTCGGAAAAATTTGGGAGTGGCTGCTAAATAATTATACACTTCATAGCTCGCCAAGCAGTGCTTACAACAACAGGGCCATTTGCTCCTTAGTAAGCCCAGTGTAAAGCATTACTTTTTCAGGGGATAAACCATCAGCCAACATGGATTGGGCGGAGGCTAATTGCTTTTGAAGATTAGCCTTACGTTCTTTTTCTATTCCTTTAGCCATTCCTATTTCTATACCCTCGGCCATTCCCTCACGCTTAGCATTACCAATCACATCGTTTTGTATCATGATAGCATTGATATGCTCGTCGTAGGCATAGCGCTCAGCATCAGTCATGGCATAGTATTGCAATTTATCGCGCACCTCTTTAAGTCCAGGGGCTTGCGGTTTGTCGCTTACAATACCTTCTTTAAGGTAGCGCATCCACTCTTCCATAGGGGACACGGCCACTTTGTCGAAATTGTTGACACGGATGAGATAGTAAGTAGGGAAAATATCATCGGGCGATTTTCGCACCAAGGTGTCACGCTCTCGTGGGAGAATCTTTAGTTCATCGTTGGTGTGCAAACCTACAAAGTGATTTTGACCTTTGTAGATATAGTCTTCACCTTGGCCTAGGTCAAAATAGAGGATGCTGATGGAGTAAATTTTCTTTACCTCCTCGTAGCTATCGCCAAGATTGATATGTTCGGTGATGGCCTTAGCCACTCCGTAGAGGATGCGCTCTAGGTAGTGTACCTCAGTGGTGTTTTGCACCTCCACGATAATGATTTCGCCCTTGCTATTACGAGCTTTAATATCAACCCTATTAAACTTGTCGTCCTCGGCTTGCTGGTTTCCTTCGCTCTCCAAGATTTCCACAATCTCAATTTTCTCTCCAAGAAACACGGTGAGGAAACCTTCGAGCACGCCAAAATTGGCTTTCTGCCGAAGCAGTCGCTTGATTGCCCAGTCGAAACGTACGTATCTGTCGTGTATAATCATATCTTTTGCCGTTTTTATTTTTGACAAAGGTAGTGCAATTCTCGCACAAATGCAAAAGGATAAAACTCGTTTTAGACTTTTTGCTTTGTCGAGAAGCAGCCTACCTTATTCAAAGGTAGTGCAATTCTCGCACAAATGCAAAAGGATAAAACTCGTTTATTTCCTCAGTTGGTCAAAATCCATTTCCACAGTTAGCCAAAAATAAAAGAAAAGAGGAGAATTAGCACGGAGCTATTTCGAGAATTTAAAATTACGTTCAAACCACTCGGGCAGTGGGCAATCCTTCACCACGAAGCCAGCCTGGATGAGGTCGGAGAGAGAGGGGGTGCCAATTACGCGGTCGTACTCCGCACTGAGCCGTGCTTCGCTTTCCTTGTAGAGGGCATAGAAATAGCGCCAATGGCGACCTCCGTGCTTGCTTTTGTGCTGCTCGAGTTGGCGGCCGCCGTTAATCATTTTCTGCAAAAACTGCTCGCGGCTGCGTATGTTGTAGTGATACACGATGATGCCCGCATCGGCTTTGCGATAAGGGAACATTTTCACCTTGTGATTGCCCATGGATATTTGTAGGTAGCCCGCTGCGCGGTGCATCACCTTGCCCACTTGTGGCACGTAGAGCGAATAGGGCGACAGATTGTAGTTAGTCTCACCACTAGGCACAGCACGGGTGGTGTGTGCCCACTGCGTCCAATGGCGGTCGGCCTCGGGCAACATGTTGCGCACCTCACAATGCAGCACATTGGCTGTCACGGTGGAAAGCAGTTGGGGAAGATTCTCATCTGGAGCATACCAAAACTCGTCGGCATCGGCATTGATTACCCACTGGGCGTGGTGCTTGGTTTTGGCCAGCCACACCATGCGATCCACCCAACGCTTTTGCTCGTAGTCGGTGGCTCGTTCTTCGATTACCTCTACCACCCAGCCTATCTTCCGATAGTGTTCGATGATTTCGGGAGTGCGGTCGGTGCTGTTATTATCAGTAATAATGAATGCGTCCACGCCCATGCGGTGGTGAAACTCCAAGTTCTCAGCCAGCATCTGCTCCTCATTTTTCACCAAAAGCGTCATCACTATTCGGGGGTGAGAAATGGGGCAAAAACTTTTAGGAAGTTCAGCCAAGGCGTAAACAAGTTTGGTAAAAAAGGAAGGCATACTAATGAAGATTCTTAAAGATTCAGAGTTAGGAGGGCTGAACTAGTTGTTCACCCATCCGCCCGTGTCGCTGCTTTCGAGGCTTTCGGTTTCGGGCCATTGGCGCAAGCACTCCTCCACGTTGAGGTTGCGCGCCTCGGCATAGCCTTCGGCCATGGCTCGCTTCATTCTAGGGGAGGCGGGCAGTCGCTCAAAGTTCTTTAAGCCCTCAGCGACGCTCACTTCATGGAAGCGGATGCGATTAAGGTCAACAATTTCCACGCCCAATGCGCCCTCTTCGGTGCGCCCAAGCAGCAAGTTGCCACGCGAGAAGTCGCGGTGAATCATACCAGCGTTGTGCATGCGTCCCGCCAAGCGGCCTATTTCGAAAAGATAGATGTAGGCATCCTCTTGAGAGATGCGGTGTTTCAGAATGTCGATGTAGGTGTAGGGGAAAGTGCTTTTCAGCGAAGCGTAGTAGCTTTTGGTGAAGAGTAAACCATGACGCACGGTGCACCATCCCACGGGAGCGGGACTGCCAATACCCTTGCTGCGCAACAAGGCGGCGTACTCGCAAGAGCGTTGTGCCTTCGACTTGCGCAACCAGCCGTAGGCTATGCGGTTGATGAGATTGGGCGTGCAGAAGGATTTCACTACCACTTGCCCCAATGGAGTGGAAAACTTGCGCAACTCGTTGCGACCTTTATAGATGACCTTGCCGCAGTCTGCATAGCCAAACTGCACGGGCAGACTTGCTATAAAGTTGCGCAAAGAACGGAAACGAGGCTCTACGCTGAAACGACGGGGACAAAAGAAATTCGTGAGGCGATTGATTAGTTTCGACCACGAGCGATGCTGACGAAGCGGCCCTTCGAGCCACTGTTCGAAAAATTCGGGGTGGCGACGATTGAGCACGTTGATAACGTGATGCTTCAACTGGCGGTCTTTGTCGCGCTTGCTGCCACGGGTGTATCGATAACGCATACCTACCTCGGGGAGGCGCACTACTTGGCCGCCCTCCTTGAGCATGGCTATCCAAAACTCCCAATCTTCGCGCGCAATGATTTCGGCACAATAGCCTTGAGTGCGGTCGAAGTCGGAGCGGCGGTAAAGGGCGCAAACGTCGAGGATATTCTTATGCGCCAATCGCTCCATGCTGAAGGGGGGAAGTTGCCAAATGCCCTGACGCTCACCGAAGAATTCGGCAGTGGGAGCTACGGCCTTCACTTCGGGCTGCTCTTCGAGCACCTTTACGGCCTGTTCTATAAACTGGGGTAATAGCTGATTGTCAGCATCGAGGGGCAAAACGTATTGTCCTTTCGAGGCAGCAATAGCTACATTGCGCGCCGCACATACTCCCGCATTCTCTTGATGAATGACGTGGATACGGGAGTCCGTTTTCTTCATCTCCTGCAACACTTGCAGCGACTGATCGGTGGATCCATCGTCCACGCACACCACCTCCAATTCCTTATAGCTGGAGGCTAGCACGCTCTTGATGGCTTCGGCCACAAAGGGAGCAGCATTGTAAACGGGGATAATCACGGATACCATAGGCTTGGATTTAGGGTTAAGTTCTGCGCAAGGGGTGTGTGAAAAACGCCCTTTCGTCACACCAGGCTCTTAAAGCGAAACGTGTGGCGAAAGGGTGCCAAGTAGGGGGTTCGTAGTTTTTATAAAATATTCTCTTCAAAAAATTTACTGCGATATATTTCTGCGCTAAATTTTCTGCGAAAACTAATCTGCACTAATCAGAGGGAAAGCTAGTTGAGCGTTTCGCCCTTACGAGCCAATCCCTTTAGCTGCATATCGAAGCAGAGGGTGGAATAGGCGGGCAACACGCCTTGTGAGGCACTGCTGTAGCCAAGCTCCTGCGGGATGTAAACCATCCAGCGGTCGCCCACGTGCATATGCATCACAGCGGTGGTGTAGCCCTCCACTAGGTTCGACACGGCAAAGTGGGAGGGCGTAGAGAAGCGTTCGCTAAACACGTAGCTCTCTAGCTCATAACTGCCACTGTGATCGAACACGCGGCCGTCTTTGTAGCTCGCCGTGGGCATGAGGTGTCCCATGTAGTTCACCTTGATTGAGTCGGTGTAGTAGGGCACTTCTATTCCCGTGCCGCTCTGCTTCACGTAGGCGCAGATGCTGTCGGTGCTTACGCCGCCAGCCACCTTGCTATAGCTTAGAAACACGCGCCAAGGGCAGTGGCTTTGCCACGAGTCGCCATATTGCGCCTGAGCCTGAGCCACTTCTTGACGTGCTACGGTGAGCACGCTGTCGAAGAACTCGGCATTGCGCTGCTTCCAATTAGTGGTGAACTCTGCACTAGTGGTGTCATCGTCCGCATTGTCGGTGCAAGCCACGCAACCTAGAAGGAAGGCGGCAAACACGAGTAGCGGGGCGCACCAGCCACGAGCCTTTGAGAATATTGAATAAATGAGTTGTTTCATGTAGGGGAATGAAGGGCGAGGAGGGATTATTGCAGTTTTTTGAGCAATGAAGTGATACTTACCTTGTCCTCAATGAGCGAGCGCAGCTCTGCAATGGGCACACGAGTTTGCTGCATAGTGTCGCGGTCGCGCAAGGTGACGCAGTTGTCGTTGAGCGTGTCGTGGTCGATGGTGATGCAGTAGGGCGTACCGATGGCATCCATGCGGCGATAACGCTTACCGATAGAGTCTTTCTCTTCGTATTTGCAGTTGAAGTGGAACTTGAGATCCTTCATAATTTCCTCGGCCTTTTCGGGCAGACCATCTTTCTTCACCAAAGGCATCACGGCGAGCTTCACAGGAGCTAAAGGTGCGGGCAACTTCAGCACTACACGGGTTTCGCCATTCTCGAGTTTTTCCTCTTGGTAAGAGTGGCACATCACGCTGAGGAACATACGATCCACACCGATTGACGTTTCGATGTCGTAGGGAGTGTAGCTGCGGTTTTCTTCGGGGTCGAAGTATTCAATCTTGCGACCTGAGTACTTAGCATGCTGTGAGAGGTCGAAGTCGGTGCGTGAGTGAATGCCTTCTACTTCCTTGAAGCCGAAAGGCATTTTAAACTCGATGTCGCAAGCGGCATTGGCGTAGTGAGCCAACTTCTCGTGGTCGTGGAAGCGGTAGTTTTCAGCACCGAATCCAAGGGCTTGATGCCACTTCATGCGCTGCTCTTTCCATTTATTGAACCATTCCATCTCGGTGCCGGGCTTCACAAAGAATTGCATCTCCATCTGTTCGAACTCGCGCATACGGAAGATGAACTGACGAGCCACAAT
>CAVFOF010000081.1:0-9678 GCA_963623895.1 bacterium
CTCTCTCCCAATCCCCTTCCACCCAATCCACTAACCAACATGCCCATGTTCAAATTCTTGTGGCCTCTCGTTGTTGGAATAGGAGTAGCTTGGAGCACCCGAGCTATAATTACTTGGGAATACTGGATGGTTGCAGCATTTATCAGCACCTTGGTTTGTGTGTATTTTCTTTTCACTTCGTTTGAGATACGAGAGAAACGTTGGCGCATCATTGTAGCTAGCATACTTAGCCTTGGCCTATTTGCTGCAACGCGCACACAAATGATATATGAACAGACAAAGGTGGAATGGCCGAACCATCAAGCTACATATATTGGGGACATCACTCAAGTAATCAAGCAATACGGGCAGGGGAATGCGATGGTGGAGGTGAAACTAAGAGCCCCTGATAAAGCATGGCATAATCGTCTCGTTCGAGTGCAATTGCAAGGGGAGACCACGCCGAAAGTGGGCAATAGACTTGCCTTCTCAACTCATATCAACGAGAAGAAGAGTAAAAGTTTTCCTGGAGACTTTGACTACGAACATTATCTACTTCTACACGGAGTAAGCGGCTCTGCCTATGCTTTGTTTTGGAGGGAGATAAGCACGACACATACTGACTGGCGCACTCAACTGCTGCGTTGGCGCGAGCAACTCTTGAGTCAATACGGAGATTTCTTCAAGGACAAGGATTTAGCCATTCTGTCAGCACTAACCTTAGGCGACAAGTCGCAACTTGAGAGCGACACCAGGCAACTTTTCTCCGACACGGGCACAAGCCACGTGCTCGCCTTGTCAGGTTTGCATCTTAGCATCATTTTTTCCCTACTACAAATGCTGCTATTGCATAAACGCTTGATGCGAAGGCATATGCTATGCTGTGCGAACGGGCTAATCATTGCCGCCCTATGGGGTTTTGTTTTCCTCGCAGGAGCTCCACTATCCCTACTGCGTTCGGCCGTAATGCTTACAATGCTGCAACTGGGATTGCTATTTAACCACAACCAGCATTCCACACTCAACAATCTATTCATAGCCGCCTTCGTCTTGCTCATTTGTGACCCACTTTCTTTATTCGACGTTGGATTCCAACTTTCTTTTACAGCGGTATTTTCTATTCTACTTGCCAATCAATACGTATGGCAACGATTTCCTCTGCCTGTTTGGCGTGATGCAAAATACCTCTCTACCTATAAAGTACCACGCCCTCAGGGAATGACACTTTGGCGCTATTGGAAACATTATAAGCGTCCACTAATGAATGCTTGGATTAAGCGAAATGCCTACCACGTTTTGCGCTATCGCCTGATCCCCTTTGTGGGTATATCACTCAGTGCACAATGGGGTACGATTCCCCTAGTCATCTACTATTTCCACAACATTGCGCCCTATGCTTGGATTGCCAATTTCATAGTTATCCCTGCCGCCTATGCCCTGCTTAACGGTGCCTTGCTTTTCTTCATTCTTCCCATTCCTGGTCTGCGGTGGATTATCAGTTGGGGAATAAAGGGAGTTCTTTCTATGCTCACCTCAGGTCTAACTTTCATCAGTCATTGGCCTGGGGCAGTTTGGCAGTGCTACCCCACCCTAATCACGTTGGCTCTCATTTGGCTATTGCCAATGCTCCTCTACGCTTTCTTCCAACTGCGCCGGCGCAAAAGGAAGTTGCGTCTCATTTATACCACTTTTACTCTGCTTACCATAAGCATTGCGGCCGAAGTCTACGACAATCAACATTGCGAACTACCCCCCAGCATCTACCTCTATCGCGTTCCCCAAACGGAGGTCATCCACTTCGTGGCTTCCTCACAAATCTCTTACCTTCTCTCAACTACAACTCCCGACTCCACTCACCAACGCATGACCTATATTGAGCAACGATTCTTTAGGCCACACCATGTAACCACACCTATATATATAAGGAATGAACACGAACGACACAAGTATCTATTGCGATCTGGCGATTTCTATGAATTCCAGCATCTACGCATTTACCATCTACACCAACGCCTTGCTGTCCCCAAAGATGCGAAGCCCATCCACCTAGACCTTCTGATTGTGTCGAAAGGCTGCAAGCAAAGTCTAACAGAACTAGCCCCGCTACTTCGTCCGCAACGGGTTGCACTCTCGCCTAGGCTCTCTGCATTCTACCGCGACAACTGGCTGAGCAATTGCCAGAAAGCGGGAATCCCCTGCCAAATAGGAGGATGGATTAGTTTGGAGTAGACTCTTGTTAACGATTAGTTACCTATGAAAACAACAAGTAAAAACAAATATAATAGTTAATTTTATTAGAAAACACGTTATAATTGACTATTTCGTTGGAAAGGCGTTAACATTGTTGCTACATTTGCCTCATGAAAAAGTCAACAATATGGGCCATAGCTAGCGTAATGGGATTTCTATTCCTCACCTTGCTATTTCTTCAAGCTAAATACTTTGAGGAGGTCATCAACATGCGCAAAGAGCAGTTTGATGAATCTGTCACTCGAAGCTTGTACCAAACAGCACGCAATCTGGAATTAGACGAAACCAAGCGTGGGCTTGAGGCGCAATTCATAGAAAAGACAGGAAAACGAACGAATATCGACTCCCTTCAGAACGCACCAACCACAAACGGAAGTTTCGGAGCAAAGATGCACACCAACATCCCAGCCAATGTGCCAAAGGGACTCTTCCTAGACAACCTCAACGCCGACTCCACCAACGAAGGGCTGCGCGACTCCATCCGCCAACGCTACATCTACCAACGAGCCTTGCTCAATGAGGTTGTGCTCTCTATCCTCTACAAAGCAAGCGACCATCCGCTTTCAGAACGCATCAACCTTAGCACATTAGACAGCGACTTACGTTCTGAACTTCGTAGCAACGGCATCAACTTGAGCTACCATTTCTATGTCACTACAAGCGATGGACGCGAGGTTTTCCGCTGCTCCGACTACTCTGACGAAGGCAGCAAGTACAGCTACAAACAAGTGCTCTACCCAAACGACCCCTCTGCACAAAAAGGCATTCTCTACATCCACTTCCCCGAGATGAAAAGTTTCCTCTTCTCGAGCGTAAAGTTCATGATACCCGCCATTATCTTCACCTTGCTTCTGCTCATCGTGTTCATCTTCACCATTTGGACCATCTTCCGACAGAAGCGACTCACGGAGATAAAAAACGACTTCATCAACAACATGACGCACGAGTTCAAAACGCCCATCTCATCTATCTCGCTAGCAGCTCAAATGCTGAGCGACCCCGCTGTGGTCAAGAGTGAAACGATGTTCAAGCACATTTCTGGAGTAATTGTCGACGAAACCAAACGCCTACGCTTCCAAGTGGAAAAAGTGCTGCAAATGTCAATGTTCGATCGCAAAGCGGCCACTTTCAAGAGGAAAGAGCTAGATGCGAACCTCCTGATTTACGACACGGTGAACACCTTCAGATTGAAGGTAGAGGCCTCAGGAGGAAAGATTGAAGCGAACCTTGATGCGGAAGATGGCATCGTGTTTGTCGATGAGATGCACTTTACCAACGTCATCTTCAACTTGCTCGACAACGCCGTGAAATACAAATCAGAGGAGCGCGACCTACACCTTGTAGTCACCACTCGCAACATTTCTGACACGAAGATTGTCATCACCATACAAGATAACGGCATTGGCATTCGCCGTGAGGATTTGAAGAAAATCTTCGAGAAATTCTACCGCGTACACACAGGCAACCGCCACGACGTAAAAGGTTTCGGCCTTGGATTGGCCTACGTGCATAATGTTGTAAAAGCACTCGGCGGTTCCATCCATGCGGAAAGCGAATTTGGCAAAGGCACAAAATTCATCATTACCTTGCCATTAATGGGAGCCTAAAACGGACAAACCTCCCGCCATACACAACGAATTAATAACAAACAAAAAACGAATAAGATTATGTCAGTATCCACTCAACCCACCCAAGAAGAGCACATGAAGGTGCTTCTCTGCGAAGACGATGAAAACCTCGGTATGTTGCTTCGCGAATACCTACAAGCAAAAGGCTACGACACCGAACTTTGCCCCGATGGTGAAGCAGGCTTCCGCGCTTTTACCCAGAACAAATACGACCTCTGCGTGCTCGATGTAATGATGCCCAAGAAGGACGGCTTCAGCCTTGCTCGCGACATCCGTCAAATCAATGAAGAAACGCCCATCGTGTTCCTCACAGCAAAGACTCTTAAAGAGGATATTCTGGAAGGTTTCCGCATCGGTGCCGACGACTACCTTACGAAGCCCTTCTCTATGGAAGAACTCACCTTCCGCATCGAAGCCATCTTGCGTCGCGTACGTGGAAAGAAGAACCGCCATCGCATTCACTACAAGATTGGTTCCTTCAACTTCGACACACAAAAGCAGATTTTGTCTCGTGGTGACGAACAAACCAAACTCACTACCAAAGAGTGTGAACTACTTAGCTTGCTCTGCGCTCACGCCAACGAAATTCTGCAACGCGACTTCGCTTTGAAAACCATTTGGATTGATGACAACTACTTCAACGCCCGCTCTATGGACGTTTATATCACCAAACTGCGTAAGCACCTCAAAGCCGATGAGAACGTTGAAATCATCAACATCCACGGCAAAGGCTACAAGCTCATCACTCCCGAAGTAGCTGAGGGGTAACCATCGCCTTCACATACACCGATTAATTGGATAAAGGAATGTGCTGCATACCGATGAGTGTGTGGCACATTTTCTTGTAAATCTTTGTTATTCCTTGTAATTTCAGCAAACTCAATATCTTTTACATATACTAGCGTAAACTACTCAAAAGTTTTTTCGTACTTTTGCCACTGATTTATAATTGTCACCTATCATTTGGAATGAAAAATAAGCTATACATACTCACCTTGCTCGTGTTGGCACTCTGCTGCACCATGCAATCGTGCAGCGACGATGAAACTTATGCCGATAAGCGCAAACGCGAAAACAAACAGATTAATGCATTCATCAAAAGTGGCGTACAAGTAAAGAGTGAAGACTCTGATGAATACCTCCTCGACATTCCAGGAGACATGCAAATCATCTCGGAAAACGACTTTCACAACAACGACAGCACCACCGACGTGTCAAAAAACCAGTACGTCTACTTTAAGCGCACGGGCGTGTATATGCAAATTCTAGAAAAAGGAACTGGTGAGAAACTAAAGAGCGGAGAGACGAGTCGCATCGTCGTACGCTACACCGAGTTTAACATTGCGGGCGATAGCATTCAAACCTCCAACCGCACCGTCTCCACCGAGACGAAACCCGACATTCTCTCCGTCACCAACACCTCTGGCACCTTTACGGGCACCTTCCTTAGCGGTGTAATGTACGAGAGCTATAGCTCATCAGCCGTGCCTGCTGCTTGGCTAGTGCCGCTCACCTACATCAATCTTGGACGTGTCATCTCTAGCAACTCCATTGCCCACGTCCGTCTCGTAGTTCCCGCCTCGCAGGGACAAGCCAATGCCTCGGCCAACGTCTATCCTTGCTTCTACGACATCTACTATCAACGCGGAAGATAATTTTCCCCGTTGCACCCTTCTCAAGGTGCAACCCACATAAAGGGTAAAACATTGTACTCCACTCATTGGAACAATGCTTTACCCTCTTCTTTTTCCCGAACAACCTATCCTATTATCCCATGAAAAGCCTACTGCTCAGCTTTCTTCTGCTCTGCCCTCTCTTTGCAGAGCCCCTTTGCGCCCAAATGGCAACAGAGCCTCCCTTATCATGGGACGAATTCATGCAGGAATACTACGACGAGACAAACAGTGAAGACGACAACGCAGCACTCGCTACCCAACAAGAATGGTTGGAGCAAGCAGCACAAAGGCCATTGCAAATCAACGTCCTTTCTCGCCGCGACCTACTACAATTCCCCTTTCTTACAGAAGAACAAGCCGACTCCATCCTCAGCTACCGTAAGCAGAAGAATGGTTTTCTAACTCTTGGTGAATTGCAATTGGTTAAAGGCATCGACTTTCAAATCCGCCGTTATCTATCGCTCTTCCTTTGCTGCGACTCATTGACTTCCACCGATTCTCACCAACTATTTTCTAGTCCTTCGTTGAAAGAAAAACTAGGAAAAGGAAAGCACGAACTAGAAACGCACGTTGATATACCATTCTACAAAAGAACGGGGTACTCCCTTCCTGATGAACCTACCACCACCAACTATTACCTTGGAAACCAGTTAGCTCACACCGTACGCTATCGTTACAACTATAAAAAGGAAATATATTATGGGCTCACCATGCAAAAGGATGCAGGCGAACCCGTGGCCGTACAAGGCTTCTATCCCTACGACTATTGGTCGGGTTATGCACAAATCAAACTAAGAGATCAACCTTGGAGCGTCACGCTCGGCGACTTCCACGTGTTAAGTGGCAGAGGACTGCTCTATGGAAGACAGCAATATGGAGGAAAGAGCCAACAAGTGCACAACGTGCGCCGAAGCGAAACGACCTACAAGCCTCACACTTCTACTAGCGAGAGCGATTTCTTTCGAGGAATGGCAGCGAGCCTAAATCTACACTCATGGACCATCTCAGCCTTTGCCTCCTACCGTCTGCTCGATGCTCGTTTCAACACTACGGCCGACACTGCTACCTCATTGCTCACTACAGGACTTCACCGCACTTTATCCGAAATCTATGCCCGTCGCAGCCTTGGCTGTTTCACATCGGGAGCTAACGTTGCCTTCAACCAAAAGCGTTGGGGAATGAATGTGAATGGCTACTTTGCCCATTTCAATCACTCCGTCTACCCCAAAGAAACTACCTACAATCAGCACTATTTTCGTGGAGAAAATGCTGGAGCATTCTCGGTCAGCTACTACGCCAACTGGGGGAAGTGGGCTATTCAGGGAGAGGGAGCTAGCGATGGCAAACTGCATTTGGGATTTGAACAACTCGTAGCCTATAATTTGTCACGAAAATTGGTCTTTCACCTGCAACTTCGTTTTTTCTCCCCTCGCTTTGTCAGTCTCTATGGTAAAGCTCTACAACAAGGCAGTCGGGTGGCCAATGAGCAGGGAACACTACTCAGTGTGCGCTACCTTCCCCAACGCAGTTGTGAACTCACAGCCTATCTCGACCTTTTCCGGCATCAACAGCCTACCTACCAAGCTAAACAAAAGGGTTCAAACGGAATGGAACTATACGTTCAAGGACTCAAAACGTGGAACAATACCTGGAAGTTGTTGGTTCGTTATCAACTGAAAAGCAAGCAATACACTTGGACTGACTACAACGTGTTGGAGTATCGCAACACCCACAAACTACGTTTACAATCCACCTACTCTCAAACTCATTACGAACTTGGTGCACAGTTTGATGGCTGCTTTGCTTCCCGTCAAAGCGGTAATCAGAGCTGGGGATGGGGCTGCTCAATACGTGCCAACTACAAACCCTCTGCCCGTTTCCAATTAAAGTCGCTCGTAAGTTTATTTTTTACAGACAACTACGATACTCGCATCTACGTCTACGAACCACAACTTTGGCGTACAAGCAGTTTCTCCCCACTTTCTTACCACGGACTACGCAGTGTGTTGTTAACGAATTGGCGAGTATGCCCTCCGCTATGCCTATCGCTGCGCTATAGCGTTACCCACTATTTCAACAAAAGCGTAATCTCATCCCGGCTCGACCTTATTTCCTCTTCTTGGAAAAACGACCTCACACTACAAGCCAGACTAAGCCTATAATCCTATCCCTATTAATCTAAATGACTATGCGACTAGCTACTGAAAACTCCTTCAAAAGACATACCTTCATACTTCTTTATTCCTCTATCTGTTTTTCCATAATAGGCAACGCACAAAACACGAACACCAACGACCTCACCTTCCCTGCTGTTGCTACACTGAAACCGCAAAATGGAATATTGAAAAACGGGCTCTACCTAATGTCAATAATTAGCACTGACAAAGGGGAACTGTTCATGTCAAGCAATATAATGAACAAAGAAAAGAAAGGAGGTCTAAGCTCGGAAGCATTGACACATATCAATGCAAACAAAGTAAACCTCAACAACGACAATAGCCTTTGGGAGTTTGTAATGATGAGCGACTCTACATTCTACATTCGTTCGGTAAACAAAAACAAATATCTTTACAACGTGGACAAAACGGAAGTAAGCCTTGGAGACAAGAGTAGCAAAAACAACCTATGGAAATATAGCATTCAGCCCGATAGAAGAATACTTATTTTCACAGACAATAGAGAGCGATGCCTAAGCCGAGACTATATATGGAAAAATGGCTTTCGATGTTACATGGCCTACGAAAAAGATGCCGACAAAGAGTTCTCTCTTTACAAGATTGCTAGTATCGCCTACAAAGGGAATTGCATCCTACCTAAACAAGGTGACCGACTCTGCTTTACAGCCAATGGCAAACTGAAAACCGTAAATAGTAGCGACCTCAATAAGAGCGATGTTCTACTTTGTGATGGAACAATTGCTCCCACGGAAAATCTGCTTACGTTTACAGCGGAAGTACTGACAGACAGTACATTTCAACTGAGAACTAAAGAGGGAAAATACTGCAATTATAATCTGCAAGCAGAGACTACGCCCTGCGCTTGGAAGATTAAGAACGGGCATCTCTGCACCGACGAGACTGAACCTCGTTATCTTTGTTACAACGATGGAACATGGAAGCAACTTGCCGCTGAAGAGGCGGAGGAACTAGTAGAATTCGCCTTTGTTGCAGCAGCACCAAAGTCAACCATCAACGAGAATGGGGTATGCCAACTTACTGGAGGATGGAGCGCAAACTCTCTCTCTGGCATCAACCTAAACGAACTGCGTTGTCTTGACCTTACGTCGATATCGCTTCCTCTAGAGGGTATAAATTTTCAAACGGCTAGCGAAAGCAATCTACCTATCTTTGTAAACGCTGCAGATATTGCCCATGTACCCGCGTCTTGGACCTTCGTAGTATCGTGTAGCGAGAGTAAAAACCAACTCTGCGATGCTCAACTAAACCTTATTGACAAAAAGCCTTTCTATACTGACCGAACTATCGAAGTAAAAGCCTCACAAATCATCTACCAAAGGTCAGCCACACCTTCCAACTCCCCTCAATGGCAAACACTCAGTCTACCATTTGAAGCAGAGCTGAAGAAAGGAATACTCTATGATTGCACTAGTATGGAGAACGAAACGCTCAATTTCAATGAGGTGACTGCCACTACAACTAGCAAAGGCTATCTAGCTAAAGCTTCTGGCGATGGAGTGTTACTATTAAAGAGCAAGGCATGCACTATTCCAGCTTTTTCTTCTTCTGATGTTTCTCAAAATGAGAGTGTGCTTTTTCCTAATTATCAGCCATTAACGATAACCACCGACAACTACTACCTATTACATCCCTCGTTACAAAACTTTGTACATGCCAAGAGTAACAGCAGTCTTGCCCCCTTCCGTGCTTATCTACAAACGGATAAGTCAAAGCAGCTAAAGATAAGAATAAAAGAGCACTAAATTGGAACCTAAAAATTGAGGTCGACCAACAAATTGGGAGCCAACAAATTGGGAGCGACGCGTCCCCGCGTCGGCGCTAGAAGAAACTCTAGAAGATATGTTGCTATATAGCATGCTGATCGTAAGCATCCCATACAAGCCGTATTGTATACTTCCCCATAACGTACGAATTTTGCAGACAAAAAGTACACATGTTTTGTCTGAA
>CAVFOF010000082.1:0-1440 GCA_963623895.1 bacterium
TCGCTTTGCTGCGAGGTCATAAATTGGTAGTAGCGGCAAGCGTCCTCCACGGAACTAGTGGCCACGAGTCGCACGTAGGGATTGCCCTCACTAGCCTCTTGGCCAATGGTAGGCTCTGCGGTGTAGCCGTTGTTCCAGTTGTCGGGCAAGGAGTCGACGTCGGCCGTCATGCCTAGCAGGCAGAGCAGCGTTTGGCGCGCTTGATGCGCCTTGTCAGTCACCTCGCTATCCTTTCCGTCGCCCTTGCCGCCATTAGCGTCGAGGCAGTTGTCGGTACACGAAGCGAAGCTCAAGCCTAAGCTCAGTGCCAAGGCTGCGAGCGAGAAAAAGTGGTGTTTGCTTTTCATTGCTTTTGGGAGTGTTTAGTGGTTTGTAATAGCAAAGGTAATGATTATTAACAAAATTGAGCAAAAAATTGAGCAAAAAATTGAGCTACAAATTGAGCTACAACTTTTTAAGACAAATATGCAACCTAAAAGTTGCATACATCATTCTGAATGCCTAACTTTGCATTCATAGAAACAAAGTGTTAGCTATGAATTTCGTAAGAGCCATACCAGGCTACAACCATCTTTGGGCAGTACGCGATGAAGCCAAGCTGGCAGACGAGTTGACACTGCTTTTCAGAGAGTGGAGTAATGCCAACTATCTGCTGGACTTTTTCCTAGCCAACTTAGACGACTTGCAGAGCTTCTTTCATGTAGAAAAAGTGAGCGATGCCATAAAAGACACGATGGAGGACGCAAGAGAGCTTGAACGCTTGATACTCGACTTTCCCTATACCGAGCGGCTAGATGGCCTGTTTCACCCGCTAAGCCTATCGGACAATAGGATACACGAACTCACCCGCGAAAAAGCTAGAAATTGGGATAGAGAGCGGCATGCCAGTTGGTTACGCATTTATGCCATACGTGTAGAGCCCAACGTCTACATCGTAACTGGTGGTGCCATAAAGCTCACAGCAACGATGCAAGACCGAGCACATACCCAAATCGAACTCGACAAACTCAATGCTTGCCGCAACTATTTGCAGCAAAATGACATTTTCGATAAAGATAGTTTTGTAGATTTTTTTGAGGAGGAATAATTATGAAAAAGTCAACATTAAATTTTCTCGAGAAAAACCTAAGCGCCAGCCCCTCAACCTTTGCTGAGGAGGCAAAGTGGAGGCAAGAGAATGAAGTGTGGCTAAAGTGGTCGCAAGGCATTGCCATGAAGATTATCGACTACATGCAGGAACATCAACTCTCGCGGGCCGACGTAGCTGCGCATCTAGGCTGCTCACCGCAGTATGTGAGTAAGATTCTATCAGGGCGAACCAATTTCTCATTCAAGAGCATTGCCGAGATAGAGCAACGCCTCGGCATACAATTCATGGAAACAGCCTTTGCATAATATTGAGCCACAAATTGAGCAAAAAATTGGGGGCGACGCGTCCCC
>CAVFOF010000082.1:1482-9651 GCA_963623895.1 bacterium
CTTCTTGCGCCGACGCGGGGACGCGTCGCCCCCAATTTGTTGCTCAATTTTTTGCTCAAATATTGCTCAAAGGCTTATCCCACCTGGCTGCCGGCGGCCACTTCGCGGTCGACGGTGACGAGCGAGAGCGAGTCGTCGAAGTTGACGGCCGAGAGGATCATGCCTTGGCTCTCAATGCCGCCAATGGTGCGGGGAGCGAGGTTGGCAATGTAGCACACCTGCTTGCCCACGAGCTCCTCGGGGTTGTAGTGTTGAGCGATGCCGCTCACGATGGTGCGACCCTCGTCGCCGTCGGCAAGGGTAAACTTCAGGAGCTTCTTGCTCTTCTTCACCTTCTCGCAAGCGAGGACAGTGGCCACGCGGATGTCGAGCTTCTCAAAATCGTCGAAGGCGATAGTCTCCTTCACGGGAGCCGCCTTGAAGTTGGCAGCCTCGTTGGCCTTCTTCGTATCGAGCAACTTCTGCACCTGAGCCTCTACCACGCAGTCCTCAATCTTCTCGAAGAGCAACTCAGGCTCAGCGAGCTGATGGCCAGCGGGCAGCAAGTCGATGGCACCGAGGCGATCCCATTCAGCCTCTTCCACGCCGAGCATTTGGCGCAACTTCTGACTTGAGAAGGGGAGGAAAGGCTCGAAGGCAATGGCCAAGTTGGCCACGAGTTGCAAGGAGAGGTTGAGGATGGTCTTCACGCGCTCGGGATCCGTCTTGATGACCTTCCAAGGCTCAGAGTCGGCCAAATATTTGTTGCCAATGCGAGCCAAGTTCATCGCCTCCTTCTGCGCATCGCGGAAGCGGAAGCCCTCGATGAGGCGCTCCACCTCGGCCTTCACGCCCTTAAACTCCTCGATGGTCTGGCGGTCGTAGTCGGTGAGTTCGCCAGCAGCGGGCACAAGGCCGTCGTAGTATTTCTTAGTGAGCTGCAAGGCGCGGTTTACGAAGTTGCCGTAGACGGCCACGAGTTCATTATTATTGCGAGCCTGGAAGTCCTTCCACGTGAAGTTGTTGTCCTTCGTTTCGGGCGCATTAGCCGTGAGCACGTAGCGCAGCACGTCCTGCTTTCCAGGGAAGTCCACCAAGTATTCGTCGAGCCACACGGCCCAGTTGCGCGAGGTGCTGATTTTGTCGTCCTCGAGGTTGAGGAACTCGTTGGCCGGCACGTTGTCGGGCAAGATATAAGAACCCTCGGCCTTGAGCATAGCGGGGAACACGATGCAGTGGAACACGATGTTGTCCTTACCGATGAAGTGGATAAGGCGCGTGTCGGAGCTTTTCCACCACTTTTCCCAATCGTTGGGCAGCAGTTCCTTCGTGTTGCTGATGTAGCCGATGGGGGCGTCGAACCACACGTAGAGCACCTTGCCGTCGGCTCCCTCCACGGGCACGGGGATGCCCCACTCCAAGTCGCGGCTCACGGCGCGAGGCTTCAAGCCCATGTCGAACCAGCTCTTACACTGGCCCATCACGTTAGAGCGCCACTCCGTGTGGTCCCTCGTAATCCAAGGCTCAAGCCATTGCTGATGCTTGTCGAGGGGCAGATACCAGTGCTTCGTCTTGCGCAACACGGGCTGCGAGCCGCTCACAGTGGAGCGAGGGTTAATCAGCTCAGTGGGCGAAAGAGCCGTGCCACACTTCTCGCATTGGTCGCCATAGGCACCCTCGGCGTGGCAGTGGGGACACTCGCCCGTGATGTAGCGGTCGGCCAAGAAGGTGTGAGCCTCCTCGTCGTAGTATTGCTCGCTCTCTTGCTCCACAAACTCGTGCTTGTCGTAGAGCGTGCGGAAGAAGTCGGAGGCCGTCTGGCGGTGTACCTCCGAGGTAGTGCGGCCGAAGAAGTCGAACGAGATGCCGAAGCCCTCGAAGCTCTCTTTAATCACCTTGTTGTAGCGGTCGACCACCTGCTGAGGGGTGCAGCCCTCCTTGCGGGCGCGGATGGTGACGGGCACACCGTGCTCGTCGCTGCCACAGATGAAGAGCACATCGCGCTTTTTCAGGCGCAAGTAGCGCACGTAGATGTCGGCCGGCACGTAAACGCCAGCCAAGTGGCCTATGTGTACGCCGCCGTTGGCATAGGGCAGAGCGGCGGTCACTAGAGTGCGGTTGAACTTTTTATCCATTCAGAGTGTGTAGTATTTTTTGATTTATTATTTTCACTGCAAAATTACTGCAAACCCTTCGATGGGCAAAGAAAGTGGGGGCGTTTCAGTGGACTCAACCCCCTTTTTCATTGATTTTAGGTAGAAATCCCCCCCCCGAAGCCTATTTATTTATAAGAATAAGCTATCTTTGCCCCAAATTACACTTCAATATCATTCATTAACAACTAGAAAAACACGTTAGTTATGAAACGATCATTCCCACTCCTTTCGTCGTTTGCCCTAGCCCTGGGCCTTACTTTAGGCATGGCCTCCTGTAGCGACAGCGACCTCGACACCTCGAACGGCAACAATTCGGGGGACATTACCAACCTAGAACAAGCCGACAAGTACAACGCCCTGCTGCGCCTCATGAGCGCCGTGGCCGACGCCGACTCCCTGCCCGACAACTGGAACGCCGACGGCTTCAGCCTAGAGCCCACCATCGGCAAGCAAGCCAGCGACGACAATGCCTTTGTGCGCCTCGTGCCCACCCGCAGTGCCGAAGAGGCCGACCGCCAATTCCGCTGCATGATAGGCGATGCCATCACCGGCAAGGCCACCGACGGCGAATGGAGCCAAGAGGGCATTGGTTCGCTCAAGTTCAAAGTGCAGAACCAAGCCGACCTCTACGCCACCATCGACGTCGACGTGAAGCAGCTGCCCCACCTCACGCAGATTCGCTTCGTGCCCGCCTCAGCCCTAGGCGACAACGGCTGGTTAACCAAGATTAAAAGCACCTACTATCAGTTTGGCGACGTCATTAAGCAAACCATCAATGGCACCGACACCTACTGGGTCTGTGTGCGTCCCTGTAGCGTAGAGGGCAACTTGGGCAAGTCGCACTGGTGTACCTTCCAGCTACAGCCTGAAAAAACGAGCGAAGCTAACTACAAGCAGCTCGGCACCCAAGGCGACAACCTCACCCTCCCCACCAAACTTTGCTCTAAGGAGGCCGACGGACAAAAGATGACGCAAAACTTCTTCAACGTGCTGCGCGTAATAGCCAACCCCGACGCCTACAAGGGGGCTTCGGGCATTGACGACATCACCACCAAAGAGTTTGCCTACGACGATGCCCGAAACATCAGCAACCTCTGGAAGCGAAACGAAATTTGGGATAAGGTCTATTCCTCCGAACTACAGTATGCCATGGGCAATAGCAAGTGTGAACTAGGCGCCTACTACTACGGCTACAACACCGTCTACGTTGGCAAGGGCGACTATCGCATGTATCGCCTCGACATGGAGAGTAAAGCGAAGAGTTCCATGTTCGAAACAGCCACACCCACCAATCCCTGGGTGCTGAAGACCTCGTATGCTGACTACTCTATTCGAGATAATCAAAAATTTACCTTCGAAAACGAGCAGGGCTATGAGGAGGAATATAAATTAAAGACGCTAAATGTGGCATTGCCTGGAAACAACGTACAAGGAGACCAAGAAAAAGGTCCCGACTTGCAATTCATAGTGAAATATCGCACAGGAGCCGAACTCGAAAACGCTTGGGCCAACAACGACAAAACCCCCGCAACCAGCTTTGCCGACCGCACATCCAAGAACAACATCACCGATGTGTTCGTGTCGAAAAAACTACTCACCGACGACAACGCTTACGAACGCAAGCACGAAGCATTCTTCTCAATTGGCGATAAGGTTTACCTTACCAAAAACTTCGACGGAAAGCAACTCTGTATAATGATGGCCAATCCCAACTACAACAAGAAGCTCGGAGCACTTGAGAAAAACAAAACCTACTTCGTGTGCAGCAGCAAGGGCAAGCTCGTGGATGGCGCTACAGACAAGGGCGTAACTATCTCGAAAGAATTGGCCGCTACCATAATGTATCAGTTCCTAGTGGTTTTTGCTGAAAACGATAACTGCGAAGTCCCACCCTACATCGATGAAGATGAAGAAAAAAGTGAGTTCAGAGGCTATTCTAGCTGGCTCTGTGAACTTAATAATGTACTCAAATTAGCCAATTCTTACAACAATACCGACGTACTCACAACTGGCAGTTGGGAAAATGACAACCTTCTCAAAGTAAAAGCAAATATCAACTCCACCTGCTACGAACTAGTCTACAACAAAACCACCCAAAAGAGCACGTTAAACTATTGGACCGAGCTCGACACCAAACTCAACACGATCAGAGTGTATGCCTACGAAGAAACGCACGCCAACAAAGAATCATACAGTTTGAAAAACGAACTCGTGCCCGAATCGGGTAGAGCAGCCATCAAGGAGAAAACAGTGACATACATCAACAGATTCCTGGAAAACTGCACAATTAAATAATAAGTAATCATTGCCCCATTTACCTCTCAGCATCATTCAAAAGACACGTTAGTTATGAAACGATCATTCCCACTCCTTTCGTCGTTTGCCCTAGCCATGGGCCTTACTATGGGTATGGCCTCCTGTAGCGACAGCGAACTCGACACCTCGAGCGGCAACAATTCGGGGGACATTACCAACCTAGAACAAGCCGACAAGTACAACGCCCTGCTGCGCCTCATGAGCGCCGTGGCCGACGCCGACTCCCTGCCCGACAACTGGAACGCCGACGGCTTCAGCCTAGAGCCCACCATCGGCAAGCAAGCCAGCGACGACAATGCCTTTGTGCGCCTCGTGCCCACCCGCAGTGCCGAAGAGGCCGACCGCCAATTCCGCTGCATGATAGGCGATGCCATCACCGGCAAGGCCACCGACGGCGAATGGAGCCAAGAGGGCATTGGTTCGCTCAAGTTCAAAGTGCAGAACCAAGCCGACCTCTACGCCACCATCGACGTCGACGTGAAGCAGCTGCCCCACCTCACGCAGATTCGCTTCGTGCCCGCCTCAGCCCTAGGCGACAACGGCTGGTTCTCGAAGCCCAAAAGCATCTACTACCAGTTTGGCGACATCATTAAGCAGAATGTCAACGACCAGATGACCTACTGGGTGTGTGTGCGCCCCTGTAGCATCGATGCCGACTTGGAAAAGTCGCATTGGTGTACCTTCCATCTGTTGCCAGCTGGCGCAACCGACGCCAACTACAAGAGCATCAACTCCAACCTCGTCCTCCCCACCAACCTTTGCTCAAAAGAGTCCGACGGAAAGAGAATGATGCAAAACCTCTTCAACGTGCTGCGCATAGTCGCCGACCCCACTACCTACGATTCCGAAAAGGGTATCGACAATATCTCAAGCAAGGAGTTCACCTACGAGAATGTGCATGACATCCACAACCTCTGGAATATCAAAAAACTTTGGTTCGACATCTACAATACAAATTTAGCCCCAATCGTTTCACAAGATAAGACAGATATAGGAGTCTACTACTACGGCTACAGCGGCTTCTACATCGGCAAGGGTGACTATCGTATGTATCGCCTCGACCTAGAGAATTCAGAGAATACTGGAATGTTCGACAAGGCCAAGCCCGTAAACCCCTGGGTTTATAAAAACACGGAGGCCAATTTCTCTACTGAAAGAATTCTCCTTAGCAGTAATGGTGATGAACTAGAAGAAGAAAGCGAAATAGGCTATGAAACACTCAATGTCGACCTACCATCCAACGAGGGAAAAGACCCTACATGGCAATACGTAGTGAAATACCGCACAGGAGCAGAACTTGAAGGCTCGTGGGGCAAAGACACTAACCCCGAAAAGAGCTTCGAAGAAAGAAGCGAAAAGAACCACATCACGGATGTGTTCGTTTCGCGCAAATTGCTAAGCCAAGAATACTCTTATGAAAATAATGGCTCATTCTACGCTTTGGGCGATAAGGTAAAACTTACCCAAAAGTTCGAAGGAACCCAGTTCTGCTTCAAGGAGGGCAATAAAAAATATAACTTCAAAAATGAGGAAGAACGCGACTATACTTATTTCATACGCAGTAAGAATGGGAAGGTTCTCACTCAAGGGGTGCAAAAGGACGAATTATACATTTCGCCCAAAATGTCGGCTATTGTGCTTTACCATATCATGAACGCCTATTTGAGCGGTAGAAACAGTGATCTTCCCTACGTTGACGATGGAAATGACGTTTATTATGATAACAACATTTTTGACTTAAAAAGTGTGCTCGATTATTCTGGCTCCAGCAGCACGGGTCTTTATGCATACGGAAGTTACAGTAAAAACGATTTACCCAACGTCTACATAGAAGATAACAGTGAAGATGACAGTGAAGATGACAGTGAAGATGAAAGTGTAGATAACAGTGAAGATGACAGTGAAGATGACAGTGAAGATGACAGTGAAGATGACAGTGAAGATGAAAGTGGTGAAATCATAGTAAAGGCATGCCTCATGTGTTCGGGGGTTAAGTCCTATTACACGTTAACCTATGACAAAAAGAACAAAACAAGTATATTTGCCTTATCGGAAGCCGGCGACCAGCCTCTCACTCCCATCAAGTTTTATTCCTACAAGGAGACGCACCCCAACAAGGAAACCTATAGTGTAACGAATGAACTACTGTCCGAGCAAAACAGAAACGACATGAAGGAACATGTGGCAGACTACGTAAACGAGTTCTTAAGTAAATGCACATTTAAGGGTATGAACAAGGACGATTATTAAAGCACGCTAAAGAGCCCAGCCGCCACATAGTGATCAACAATGATCAACAATGAGCAACAGATTGGGGGCGACGCGTCCCCGCGTCGGCGCAAGTAGAAACTTCAAAGCTTGAGCAACAAATTGGGGGCGACGCGTCCCCGCGTCGGCGCAAGTAGAAACTCAAGTAGAATAGCAAACAGAAAAGAAGAAACTCTAGAAGCTATAATGATTATTACTATAGTTTCTAGAGTTTCTTTTTGAGTTTCTACTAGTGCCGACGCGGGGACGCGTCGCCCCCAATCTGTTGCTCATTGTTGCTCTAACTTAACTACTTCCCGCCTTTCAGCAACGCCTCGAGGCTGGCACACTCAGCCTGAGAGAGTCCGCCCTCTTGCAGGTAGGTGCGGGCAGCCGCTTGTAGCTGCGTGGGAGTGAAGGCCGACACCTCGGCGGGCACGTTCTCCCAGTTCAGGTGGAGCAAGTTGCTCGTAGCTTCGGGGTGGCAGAGCGTCCATATCATGCGGTCGGCCGCAATCGTCTGACGCTTTTGGTAGGAGGCATCGCCGTAGCTAATTTTATAGTAGTTGATCATCGTGAGCATGTAGTCGCTGCGTAGCTCGTCGACGGTAGCTCCAGCTAGAGCCTCGAGCAGCAGGGAGACGAAGCCGCAGCGGTCCTTTCCCTCGTTGCAGTGTACGAGGTAGGGGGCTTCGTGGCTCAGCATGAAGCGACCCATCTGAGCCATGGCCTGCTTAAATCGTTCGCCGTAGAGCTCCACGGAGAGGTTCAGGCAGAGCGTGTTGCCCTGAGCGAAGAGCTGCGGGCAGTAGGTGGAGGCGTAGCCCTCCGTGGTCATATACTTCTCAACGGCTTGCTCGGTGTCGGCAAGGTCGATCTCCGTCTTGATGCCCACCACGCAGGCCAAGCTGTCGACCACGCTGTAGCGGCCAGGGTTGTTGTAATTGTTGAGCGGGTTCGACGAGCGATAGACTAGGCCTTGCGCCATGCCCGTGGTGGTGATGGGGCGGAAGTTGGCGTAGACCTCGGGCGTTTCGCCCTCGCGGCGCTCCACGGGCATGACGGACTTGAGCAGCTCGTAGCTCTCCTTGTAGCCCGCTTTCTTGTTGAGCGTGAACAGCACTTTGTCGCCCACATTTCCGCCGATGGCTTTGTGGAAGTCGCTGCTAAGGATGTTGAAGCCGTAGCTCGTGTTTTGAGCGTTGAGGTCGACGTATAGGGTGGTAAACATTTCGCCCTCGTTGAAGGCGGTGAGGAAGGGCACGTCCGTCAGTTTGATGGTGTCGGCCAGGGTGATGTTCATGAGGTCGGCATAGTCGAAGCCCGCCTCCTTCATCTGGGCGGGGGTGAAGCTCGTGACGATTTGTCCGTAGTTGTTCACTTCGGCCACGGTGCCTTCAATCCGTATCGGGGAGGTTTGCCCCGCAGCGTGGTCGGAGTCGCTACAAGAGGCCGTGGTGAGGGCTAGCAG
>CAVFOF010000083.1:0-9562 GCA_963623895.1 bacterium
CCTACGTCAACAACATCAACACCATCGAGGGCGGTACGCACCTCGTGGGCTTCCGTCAGGCCGTAACCCGTGTACTCAAGAAGTATGCCGAAGAAACTGCCGCCAAGCAGATTGAGAAGGCCAAGGTGGAGATTTCGGGCGAGGACTTCCGCGAAGGGCTTACCGCCGTCATCTCCGTAAAGGTAGCCGAACCACAATTTGAGGGACAGACTAAGACGAAACTTGGCAATAGCGAGGTGACGGGTGCCGTCAACCAAGCCGTGGGCGAAGCCCTTACCAACTATTTAGAAGAGCATCCCAAGGAAGCCAAGCTCGTGGTAGATAAGGTAATCCTTGCCGCTACTGCCCGTATCGCTGCTCGTAAGGCTCGCGAGAGCGTGCAGCGCAAGAGTCCGCTTTCGGGTGGCGGCCTTCCTGGCAAACTGGCCGACTGCTCGTCCAAAGACCCTTCTATTTGCGAACTTTTCCTCGTCGAGGGTGACTCGGCAGGCGGTTCAGCCAAGCAGGGACGTAGCCGTGCCACACAAGCCATTCTCCCTCTTCGTGGTAAGATTCTCAACGTAGAGAAGGCCATGTGGCACAAAGCCTTCGAGAGCGACGAAGTGAACAATATTATTCAGGCTCTCGGCATCCGCTTCGGTTTGGGTGAGGACTCCAAGGAGGCCAACCTCGACAAACTGCGCTACCACAAGGTGATTATTATGGCCGATGCCGATGTCGACGGTCAGCACATCGCCACGCTCATTATGACTCTCTTCTATCGCTACATGCCGCAAATCATTCAGGATGGCTACCTCTACATCGCCATGCCGCCTCTTTACAAGTGTACGAAGGGTAAGGTGTCGGAGTATTGCTACAATGATCGCGACCGTCAGGCCTTTATGGACAAGTATGGCGACGGCACGGAGGGCAGCATCAAGACGCAGCGTTACAAAGGTTTGGGCGAGATGAACCCTGAGGAATTGTGGAGCACCACGATGAGCCCCGAGACGCGCTTGCTCAAGCAAGTGTCGCTCGAGAATGCTGCTGATGCCGACTACGTATTCTCCATGTTGATGGGTGACGATGTAGGCCCGCGTCGCGAATTTATTGAGAAGAACGCCGTTTATGCTAATGTAGACGCATAAACACTGCACAAAATAATTAAAAAATTGGGGGCGATGCGCCCCCGCATCGGCGCAAGAGGAAACGCTGGTAGAATGCTAATATATATAGTTTTTCTACTTGAGTTTCTTCTATCGCGGACGCGGGGGCGCATCGCCCCCAATTTTTTTGTCAATTTTTAATTGTTTTTCCGCACTGCTTTTCGATGAAATAGCGGGGGCGACGCTTTACCTCGGTATAAATTTTTCCCACATATTCCCCAATGATGCCGCAGGCTAGCAGAATGGCTCCGCCGATGAACCAGATGCTCACAAGTTGCGACGTCCAGCCCGCAATGGTGCGCCCCTCTACGTACGACACCACGCCGTAGACAATGGCGCAAAGGCTGATGAAGAGGAAGGCTAGTCCGAGCAGCGTGATGTACTGCAAGGGACGGATAGAGAACGAGGTGATGCCGTCCATGGCGAAACTCAGCATCTTGTGGAGCGGATATTTCGACTCGCCAGCCAGCCGCTCCGATCGGTCGTAGTAGACCATGGCTGTGGGGAAGCCCAGCGACGACACCATGCCGCGCAGGAAGAGGTTGCGCTCGGGATACTGCATCAGTGCCTTCAGCGCACGGCTGCTCATGAGGCGGAAGTCGGCATGATTGTAGACCACGTTCGTGCCCATCGCCTGCATTAGTTTGTAGAAGCCCTGTGCCGTGTTGCGCTTAAAGAGCGTGTCCGTTCGCCTTTCTCGACGCACACCAAACACCACATCGATGCCTTTCTGCCAATAGTCCACCATTTGCGGAATGGCGTTCACGTCGTCCTGTAAGTCCGCATCGATACTTATGGCCGCCTCACAGTGCGCTGCGGCCCATTCTAAGCCCGCCCAGAGCGCTTGTTGGTGTCCTACGTTGTGCGCCAAGCAAAGTCCGCTCACACGGCTGTTTGCGGCCGCATATTCCTCAATCAACGCCCACGTGCGGTCGCGGCTACCATCGTTCACGTAGAGCAGTGCGCTGTCCGCAATGCCCTTTTCCGCTTTCAGTAGGTCGAGCACGCCGAGCAGCCTTTGGTTCGTTTCGGGCAACACAGCCTCTTCGTTGTAACAAGGGATGATGATGCAGAGCTTCATAATGAGACTTATTTCGATTTTTTAAATACGTATTTCACTAGTAGAAAATTTACTGGCACAGCAATGGCAAACACGGGCAGTGGAGCCCAGACCGAGGGGATGCCAATGAGCAAAAAGAGGTTGAGCAAGGCGAGGTGGAGCAGATAGTTCACCCCATGCGCTCCGCCCATGCCTAGCAATTTTCGCCACGAGGGCGCACTGCGAAAGGTGAAGAAAGCAGTGAGGTAGAAGTTGACCACAAAACTCACCACATAGCCTAGCGTGTAGGCTACGTTCACCGCCATCCATTGCTTCAGCAGCAAGTAGAGGCCGTAGTGCAGCAGTGTGGCAAAGCCACCCACCAGCACGAAGCGCACGAGTTCCCACAAGGATTTTTCTCTCGATTTCATTCTCACTTAGCTGTGCCTATTTCTTCAGTTCAAAGCGATAAAACTTCAGCATCTTGTGATCGTCGCAACTTTTGTGGTGGAAATCCTTGTCGAGCGTCACGGCATATTGCGGGTAGCGTTGGGCGAAATCCGTAATCTCCTCATTTCCCACAATGAGCCATCCCTCCTCGGGGCTGAAGGCCTCGAAAGGCACTACGCGGTCGCCCAGATAGAAGTTGATGGTGAAGGGGTGGAGCGGATTGCCCGGTGTTACGTCGGTGCGGAAGGAGTAGATGCGCCCCTTAGGGGCTTTCTGAGCGATGTAGTCGGCCAAAGGCTTGTCGCTCTTAGTGTTTAGCACCAAGGGCTGGAAAACGCCGTCTAGCGCAAAGAAAATGCAGCATACGCAGCCCACAATGGAGGTGATGGTGGAGCGGGAGCAATTTTTTACGAAAAGCACGCCGCTAAGCAAGGGCAGCAAGGCGATGCACCACTTCACGAAGCCGAGCGGTGCCGTTTGCAGGGCTTGCAGCATGGCTAGGTTGCTCGCTGCATGGCTGCCACGCCCCATCAGCCCTGCTGGGATGCAGCCGCAACGCACGGCCAAGAAGGCAAGGGTGAGCAGTGTGCCAAGCGAGGCTACAATCCACCCGAATCCGTTGAGCACGCGTTTGTGGAACGTGCAGAGCCAGATAATGTAGCGAGCCAAGAAGTAGGCCAAGAAGGGGTAAATGGGTAGCAAGTAGACGCTGCGCTTGCTCTTGGGCAAGCAGTAGAACAAAAAAATCAGTGCGAAACTCAATAGGGCGAACCAGTCGGCATCGTTCATCTTGCCGATGGAGCTTTTTATATTCTTTCCCCATTGCTTTATAGGGGTGCGAAGGGTAGCTGCCAACTTGCGCCATTTCACAAGCCCGATAGAGAGCAACAAGAGCAGCGTGTAAGGCACAAACCCCGTGATGACGGTGAGCACATTGTACGTCCAAGGATTGACGTGGCTATCGTAGGACATTTTGCCAAGCAGTCGCAGCACGTTCTCCTCATAGACTAAATGCCAAAATTTTTCGCCCCCTTGTTGATAGGCGGCTACGTACCACGCTAGGGGCAGCACGCAACTCAGCAAACCCACCACGGCCATGCGCCACAGCACAGGCCAGAAGCTGCGTCCACGAGTCCAAGCAAACACGGCCACAACGAGGCAAGGCAGCGCAGCTCCCACTGGGCCTTTCGTCAGGAAAGCACCGCTAAGGCAGAGTATGCCCCACCACGGCAAACCCTTCATGCCCCGCTCCATCCATTGGTAGAGCAAGTAGAGCGAAAGCACCATGAGGCATGTCAGCACCATATCTACACGGCAAGCCACGCCAGCTCGGTGCACTTCAAAGTTGGTCAGCGTAATCAAGGCCATCAGCCAAGCCACGGGGGTGCTACAGCGTTTCAGAAAGAAGCGGAAGCCCACCATCACCATCACGATGAGCGCAAGGGCTGAGGGGAGGCGCGAGGTGTACTCCGTGACGTGCCCCGTGGGCAATGAGAAGAGGGCGATGAGCCAGTGGAAGAAGGGCGGTTTGTAGGCCAGGTCGACGCCATTGTTTACGGGTAGCACCCAATTGCCATCCTTCAGCATCGAGAGAGCCACCACGGCTTCGCGTGGTTCGCCTCGGGTGTTGAACAAGGTGTCGCCCAAGAAGGGCAGTAGCGTAATGATGCAGAGAGCGAGCAGTGCCCAGGTGAGAAAGCGAGCCACTTTTTGCTCAGAGGCAGCTTCGCTGAGGGGTTGGTTGTGCATGGCTTAAATGCTGGTTTTCAGTAGTGGATATTTTTTCTGCAAAATTAGCAAAAAAAGGAATAGACTATGTCCTAGTGCCAAAATTGAGCAATAAATCGCCACGAAATCTCCAAAAAGTTGGGGACGACGCGTCCCCGCGTCGGCGCAAGTAGAAATTCAAACAGAACCCTTCCATCTCATCAAAAGTCTAGCCCCATTGTCTCCTAGTGTCATTTGACCAGCAACTTAATTGCAAAAATAAACAAAAACAAGACAAGTGCAAATAGAAGAACAACTCCTCACACCTCTCACCTCCAATCGGCACGAAAAAGTAATGAAAAATCGCAAAAATGCCCCTTTTCATCGAGAAATTCGCCCATTTTTGAGAAGTTAAAGGTCTTGTTTTACCACCTCCCCCTTTCTCCCTCTCATCCTTTCCCGAAATAGGGAAGAATTTTGCATAAAAACTGCATATATACAGTTTATGCAATAAATATGCACGAGTGCAAGCAATTCAAAAATGCGCCTTTTCATCGAGAAATTCCCCCTCCATAATTTTTCATTCACTTTTTGCTGTTACTTGCACAAACTGCTTGCACTCCCGTTGACTATCAGGTATTTCACGAGTGCAAGCAGCAATTTTTTCTGCTTGCACAAACTTTCACTTGCTTACACTACGGAGCAACAGAAAATATACGGTTTATGCAGTTTTTTATGCTAGAATGTAAGCATCACCCCTCAATGTATGCAACAGATATTGCTGCTTGCACTCATGAAATGCCTGATAATCAATGGCGGTGCAAGCAGTTTGTGCAAGCAACAGCAAACACAACCACCAAACTTCCTGGTAGTAGACCTAACCTTCGACCCCAAAAATGGGGGCGACGCATCCCTGCGTCGGCGCAAGTAGCAACGCAAGAATCTATAATAAGCACAAATTAACAAGGAAGTGTAAAATATTTACATTCATAACCCTCTCTATATGAAGCACTGCCCACCGCTTCAACTTACCCGCCTAGCCGTGAAAACTAGCCCCCTAATTGTGTCAACCTACCCGCCTAATCGTAAAAACTAGTGGCCTAAGTGTGGAGGCTAGCAATGGGGATGTTGATTTGGGGATTTAGGTGGGGGGGAGAGGAGGGATGCTTTTCTCTTATTTATTGGGTGGTTACTGGTGTTGTGGCTGGTGTGCCTACTAGCGTTGCTTCTTGCGCCGACGCGGGGACGCGTCGCCCCCAATCTGTTGCTCTAATTTGTTGCTCCAATTTGTTGTTCCCAATTTGTACTGAGGGGTAAACAAAAAGTTCCGCAAAGTGGGCTTGGAAACACAACTTTGCGGAACTTTATATTTCTCAGTGGAGGGTTACTTCATGCGCTTTTCGGTGCTTACGCCGTTGGCGGTGAAGGTCTTTTCAAGATATACGCCGTTGGTGGGCAAGGTGCTGAGACGTTGGCCACTTACGCTGTAGAACTCGCGACGGAGCACGGGGGTGGTAGCGTTCTTGTTCGTGGTAACGTTCTTCACAGCCGACTGCGCATCGGGGTTGAGGTCGATGACGTAAGAGCGGTAAACCTCCTCCTGCGTGGTGTCGTAGTTGGTGAGGTCGTCTACCATGAACGAACTGAAGATGGTGCCGTCGTTGTTGACGGTTACCGTACCCGTGATGAGGCTGTCGCTCACGATGGAGTAGTCTCTCGTGTGGAACTTGTTGGCGGCAGAGCGGAAGTTGAGAGCAGCCGTTTTAGCTTTCGAGAACTTAGGTGCTTTCTTTGTGCTCCAAGCTACGCCCCAATCGTCTTCATCGTCCTCTACGGGCACGTTGAAGGTGTAGTTGTCCTTGAGGAACTTAGCTGCATTCTCGTCGCGCTCGGCCAAGTAGTCGTAGAAGGGTACGGGGTCTGCGTCGATCTCGTTGACATAAGCCGTGCGGCAGTAGGAGAGGGAGGGCGTGTTGACAATCATCAGGCCATCGTCGGTTACGGATGAGGGCAGACCGTCGTTGATGTAGGTGATAATTACGTCATCGCTCTCAGAGTTGAGGTCGATGAGGAGAGGGAAGTCGCCCTCTTCGTCGAGCACTCCATCGGTGTAGTCGTCGTCGCCGCCAAAGTCGGTGTCTCCACCAAAGTCAGTGTCACCACCGAAGTCAGTATCGCCGCCAAAGTCGGTGTCACCGCCAAAGTCGGTGTCACCACCAAATTCGGTGTCGGTCTCCGTGTCGGTGTCGGGCTTTGTAGCTTCGTCGCTCAGAGTTTTGAACTTTTTGCTTGCCACTACCACGCCGCCGTCGTCGAAGCCGCCGTCGCCACCATCTTGGCTACCACGCGTGTGCCACAAGGTGGCCAAGTACTTACCATTGTTCGATAGCTGCAGTGAGTTTTGCTCTAGGCTGCCGAGGATAGCATCTTGCAAGGCATTGTTGTAGGCATCGTAGTCGTTGTAGAACTGCTCCACAGCGGCCTCATAGGTGGCCGAGTCGGTGCTCCATTGCTCCTTCTTCTCGGTGATGTAATCCCACATGTAGGGGTAGGCAGGGATTTGGTCGTAGTTGATGAGGCCTTGTTGGTATTGGTCGTAGGCATCGCGATAGGCATCGACCGCTGCATTGTAGGCTTCCTTGTCGCTATCAGTCATGTAGTCGGCCACTTGGGGCATCGTGCTAGAGGGGTCGGTGGGCTCTTCGGGAATCTGATCCTTCTTGTCGTTGTCCCAAAGATAGCCAGAGCCAAATTCTTTGTAAGTCCATTCCTCTTCCTCGTCATCATATTTGTAGATAACGGGGTAGATTACGAAGCCGTTGTAGTCCACCACCTGCACCACGATGGTCTTGCCGTCGTCGGAGATTTGGTTGGCCATGACGTACTGAGGGGTGCGGCCGCGCCAGTCGGTCTTTTTGTAGGGTAGTGCTTTACACTTGTAGCTGCCGTCGGCTTGTAGCGTCCAGATAGCGGGGCGAGCCATGAGGCCGTCGCCACCAAACTCTACGTCGGTGCCGAGTTCTCCCACAATATACTTACCGTCGCTTGTGATAGCGTTGGCACCGTCCATCGAGTTGGTGTCGCCCGAGGAACCAGTAAGGATGGTCTTCACGCCATTCTTCCAGAAGCAGGCTGCGCTACCGTCGAAGCCCACCAAGATGCCCGTGTTCGACATGCAGCGCCCCATGCCGTAGTTGGCGTAGGCCGAGTAGTTGTCGCTCTCCTGAGCCACCACGCGCTTGTCGGCGGTAAGGCGGTCGAAGGTGGTGATGGTGCCGTTAATGTCCTCGGCCACGTAGCGGCCGTTGGGCGACATGGTGCTATAATACATGCCTTTGTATTCGTCGTAGACTTGTGCCGAGCCCGTCAAGGTGAGGGCGGCAAGGGCAGTAGTGAGTAGAGTTTTCTTCATACTGTATCGTTTTTGTTGTTTGACTTGTTCGTGTTGGTTTAGAATGTTAGCGCAACTTCTTTACGACCTTTGTGCCTTCGGTGGTAACGATGCGTTCCAAGTAAGCACCCTTGGCTAGAGGAGTGGCGATGCGCTGGCCTTGTGCGTTGTAGAAGGTGCGGCTCATCACTTGTGCGCCCTCGGTGGTGGCGTTGCTTACAGCCGTGGTGCGGTTGATGTTGAGCGAGTTGGCGTTGAGCACGGCGGCATCCGTCACGTCGGTGATTGCTTTAGCTACGAAACTAACGACGCTCACCTTTTGGTCGTTCCACGTGTCGGGGATGGTGGTGGTGAAGGTTTCGCTGTAGGTGTCGCCGTCCCACTCCATGAGGTCGCCCGAGGTGCGGGTCAAGGCCTTGCGGAACACGTGGTTGTGGTTGGTGCTGCCGCTGCCCGTCTGTGCCTTTTGTGTGGTCACGTTGTCCTCGATGAGTTCCACGGTGAGGTAGCTCTCGTCGTAGAAGGTGCTGAATAGGGCGTTGCGCTCTCCGCTCACCGTGGTAGTGAGGGTGCGGGTGGTGGGGTCGTATTGGTTCTCGATATTTACCGAAACAAAGGCTGGGGTGTTGGCGCAGAGATTGAACGAAGGAGTCAGCGTTTTGGCTCCGCTAGCTGCGTTAGTGTAGCCAATGCCTATCACGGGGTAGCTCGTGGAGTTGCTCGTGGGAAGCACGCGGCGGTCGAACATGGCCAAGGGGGCTTGCGTAGCTCCGAAGCCCTCGAGCGTGTAGCTAGCTTGCTCGGTGAGCTCGTCGGTGTTGTAGCCAATGTGGTGAGCTACCCACACGTAGTCGGTGCGGTTGTTGACGAGCGTATTGAGCGTGGCCAAGCCGTAGGGGCAGTTTACGCAGGGTAGGGTGGTGAAATGCTCTATCAGCACTTTGTGGGGATAGGAGGTGGAGTAGCAGAGCACGTTGGTGCTTAGCGTGTCGTTGCCTTTGTAGTTGTCGTTGGTGTCGATAAAGAAGCGGATGGGCGTTTTGCCATCTTCGAGCTCGTCGGTAGGGATTTCTGCGTTGAAGCTCACCGTGTTGTTGCTCTTCACCGTGCCTTCGGTGGGCACTTTAACGGGTGTGGTGCTGCTGCCAAGGGTGTAGAAGAGGCGGGGAGCGTTGACGTCGGTTTCGCCATAGTTGCCAATGCTAACGGTGGCGATGGCTTTGTCGCCCACTTTGGTATAGGTGTTTTCAAAGTCAATCTTCTCTACGGCTACATCCTCGATGGGGGTGTCGCTATCGACCTCGGCAAACACTTGGATGCAGAAGGGGCGGTAGGAGCCGTTGGTCGAGGTGCTCATATCTATCCATTGCGAACCGTCGTAGAAGTAGCTGCCGTTGCTGTTGCGTGTGCCGTCGCACACGAGACCTGTGCCATAAGGCACGTTGCCGCTAAAGCCTACGTAGAGGTCGTCGCCTGTGATTTCTACTGGTTTGCTGAACACTACTTCGTTCCAGCCTGTCTGCGTGGTGCCTACTTTCACTGTGGTCAACCCCACTCCGTTGATGTCGTTGCGCACCCAAGCATAAATCTTGGTGAGCTGTCCGTCGGTGCAGAAGCGCATGCGTTTCAGCGTGCTGCCTTTGAGCATTTGCAGACGGGCACCAGGGATGCGGATGGCTGCACGGAAACTCAGTTCCGACTGTGAACTGGTGTTGCCTAGCACCTCGGCGCGGGCTGAGAGCGAGTCGTTGCAATAGCCAAACTTAATTTCATGTTGTGCGTAACTACACAATGTGAGGGCGCATCCGCGTGCAGATTTCTGCTGGCCAC
>CAVFOF010000084.1:0-9495 GCA_963623895.1 bacterium
GTCTACACTAGCCACTACGCCCAGCAAGTTTTGCAGGGTTTCATACTTCAGATAATTTTGTTCGGTCACTTCGCCCGAAGCGTTGCCTCCATTAGCAGAATCTGTCACACAATTGTCGCTGCACGAAGTGATGCCTAGCGTAAGAGCGAGGCTCAATAGTGCTAAAAGTTTTTTAGATTTCAACATAACGTTTCGTGTTTTAGAGTGGTGTTTAAATATAAATTAATTTCTTTATTCTGCAAATATACGTAATGTTTTAAGTAATAGACATAAAAGCAACAAAAAAGTGAGGTTTGAGTCTCACTTTTTCGATATTTGTTTTCAAATTCTGTAATTACTTATTATGGTACATCTTTTCGTAGTATTGCTGATAACTATCGCCGCTAACAGCCTCAACCCAATCGTGATGTTCGAGATTCCAACGGATAGTCTTTACGATGCCCACTTCGAAAGAGGTTTCAGGATACCAACCCAAGTCGGCCTTGATGCGGGAAGGGTCAATGCCGTAACGTTGGTCGTGCCCTAAGCGATCCTTTACGAAGGTGATGAGGTCGTCGTTAATCCAATCGATGCGAATTTCGCCATTAGCGTCGCGCTCTTGCTTTTTGAGCAGCGTGCGGAATTGCGGTTCTTGCTCCATCAAATCGTGGATAGTGCGGATGATAATCTTCACAATCTGAATATTCTGACGCTCGTTGTGGCCACCCACATTATAGATGCTGCCGTCCGCTCCTTGGTTGATAACCATGTCGATGGCCTTGCAGTGATCCTCCACATAGAGCCAGTCACGAATGTTCTCGCCCTTGCCGTAGACGGGGAGGTGCTTGCCTTCAAGAATATTGTTGATCACGAGAGGAATGAGTTTCTCTGGGAATTGATAAGGGCCGTAATTATTGGAGCAGCGAGTAATGCTCACGGGCATATGGTAGGTGTCGCGATAGGCGCAAACGAAATGGTCGGCCGAAGTTTTGGAAGCGCTATAGGGGCTGTGCGGATTGAGCGGCGTCTCTTCCGTAAAGAAGCCCTCTGCGCCGAGTGAGCCATAAACCTCGTCGGTCGACACTTGATGGTAGCGCACACCAGGTCGCCACGTGGGGTAGCCTTGCGCATCGCGACCCATCACCCAAGCCGCACGGGCAGCGTCGAGCAGATTTTGCGTGCCCAAAATATTGGTATTGAGGAATAGTTGCGGATTTTCGATGCTACGGTCTACATGACTTTCGGCAGCAAAATTCACCACTACATCGAAGCGATATTCGCCAAAGAGTTTGTCGAGCAAACCGCGGTCGCAGATGTCGCCTTTTACGAAGAAGCAACGCTCATTGTCGATATCCTCGTCGATGGTGCCAAGATAGCCAGCATAGGTGAGCAAGTCGAGCACCACCACGCGAATGTCGTCGTACTTAGCAAGAATGTATTTCAGATAGTTGGCACCGATAAAGCCTGCGGCACCTGTCACTAGGTAAGTTTTCATATCTATTTATTGTATATTCTCATTAAAGAACGCTCTTTTTGCCTTTTTATTGCTTGGCTATTGAGCATAATGTGCCGACACTTGATTGGTCAAGTCGATAAACTCCTGCACGGAGAGCTGCTCGGGCCGACGAGTGAGCAGGGGTTGAGCGAGAAAATCGGTGTGGTCGGGCGGTGTAGTGCCGCACTGCTGGTCGAGGTCGTGAAGTAGGGGTTTGATAGAACCGCGCATCATTTTGCGACGCTGATTGAAGGTGGTTTTCACCACGCGGCGGAGGAGTTTTTCGTCGCAGCCAGGGTCGATCACTTCATTACGCGTCATGCGAATAACGGCACTGCGCACCTTGGGCGGCGGGTTGAACACACCAGGCTCAACGGTGAAGAGATAGTCTACCTTATAATAAAGCTGCACCAACACGCTGAGTATGCCGTAAGCCTTGCAGCCGGGTTGTGCCGCCAATCGCTCGGCCACTTCTTTCTGTATCATGCCAGTGCAGCAGGGGATGAGGTGGCGGTAGTCGAGCATCTTGAAGAATATTTGGCTACTTATATTATAGGGATAGTTGCCCGTCAGCACGAAGGGGCGGCCGCCAAAGGTGTTGTCGAGGTGCATTTTCAAGAAGTCGTCCTCGATGATGTTCTCCTCCAACTCGGGGAAATGTTCACGCAGATAGGCCACGCTCTCAAAGTCGATTTCCACCACTTTAAACTCGCGCCCTTTGGGCAGAATAAACTGCGTCATCACCCCCATGCCTGGCCCCACTTCGAGCACAGGCAGGTCGGGACACGCATCGATGGTGTCGGCAATGGCCTGCGCTGTGGGCAAATGCGTCAAGAAATGCTGGCCGAGAAATTTTTTAGGACGTACGGACTTCATCTGAATTTATTTTTCTACTTTTGCATTGTATAGAAATGCACCCATTCATGCACGCTGAGCGCACGCTCTTGGGGCTGTTTGCTGCAAAGGTAAGCATTTTTATCGGATTGGAATGAAGCACCTACTCATTGTTATCATAAAAATAGCACTACCCTTCGTGCTCGGATTGGGCATTTTGTGGTGGATGTATCGCGACACGGACTGGACAGAATTTCTGCACTGCGTGTGGCACGATATGAATTGGTGGTGGATGCTTCTATCGCTCGCCTTTGGCATTCTGCCGCAAATGGCTCGTGCCTGGCGTTGGAAAATGGCACTAGCTCCGCTAGGCGAAAGGGCACGACGCTCCTCGTGTACCGACGCTATCTTCATGTCGTATGCAGCAAGCCTTGTCATTCCCCGTGTGGGCGAGGTGATGCGTTGTGGCACGCTGAAGAAGTGCGACGGCGTGTCGTTCAGCAAATCGCTCGGCACGGTGGTAACGGAGCGCTTGGTCGACTCGCTCTTGATGCTCTGCTTCACGGGTATCGCTTTCTTGGCGCAGCTGCCCATGCTGCTCTCTTTTCTTGAAGAAACGGGCACGAACCTAGGCGACATTCTCCACCGCTTCACAGGAACTGGCTATCTCGTCACCTTGATTTGCTTATTGGCCGCCGTGACTGCCGCCGCCGTGTTGATGCACCGTTATGCTGTGTTCCAAAAGGGGCGCGACGTGCTTCACGGGGTGTGGGAGGGCGTAGTGTCGCTGCGCAAAGTGCACAACCTGCCGCTCTACGTGTTCTACAGTCTGCTCATTTGGGTGGGCTACTTCCTACACTTCTACATCGCCTTCTTCTGCTTCGATTTCACGGCCAACATTCCCATCGACGCTGCCTTCCTCATCTTCTGCATCGGCACGTTTGCCGTACTAGTGCCCACCCCCAACGGAGCAGGCCCTTGGCACTTTGCCGTAAAAACAATGCTCGTGCTTTTCGGCCTGGCCGAATCGAAAGCTATCCTCTTCGCCCTTGTAGTACACACCATACAAACAAGCCTCGTGGTGCTGCTCGGAGCTTTCGGCTGGGCTAGAGTGAATGCGCGAAAGCCGATTACTCAAAACACACCATCTCCCAATCAGAATAACATTTAGAAAAATCAAACCAAAATTGCAAACACGGAGAAGCGAACCGCCTATCCCGCCATTTGCAACGCTAAAATATTTACACACTATGAGCGAAATAGCAAACCTGCAACCGCAAGCCATTTGGAAGAACTTCGACCTTCTGACCCAAGTGCCCCGTCCCTCTGGACATCTTGAAAAAGTGCAACAATTCCTGCTCGACTGGGCCAAAAGCAAGGGCGTAGAAGCCTTTAAAGACGAAGCCGGAAACATTATCATGCGCAAAGCGGCTTCCGCAGGGATGGAAGACCGCAAAATCGTCACCCTGCAAGGTCACATGGACATGGTGCCGCAAAAAACGAAGGACTCTACCCACAACTTTGAGACCGACCCCATTCAAACCTACATCGATGGCGACTGGGTGAAGGCCAAAGGCACAACCTTGGGAGCCGACGACGGTATGGCCGTGGCCACCATCATGGCTATTATGGAAGACGACACCTTGAAGCACGGCCCCATCGAAGGTTTTATCACTGCCAACGAGGAGACCACCATGTATGGTGTGAACCACATGACGGCCGACGTGATTGAAGGCGACATCTTGCTCAACCTCGACGACGAGACCGAGGGCGAAATGATTATTGGTTCGGCTGGTGGTGTAAACATGACCGCTACACTCGAATACCAATCGAAAGACGTTGACCCCAACGACGCCGCAGTGAAAGTGACGCTACACAAACTTTTCGGCGGACACTCAGGCCTTGAAATCAACGAGGGACGCTGCAACGCCAACAAGGCGATGGCGCGCTTGGTGCAGGACGCTATTGCCAACTTTGAGGCTTGCCTCGCTGAGTGGAAGGGCGGCAACATGCGCAACGCCATCCCCAGTTCGGCCGAAGTGGTGCTCACACTGCCTAAAGAAAACGTAGAAGCTTTCAAAGAGGTCGTGGCCGAATGGCGACAAACTTTGAAGGAGGAGTATAGCCCCATCGAGAAGGACTTGCAGCTCGACGTGGAAGACGTAGCCCTACCCGCTCACATCGTGCCCGCCGAAATTCAGGACAACCTCGTAGACGCTCTTTGCGCTGTGCACAACGGCATCTACCGCATGATTCCTTACAACAACACGATTGTTGAAACTTCCTCCAACCTCGCTATCGTTGAGATTGGTGAGGGCAACGCTAAGTTCCTCATCCTCATCCGTTCTTCACGCGACTCTATGCGTGAATGCTGCGTTGAAACGCTCGAAAGCTGCTTCATGATGGCTGGAATGAAGGTGGAAACCGACGGCGACTATCCCGCATGGCAGCCCAACCCCGAAAGCGAAATCGTAGAACTGATGAAGGGCATCTACAAGGAGCTCTTCAACGAGGAGAGCATCGTGCAGGTGGTTCACGCTGGCTTAGAATGTGGCGTTATCGGTGCGCTCCGTCCCAACATGGATTTGGTAAGCTTCGGCCCCACCCTACGTTCACCCCACACGCCCAACGAGCGTTGCTACATTCCCAGCGTAGAGAAATATTGGAAGTTTGTTAAAACTATTCTCGAGCGCGTTCCCGTTAAGAAATAACGCTTTTCCAAGAACTTGTAGCTAAGCTGCAAATTCCTATCCTCATAAATCGGTCCTCACTCCCGCCACCAAGAGAATGAGGACCGATTTTCGTTTTCTTCTCCCCCACCCCCTTCTTATCTATCATTCATTACTTACATTGACGGCAGAAGGATTTTGAAAAAATTCAACAAAGCCCCCACTTTTCTTGCTCATATTAAGCACGTTATCTAATTTTGCAAACCTATTTACATTATTTAAGCAGAACCCTTCCGACATGACTAACAGAAGTCAACGTTTGGTGCTACTTTTCACCCTGCTTTTGCTCGCAGTAGTCAAGCTAAGCGCCACTCAAAGCAATCTACATTTCGTCATCCTCGGCGACTCGAACACCTCCATCGGCGGCGACCTTTGCAACGAGCCTAAAGGTTGGACGCGATGGTTGGTAGAGCGCATTCAGCCCGCCACTTGCCGAAGCTATGCTCGCAGCGGTGCTACTTGGACGAACACTGCCTTCACCAAACGCAACACGAGAGAGAACATTGGGCGGCTAGGCAACGACAACGTCGTCTACAACCAGGTGTGTCGACTCTTCGAAGCCTGCAAAGCCGACTCGCAGCCTCAACCCGACGTAATACTCATTGCAGCTGGCACGAACGACGCATGGTTTCAAGCGGAGAGGCCACAAGTTTTCGACCTCTCAGCATCGCAAGCGTTTCAAACAAGCATCAGCGATTTTTTGCAACGCAAGCCCAATACTTTGCTGAGCCTCGCTGAGTCGGTAAGATATAGTTGCGAACTGCTCATGCAGCGTTTTCCACAAGCGCGCCTCATCTTGCTCACCCCGATGCAAACCACGCAAGCGAGTTTTGAACTTACCGAGAAGGTAGGCACGATTATCGAGCAATGCGCCCACCGAATGTCTATCCCCGTCATTCGCCAAGACTATCTCAACGGCGTATATAATCTTCGCGAAGCCTCTTCCCCATTGCGCACTTACGACGGCACGCACACCAGCGTAGAAGGAGCGAAGCGCAACGGCTACTTCCTAGCGCGTCAAATAGAAGCACTACTTACGCAATAAGCCCCAATACACACCTTATATATAAGCATCGCCCCGATTTCGACAAAAAGCAATAGCTTATACCGACCGCACACATCTAGAAACTAAACAATGATTTTCTCCGATTTATTCTTTCTCTACGCCTTTCTCCCCGCCTTCTTCCTCTGCTACTTGCTAGCCGCCGTGACCGACCGCCGATTGGTGCGCACTAGCTGCGAGGGCGACGCATTAGGAAGCCCAGACCGCAACCCATTTAAGAATGGCGTATTGGTGGTGTTCTCGCTCGTGTTCTACGCATGGGGCGAACCCATCTACGTGTTTCTCATGTTGCTGAGCTCGTTGCTCAACTACGGAGCGGGCCTACTCATTGACCGACAAACCAATCGTCGACGCACTGCACTCATCGTGGGCATCGGAGGTAACTTACTCATATTGGGCATATTTAAATATTTGGGATTCTTTGCCAGCATCCTTGCCGACTGCGGCCTCAGCCTTAGCGTGCCGCAAATAGCTCTGCCCATCGGCATTAGTTTCTACACCTTCCAATCCATCTCCTATTTAGTCGACGTCTACCGACAAGAGTCTCCCGTACAGCGTCGCTACGGCAACTTGTTGCTCTACATCTCAATGTTTCCACAACTCGTGGCTGGCCCCATCGTGCGCTACGGCACGGTGGCCGATGAAATACAGCACCGCCACGTTGAAGGGCAAGACATTGCCGAGGGCGTGTACCGCTTTCTCATAGGTTTGGGCAAAAAGGTGGTTTTAGCCAATCAGTTATCCGAGATTTCCGATCAGTTTCTCGTCAATGGTCTTGGCCAGCTCACTACCACGGGAGCCTGGGTGGGCATTGTGGCGTTCACGTTCCAAATCTACTTCGACTTCTCGGGCTACTCCGACATGGCCATCGGCCTTGGCCGCATGCTCGGCTTTCATTTTAACGAAAACTTCAAGCACCCCTACTGCTGCAACTCCATCACCGACTTTTGGCGCCGTTGGCACATCTCGCTCGGCAGTTTCTTCCGCGACTACGTTTATATTCCCTTGGGCGGCAATCGTCGTCACCAATCGTTGAACATTCTCGTAGTGTGGTTTCTCACGGGCATGTGGCACGGAGCTAGTTGGAACTTCATCCTATGGGGCGTGTATTTTGGCGTAATTGTGATGCTCGAAAAGTACACGCTGCTGCGGTGGAAGGAACACATCCCCTCCTTCGTGCTTCATCTCTACAGCCTCGTGTTGGTGGTGATAGGTTGGGGCATATTCTATTTCGACAATTTCGGAAAAATGCAAATCTTCTTCCACACGGCCTTTGGCGGAGCTAAGGTGATAGACGACTTTGTAACCCACAGCGCACTGCTCGACAACTTCTGGCTTTGGATTGCGGCTCTCATCTTCGCCCTCCCCGTGCGCAGCACATTGGCCGCATGGAGCGAGAAACACCTCGCGCAGTGGGACAGCGAGACCTACCTCTTCGTCACCACCCTACTCAAGGTGGTGCTTTCCCTAGCCCTACTTGCGCTTAGCACAGCTCTGCTCGTGGGAGCTACGAATAATGCATTTATTTACACCCGATTCTAAATAAACATGTCACACTTCTCAGACAAGCAAAAAATATATAGTGCCGTCTACCTCACGCTCTTAACCATCGTGTTTTGCGCTGGGGTGTTGGTATTCAACTTCTTTCCTCGAAGCACGGTGTCGCAACTTGAAAAGCGTGAACTCGCCCACTTCCCCACGTTTAATTTTGAAAAGCTCATGAGCGGCACCTACACCAAGGAAATCTCCGCTTGGTTTAGCGACAGCGAGCCTTATCGCGACGAACTCATGCAGATGAGTATGGGCATAAAGGACGGCCTGGCCGTTGCTCTTACTGACGACAATGTGCGCTTCCACGCCTCCACCGACTCACCCACGGCCGAGGCCAATGAGGAAATGGAAGAATGCAACGACCAACGCGAAGTGGGCGAATATAAGAACGAGCAAACGGCCAACGAGAAAGCCAAGATTGCCAATGCGGGCATCATGGTCGTGGGCAAAGGGGCAAAGGTGCGTGCGCTGATGGCCTTTGGCGGCTCGGCCAAGGGCGGTGGCGCATATGCCGAAGCGGCCAATAAATATAAGGAGGTGTTTGGCGGCAAAGTGAACGTCTATTGTATGGTTATCCCCACGGCCGTAGAGTTCTACTGTCCCGACAACGCTCGCTCGCACACCACACCGCAGCGAGCGGTTATCAACAACATTCATGCTCACCTTGCATCAGGGGTAAAGGCGGTCGACGTGTACACGCCACTTGGCGCACATGCCGCCGAGGACATCTATCTGCGCACCGACCACCACTGGGCACCGCTTGGCGGCTACTATGCGGCGCAGCAGTTTGCTAAAGTGGCTGGCGTGCCCTTCCCCAACCTCAAGAGCTACGACCGCAAGGTGGTTCATGGTTTTGTGGGTAGCATGTATGGCTACTCCAAGGACATTTCGCTAAAACAAGCTCCCGAGGATTTCGTCTACTACACGCCGCGCAACGTGACCTACACCACCACCTACACCGACTACACCGTTGACAACAACTATCGCATCACCTCCACGAGCAAGCCCCACACGGGGCCATTCTTCGTGCACTATCGCGACGGCAACGGCGGTGCCTACTGCACCTTCATGGGCAGCGACATGCGCATCACTCGAGTGCGCACTAGCACCGCCAACCATCGCCGCGTGCTTATTTTGAAGGACAGTTTCGGCAATGCTCTACCTGGCTACTTATTCTGTAGTTTTGAGGAAATCCACGTGGTGGACTATCGCTACTTTGGACGAAACATGAAGGAGTATGTGGCTGAGAATCAAATCACCGACATTCTCTTTGCCAACAACATCTTCAATGCCTACTCACCAAAGATTTACAAACGCTACCTAGCCTTCCTCACGCAGCAAAACTCTTCGCCTCGTACGGTAGTGCCGCAAACTGCGCCAACAGTTACGAAGCCTGAGAAAACAGTTACGAAGCCTGAGAAAAAGGCCATACCTCATACTACGGAGGAAAAGAAAGTTACCCCAAAAGCCGAGCAAGAGCCCCTGCAACAACTGATCAAAAAATTGGGGGCGACGCGTCCCCGCGTCGGCGCAAGAGTAAACGCTAGTGGAGAAAGGAGAAAGTAGTAAAGTAATAATATATACTATTTTAACTATTCTTCTCTAGCGTTTCTACTTGCGCCGACGCGGGGACGCGTCGCCCCCAATTTTTGATCAATTTTTTGATCAATTTTGTGGTCAATTTGTGGTTACCCCCTCCTGTAAGTTTACTTACACTATTTGCTGTTGCTTGCACTAATTGCTTGCACTCATATTGATAATCAATCGTTTCAAAAGTGTAAGCAAAGTTTGACTTGCTTGCACTTGCTTACATCTACTTGCACTCATGGAAGGATTGCTTACAC
>CAVFOF010000085.1:0-430 GCA_963623895.1 bacterium
GCGGAAACTGAGCCAGATGTTCAAGTCCTTCGTGATGTTATACTTCGGGTCGAGCTCTACGAGGATTTGCGGGATTTCCTTCACAATCATGTTGTTGGCGTTCACCGACATTTGCTGTCCGTCGCTGAAGGTTACGCTCGCATTGTAGTTTTTGTAAACCGGCTTTTGGTAGGTGAACAAAGCGTGGAGTGAGAAGTTCTTAAAGGGCTTCACCTCAGCCGTAGTGGTCCATCCTAGGGTTTGGATGTTGTAGATGAGCAGCACGGTCTTGCCCTCGCTTGTGCCGGGCTTGGTGAGGTTCTGCTGGTCGATGTTGTTCGACTTGGCAATGCAGGTCACCATCGACGAAAGGTCAATCCAGTTGTTCTTGTAGTAGATACCACCACGCACCAAGGGGATTGTTACGCGCTTATATTGCTCAGCCGTGGGG
>CAVFOF010000085.1:509-9450 GCA_963623895.1 bacterium
GTTGAGCTTGTTCTTCGTCACGTTGGCGGGGTGGATGCTGTGAGCCGTTGCCACGATTTCGCCCGCATCGTTGTAAGAATAGGTGTTGAAGTCGCCAATGTGGAAACCTTGGAAGCGTGAAGCCGAGATTTGGTCGGCCGACATGCGGTAGTATTCCAAACGCGCACCATAGTAAAGGTTCAGTTTGTTGTTCACCTTCCAATTGTCGGTTAGGTAAACGGCCAACTTGTTCTCGCTACCCTTCGTATACTCGGGGCTTAGTTCGTTGAATCCGTAAGTCTGTGTGCGCTTCGGTGTGAGCGTGGGGTCGGTGGGGTCGGTGGCCGTGGTGTAGAGCACTTGGGGATAAGGCTCCACCGTACCCGTCCATTGTAGCGACGATGAGTGGTAGTTGAGGTGGTAGTACCATTCGTTCAAGCCCAAGCGCACGTTGTGGCGGCCAAACATCTTGTTGAGTTCGGTGGTGAACATGCCGCTCGTCACCTTACCAAAGTGTAGCCAAGTGCGTCGGCCCTCAATCAAGCCTTCGTAGGGGTCGCCGTTCTCGAGCGTATAGCCGTCGGCAGCCGTCACTTCGCTAATGGTGCTTCCGCCAAAGTCTACGTAATTGGCCACGGGCACGTACATGAACTTAGCGTCGAACTTCCAGTTCATGCCGTTGTCGAAAGTGTAGTTCGAAAGCAAGGCTACCTCGTGTGAGCGGTTTTCGCTTCCCTTATTAAAGTTCCACGTTTTCTTCTCGCCCGTCATAATGTCGGTGTAGGTGAACGAGCCGTTATAAGGCACGTACGAATTGGTGCCCGGTGTGAAGCCATTCACCTCCTTAATCGAACCATCGCCCACGTATTGGAATGGAGCAGCGTTGGCAAAGTTGCCCGGGTTCTTGCTATTGGCATGCTTATATTGCAGCGACACGTAGCCCTTCTTCAATAAGTGCGTCACACCAGCGTGATAAATCTGTGTGCGGTCGGCATAGTCGGTGAATTGCAACTTGAAGCTACCTGGGTCGAAGTTTTGGTAAGTGCCGGCGTTGTAGAGCCAGTTCTTACCAATGCCCCCGCTAAAGTTGAAATCGAAGTTCTGCATGCCGAAATGGTTCACGTGATAGTTGAGTTTGGCATGGAAATCCTTTTGCCCCAGGTCGCTAAAGGCGGTTACGGCGTAGGCAATGTTGCCCGTAGTGATGGCCGACTCCGAGGGAGAGAGCAAACCCGTGGAACCGAGGCTGGCATCGTTGCGCCAGTGAGCCGAGAGTTTGTGTACGGAACTAGAGTAAACAGCGGGTAGTCCGTTTTCGTAAACGTTGACGTCCTCGCTAGGCAGACCTATCTGAATTTCGCGTGGCTTATTAGCGTCGGCAGCGTTGAGCATCACATTGCGTTCTTCGCCCTTGCCGTTGTCTTGATTACTTTGTGCCTGTGCGCTCAGGGCAGTGGCCACTAGTACGCACGAGGTGAGAGCTTTTAAGGTGACTGATTTCATAAAGGTGAAATGTACTATTTTGTTAGATGAATTTAGCAGAGTGGGGGAGAAGCGGCTCGCCGTCGCCTTCATTATTTCTTAGCTGTGATGTAAACACGAGTTGGCAAAACGGTGAGTTAAATTTCTCGACCGCAAAATTAGGGAAGCCCTGGGCGAAAACAATGCTTAAGTAGATGGTAAGTAGATTTTTAAAATTTTGAGCCATCTGTAATCACTTAAAAATCAAAAAGTTTGCAGAAGGCTAAAAAAAGTTGTAAGTAGATACTAAGTAGATTAAAGTAAATCATTATCTTTGCTACCGAAACCAAAATAACCCCATCTTATGCCATTCAGACGCCTATTATTGATGCTTAGTTTAGCTCTTCTTAACTTGGCCGCCTTTGCTAGCGATGCCGACCTCGAGGAGCTAGATACTTACGTGGAGCGCAGAGCCGAATATATGAGTGCGAAGCAAGCCCGTATCGACCAACTGAAGCAAAAGTTGCAAAGTGCTAGCACCAATGAGGAAAGCCTGCGCTTATTCGACAACATTTTCGAGGAATACTACACCTTCCGCTTCGACTCGGCCATGGTCTACGTGAACCGTGGCTTGCAGTTGGCGCAAGCCACCAATAATGCCGTCTATGTCGATAACTTCCTTATTCACAGAGGTTTGCTCCTTGCTACTAGTGGCTACTATAGTCAGGCGGGTGAGGTGCTGAAGAGTATTCGCGTGGAACAACTTCACCCCTCGCTGTTGTTTAAGTATAACTACAGCATGGCGTGGTACTATAATTATTGGTGTGCCTATTGCGATGGCAGCGAATTTTCGGCCGAGATGGCTCGGAAGCGTTTATATTACCTCACCGAAGCCTTGAAACACACGCCTGAGGGCGGAGCCATGTACAACTATCTGCTCGGCGAAAAGCTTTATTATCAAGGCTCTAACAAGCGAAGCATGCAGTGTTATCAGCGGGTGTTGCGCCAAGTGCCCGTCAACGACCGCTTGTATGCCTCGGCGGCCTATGCCTTAGCCCGTGGTTATAAACTCCTTAATCAGTTAGCCCAGTACGAGCACTACATCGTGCAAGCTGGCATCTCCGACCAAGTATGCCCCCTCAAGGAAAACCTTGCACTTCAGGAACTTTCGCTCTATCTTTACGAAAAAGACGAGAGCTACTCCAGCCGTGCGGTGAAGTACATCTATTGCAGCATGGAGGATGCGCAGTTCTATAACAATCGCCTCCGTATGCTCGAAATTTCACGCATCTTGCCCCGCATCGTGGCGGCCTATCAGTCGCAAATCAATAAGCGTACCACGTTGAGTTACTGCGCTTTAGGTGGTGTGAGCCTGCTCACCCTGGTGCTGCTGGCCATGATTGCTTTTTCCTACAAGCAGAACAAGAAGCTCAATCAGCGACGCCTTAAGCTTCGCGCCCAAAACAATCTGCTCGAAAAGCTCAATCAGCAACTCACCAACACCAATCAGCACCGCGAAACCTACCTCCGCCTCTTCCTTGACATTAGTGCGCTCTATATCAGTAAGCTCGATGGCCTCCGTAAGTCGGTGTCGCGCAGCATTAAGGCGGGGAAAACCAACGAGCTATTGCAGAAAATCAATCACGTGCGGGTGGTGGAGGAAGAGGCCAATGCCTTCTACGACCGCTTCGACCGCGCCTTCCTGCTGCTCTATCCCAACTTTGTGGACGAGTTCAACCGACTGCTGCGCCCCGATGCTCAAGTAAATCTGCCCAATGAGCATGCGCTCACCGTGGAACTCCGCATCTATGCCCTTATGCGCCTTGGTGTGACGGCTAGTTCGGAGATAGCCACTTTGCTCTTCTACAGTGCGCAGACGGTGTACAACTACAAGTCGAACATGAAGGCGCGAGCCAAGGTGCGTGACACCTTCGAGGCTGATGTGAACGCCTTGTGCCACATTCTGCCGCATGACGAGGAAGAAAAGCCTAAGGCCGAGGAAGAAGCTTCGCCCAAGGGGTAAAAATTATTAGGCGGCTAGTTTTTCTTATTAGGCGGGTAGTTCGTCATAGTTAGGGGGCTAGTTTTTACGATTAGGCGGGTAGGAAAACTTTGTTATGCAATGATTATTTTTGGGGAAGTAAGAGGTAATGAAAGGCAGTCATTAGAGCAGCATAAAGTTGAAATTTTAAAAAAGCATTTGGCTTACTTTGGGAAAAGTGAGCCAAATGCTTTTTTCTTGCTTTTAAATTCCTTGTTTGCATTGGTGCAAGCAGTTTTTGGGGGTTATTCTCTCCAGAGAGTTTGGTCGTAGTATTTGCTGTTGCTTGCACTGGCTGCTTGTACTGTTTTGAATATCAGGCGTTTTGTTAGTGTAAGCAGCACGTACTATTGCTTGCAGAAGGTGGGAGGGGCTGTCATTAATAAGGGGAGGGGGAGTAATAGTGCAAGCAGGGTGAGGGAGGAGTGCAAGCAAGGTGAGGGTTAGTGTAAGCAAAAAAATAATTGCTTGCACTATTGAAATTGTTGATAATCAATAGTAGTGCAAGCAATTTGTGCAAGTAACAGCAAATGGTGTAGGTAAACTTTATGGAGGAGCCTTTTACGACAATAGCTGAGAATAGAAGACAATCTTTTTTCTTAAAGCCCCTTACAAGGAGATTTTCACAAGGCGAAGCCCCTATTGTTCCCTATTGTCAGTTGTTGTCGTTAGATGCTACTTAAATTACTTACATTGGGTAGTTCCTATAAAAGATTATTTTGACTTGTTACTTATTTGCTTGAGTTTCTACTTGCGCCGACGCGGGGACGCGTCGCCCCCAATTTTTTGCTCAATTTTGTGCTCAATTTTTTGCTCAAATTTGTGCTCAAATTTTTGATTACTTTCTGATTATTTTTTGTTTAATCTTTGTTGTCGAGGGGCGTAGGTTACTATGTTGGCGTGTTGCTCGGCTACTTGCTTTAGGTCGTTTCCTGTGGTGGCCCATTGCGGACGGAAGGCAGCATATTGTTTTGTGGTCATGCCTTTGAGTAGGTGCTGAATGAACCAGTCGAGGTCGGCTGCGTCGATGTGGAGTGCCTCCTTTGTCCAGGCGGCGTTGGTGTAGCGATTCAGATAGTAGTAGCACTTTTGCTGCAAGGTGGTGAGCTGAATGTCGGGCTCGGCGGCTTCGAGGTCTATCAGTTGACGAAAGAGTTTGGCCTTGTTGGTGTAGGCCTCCGAGGCGGGGCGGCAACTAGTGGCCACCTTCCAATTGTCCACTAGGTTGGCTCGCGAAAATCCCGTCATTTCGTAGTCCATCGCTAGCTGATTGCCTCCCGCAGTGTTGGCTGCTTGGTCGTAGCAGCCTAGTAGGCCTTCGATGATGAAGGCTATAGTGCCTGTGCGGTCGGCCCCTTGTCGGCAGTTGAAGTAGACGGAGCGACCACGTTTCAGTTCGTAAATAATCCAGGCCACATCGCTCACCACCGACCCGTCGCCGTTGTAAGCCCCATAGTCGGTCATGGTGTTGTTGAAATCCATCGAAGGCAATGGTGCTTGACCTGCGCTATACGAATGCAAGCTGCCCTCTTCGGGGTATTTCCCTTGATTAGTAGCTGCACGGAGGTCGAGCTGCGCCCCAATGCCTAAACGTTGCAGTTCGGCTTTGCCAGCCTCACTAATATCGCTGCGATTGCCGTCTTTGTCCGTTCCGCCGAGGCTGCCCCCGCGATAGAGCTTTCCATACTCCACAAGGCATCCGTTCAAACCTCGCCATCCCCCTAGGTCACGAATATTGAAACCGCCATCGAGGGCAATCATGCGTAGTTGGCCTTTCGTTTGGAATGAGCCTTCGGCAAGCGTTTTGCGGCCTAGGGCGGTCACCGTGTAGTGGTAGGTCTCGTTCGGCAAGAGGTTGGTGAAGCAGAACGAGCCTTTGCCCTTCTCCAAACTTACCATTTGGCTCAGCACTGTTTTGCTCGAGCGGTTTAGTCCTCGGCTAAGCGTCACTTGCGCTTGCGTGGCGGCCGCATCGGTGAAGGAGATGGTGTAGCCTTGAGGCTGGTCGGGGCGATAGGCTAGCGAGTCGTCGTCGAAAAGGGCTTGCGGGATGCAGCTATTTTCGGGGGAGAACTGAGCGTTGGACAAGGCCATCACGTTTTGCACAGAAGCGTTCTCAATGTGGCACACCTCGGTTTTGTTTCGAGGCGAATAGACGTCGGCATTTCCATCGCAGGCCAGAGTCAAAAGGCAAGTTAGACTAATCAATAGTTTTTTATGCATAAGGATGAATAAGTACGTTGTATTTGTTAAGCGGGTTAAAAGTACTACTTTTTTATCTTACGGCAAAAGCATTCGGTAAGCTTATTATCTAGCCAAGGGCTTTTGTGGTTTGTTCGGTTTGCATTACCTTTGCATAAGTCAATATCAAACATTATGAAAAAACTCCTCTCTCTGCCCCCCAATGTGGTCGGCTCGTTCCACCATCTCACGGGGTTGAGTAAAAAAGAATATTACTGCACCTCCGACCCCGCCAACCAAAAGCTCGGGAGCGGAGGCGGCACGGCATGGCTACTTGCCTCAGCACAAGCCGATGAAGCACCCGAGGCTGACTTCAATCAATGGTTGGCGCAAGAAAAACGCATTCTGCTGCACGCTGGCGGACAAAGTAGACGACTGCCCGCCTATGCCCCTAGCGGCAAGGTGCTCACGCCCATCCCCGTGTTTCGTTGGGCACGAGGTCAGCGCATCGACCAAACGCTGCTCGACTTGCAAATGCCCCTCTATGAAAGCATTATGCAGAATGCCCCCCAAGGACTGCGCACGCTCATAGCCAGTGGCGACGTGCTGCTGCGAGCCAAAGAACCGCTGCAAGAGATTCCCGATGCCGACGTGGTGTGCTACGGCCTCTGGGCCGACCCCACGCAAGCCTCGCACCACGGCGTGTTCATGATGAATCGCAACAGCCCCACGCAGCTTGATTTCATGCTGCAAAAGCCTAGCACGGAGCAACAAGCCCAACTCATGCCCACCCACCTCATGCTGATGGACATTGGCGTGTGGCTGCTTAGCGACAAAGCCGTGCAGCGACTCATGCAGCGCACGCAGCCTAAGGCCGATGCGGCGCAATGCGCCACCCCTGGCGGACACGCACTAGCCGCCCCAGCGTGCTACGACCTTTATAGCGACTTTGGCTGCGCCCTTGGCAATCACCCCTCGCAGCCCGACTCCTTGCTCAGCGACTTGAAGGTGGCCATCCTACCCCTACCTGGTGGCGAGTTCTACCACTACGGCACAGGCCCCGACATGATAGCCTCCTCCGTAGCCATACAAAACTTGGTGAAGGATCAACGCCTCATTTTGCAAAAGGGTATCAAACCGCAAACCTCTGTGTTCACCCAAAACGCTCGGCTCATTAATCGCCCCACCACAGCCACGGCCAACGTGTGGGTGGAGAATGCCTATGTGGGCGAGCACTGGCACTATGAGAGTAATCACATTCTTACGGGCATTCCTAAAAACCAGTGGCACGTCACGCTGCGATCGGGCGAGTGTGTCGACATCGTGCCCCTAGGCGAGAAAGCTTGTGCGCTGCGCCCCTATGGGTTCGACGACGCTTTCCGTGGTGACGTGACGAATCCCGACACCTTATATATAGGCCGCCCCGTGACGCAGTGGCTTGCCGCTCGTGGCATTCAGCCCGAAGAATTAGGCTCTACCCACGATTTGCAAGCTGCCCGCCTCTTCCCCGTGACGGACGACCTCGCCCAAATGGAGCGTTTGCTGCAATGGTTTTTGAGCGACGAGCCACAGGCGAGCGTTACCGAGGAGTGGCGAACGCTGCCTCGCTATTCGGCCGATGAACTCTCTATCCACGCTAATCTGCCCCGCCTCTTTGCCCAGCGCAAAGCCTTGCAAAGCGAAACCATCCCCTTGGTGGCTAGCAACTGGCAGCGCAGCGTGTTCTATCAGGTCAACCTTAAAGACCTAGCGCAGAAGTATGCCGCCAACAATTGGGCGCAGCCCGAAACACTGCCCGATAGTGCGCCACTGCTCACGCGTATCCATGACGCGATGTTTCGTGCCGAGGTAGAGCGCAACGCTCATCCCGACGTGGCCGCTACCCACGAGCAACAAGCTTTCTCGTTGCTGCGTGAGGGCTTGACCGAGAACGTGCTTTGCCACAAAAGCATGCCCCACTGCACCACCTATGCCGACCAAATCGTGTGGGCGCGAAGCAGCGTGCGCATCGATGTGGCTGGCGGCTGGACCGACACACCGCCTTATAGCCTCATTTCGGGCGGCAACGTGGTGAACTTGGCCATTAATCTCAACGACCAACCGCCCTTGCAAGTCTACGTGAAGCCTTGCAAAGAGCCGGTAGTCATCTGCCGCTCCATCGACCTCGGAGCCATGGAACGCATCGAGACCTACGAGGAACTGCAACAATATAATAAGGTAGGTTCGCCCTTCTCCATCCCCAAAGCCGCCCTGGCGCTAGCTGGCTTCTTGCCGCAATTTGGCTCGGAAACTTATGGCAGCTTGCGTCAACAGCTCGAAGCCTTTGGCTGCGGATTGGAGATTACGCTGCTAGCCGCCATTCCCGCTGGTTCGGGACTAGGCACGAGCAGTGTGTTGGCCGCCACGGTGCTAGCCGCCCTGAGCGACTTTTGCGGCCTAGGATGGGACAAAAACGAAATTTGCAACCGCACGCTCGTGCTCGAACAATTGCTCACCACGGGGGGCGGATGGCAAGACCAATATGGCGGCGTGCTGGCTGGCGTGAAGTTGCTACAGACCTCTGTGGGTTTCGACCAAAACGCTGTGGCGCGTTGGTTGCCCGACACGCTCTTCACCCAACCCGACTTCCGCCCCTGCCACTTGCTCTACTACACGGGTATTACCCGAACCGCCAAAAACATTTTGGCCGAGATTGTGCGTGGCATGTTCTTGAACAATACGCGCCACCTCTCCTTGCTCGATAGCATGAAGCAGCACGCTCTCACGATGTTCGACACGTTGCAAACCAACAATTTGGCGCAGTATGGCCGCATGGTGCGTGCCACGTGGGAGCAGAACAAGGCACTCGATGCGGGCACTAACCCCGAAGCCATCGAGACACTATGCAGGGAAGTCGACGATCTGTGCTATGGCTATAAGTTGCCTGGTGCTGGCGGCGGCGGCTTCATGTATATGGTGGCCAAAGATGCCGAAGCGGCTCAGCGCATCCGCAAGCAGCTCACCGAGCATCCGCTCAACGCCAACGCACGCTTTGTGGAGATGAGCATCTCTACCCAAGGCTTACAGGTGAGCCGCAGCTAAATGGAGGTTTGGGATGATAGATACCAGACTAAGGGTGTTCCGAAGCGTAGCTACCCAGTTAAGTTTCACCAAGGCCGCCAACGAATTGTTCATCAGTCAACCCGCTATCACTAAGCACATTCAGGAGTTGGAGAAGGAGTATGACGTGCGCCTGTTCGACCGGATAGGCCATCGCATTCAGCTTACTCGGGCTGGCTT
>CAVFOF010000086.1:0-9402 GCA_963623895.1 bacterium
CCCTTAAAGCTGCCAACCAAATCCTGACCGATGGTGTGGCCGACCTTATCATTTTGGGCAATGTGGACGAAATCCACAATTTGGCCAAAGAGTGGGGACTCGGCAACATCGACAAGGCCACCATCATCGACCCCGCTACTAGCGAAAAGACAGAGGAGTATGCTCAGCTTCTAGCCGAACTGCGCAAGAAGAAGGGCATGACCATCGAAGAGGCTCGCAAGAAGGTGCTCGATCCCCTCTACTTCGGCTGCATGATTATCAAGAGCGGCGATGCTGACGGACAGTTGGCAGGTGCTCGCAACACCACGGGCAATGTGTTGCGCCCCGCCTTGCAGATTATCAAGACAGCTCCTGGCATCACCTGCGTGAGCGGTGCGATGTTGCTCCTCACTCATGCGCCTGAATGTGGCGACAACGGGGTGCTCGTAATGGGCGACGTAGCCGTCACTCCCGTGCCCGATGCTAACCAATTGGCTCAGATTGCCATTTGCACCGCTCGCACCGCAAAGGCTGTAGCAGGCATCGACCCTCGTGTGGCCATGTTGAGCTTCTCAACTAAGGGTTCGGCTAAACACGAGGTAGTAGATAAGGTGGTAGAAGCCTTCAATATTGCTAAGGAAATGGATCCCACGCTCAAGATTGATGGTGAATTGCAAGCCGATGCCGCTCTCGTACCCTCAGTAGGTGCTTCAAAGGCTCCAGGCAGCGAAATCGCTGGTAAGGCCAACGTGCTGATTGTTCCCTCGCTCGAAGTGGGCAACATTGGCTACAAGCTTGTGCAGCGTCTTGGTCATGCCACGGCTATCGGTCCCATCCTTCAGGGTATCGCTCGCCCCGTTAACGACCTTTCACGCGGCTGCTCTATCGACGACGTTTACAAAATGATTGCTATCACCGCCAACCAGGCCATTGCAGCCAAGGAGGCTGAGTAATCATCTTTTCTCGATAACAACAACCTAAAGGGAGGCGATGGAATAATAGAGCCTATTAGCTCGATTGAGCATATTTTCTTCCATAACATTTTCAGGCCATTTTCATCGCTTTCCCTTTTCCTTTTTACACATACACCCAATCAATGAAAATCCTTGTAATCAACTGCGGCAGTTCATCCATCAAATATAAACTCTACGAGATGAACGATAAATCAGTGCTTGCCGCTGGTGGTATTGAAAAAATTGGCCTCGAAGGCTCATTCCTTAAGACGAAGATAAACGGCGAAACGAAGATTATCGAGTCGCCTTGCCCCACTCACACGGAGGGTATCAAACTCATGTTCGACACCTTGCTCAACGCTGAATACGGTGCTATCAAGAGCCTCGACGAAATCGGCGCAGCAGGCCACCGCATCGTGGCTGGCGGTCGTTTCACTAAGAGCATGGTTGTAACCGACGAGATGCTGAAGGAATGGGAAAACTACATGGACTTGGCTCCTCTCCACTCAGAAGCTCACCTTAAGGGCTATGTCGCAGTGAAGAAAATGTTGCCCAACCTGCCTCAGGTGTTCGTATTCGACACTTCCTTCCACCAAACCATGCCCGCCAAGGCTTATATGTATGCCGTTCCCTACAAGTACTACGAGGAGCAAAATATCCGTCGCTGGGGTGCTCACGGCACGAGCCACCGCTTCGTTACGGCTCGCGTGTGTGAAGTGCTCGGCGTGAAGCCCGAAGACGTGCGCATCATTACTTGCCACATCGGTAACGGTGCTTCCGTGTCAGCTGTAAAGTACGGCAAATGCGTTGACACCTCAATGGGCCTCACTCCCCTCGAAGGTCTCATGATGGGTACTCGTTCGGGCGACATCGACCCCTCGGCCGTGCTCGCCATTATGAAGAAGGAGAACCTCACCCCCGACCAGATGAGCGACTTGCTCAACAAGCAGAGCGGCGTGAAGGGCATCTCGGGCATCTCGAGCGACATCCGCGAAGTGGAAGCTGGCATCCAGGCTGGCAACGAACACGCTAAACTCGCTATGGAGATGTACGACTATCGCATCAAGAAGTACATTGGCTCCTACGCAGCAGCCATGGGCGGTGTGGACATCATCGTATTTACCGCTGGTGTGGGCGAACATCAATGGGATGTGCGTCAAGGTGCGTGCGAAGACCTCGAATTTATGGGTGTTGAAATCGACACTGAGAAAAACAAGAAAAACTGTGGCGAGGAAGAAATCATCTCTACTCCCAACAGTCGCGTAAAGGTGGTAGTTGTACCCACCGACGAGGAATTGCTCATTGCTAGCGACACACTCGACTTGGTGAAATAATGCCATCACCCTACTAACTAGAATAGGAGGTAAATGCTCATTGTTAAGTGTTTACCTCCTATTTCTGTTTGTTTGTCTTCAATCTTCTTCATGCGGACCAGCTCATGAGGCTATGTAAACGCAGAAAAATCCACGTTTAATTTTGAAAGCACCAATAATTTTTTCAAAAAATCTATGGAGAAAAGCGTGCTTAAGCGTTTTAACTAAGAGCAACGTATGGAAAGAAGAAAACGCTAGAATCGCTTTGCCATACACACTTCTTATGCTATCTTTGCATTATCTTTAATTACACAATACTACAAATCCATCTCTATCTATGAAAATGGTTAAATGTTTTGCTGTAGCATTCGCAGCCATGCTCACCTTTGGTGCTGCTGTAGTTAATGCTCAGTCCACTTCCCCCTCCACTAAGTGGCACTGGGAAAAAGGTACCATCGTGGTCGACACTCCCGAACGCCCCGCTGGCCAAAAAGATGCCATCAACCTGACCACTCCCAAGATTCAAACCGTGCGCGTAGCCTTCGTAGGCTTGGGTATGCGCGGCCCTGGTGCTGTGGAACGTTGGACACACATTCCTGGCGTAGAAATTGTAGCTCTTTGCGACTATGAAGAAGCTCGCGCCGAAGCGCAACAAAAGAATCTTCGCAATGCAGGTCTAGCTCCCGCAGCCATTTATAGCGGCGAGAAGGGCTACGAAGAACTCTGCAAGCGCAACGATATTGACCTTGTATACGTAGCCACCGATTGGGATCACCACTTCCCCGTAGCTAAGTGCGCCCTCGAGAACGGTAAGAACACCGCAATCGAAGTGCCCTCGGCTATGAACCTCGAGCAATGCTGGGAACTCATCAATCTTTCAGAGAAGACCCGCAAGCACTGCATGATTTTGGAAAACTGCTGCTACGACTGGTTTGAGATGAACACCTTGAATATGGCTCAACACGGCGTATTCGGCGAGGTAATCCGCGCACAAGGTGCCTACATCCACAACCTCGACGATTTCTGGGACTACTACTGGAAAAACCCCAGCAACGACCCCGACAAGCTCGGCTGGCGTATGAAGTATAACAAGGAGAACCGCGGCGACGTTTACGCCACTCACGGCCTTGGCCCTGTGGCTCAAGCTCTCGACATTCACCGTGGCGACCGCATGAAGACCCTCGTGGCTATGGACACCAAGAGCGTGCATGGTAAGGAATATGTGGAAGCCAAGACGGGTAAGCCCTGCAACGACTACCGCAATGGTGACCACACCACAACCCTCATCCGCACAGAAGAAGGCAAGGTGATTGAAATTCAGCACGACGTGATGAATCCTCAGCCCTACAACCGCCTCTATCAACTCACTGGTACGAAGGGCTTCGCCAATAAGTATCCCTCAGAAGGCTACGCTGTTGACGCAAAGCAATTGGCCGCAGCTGGTCACCAGCCCAAGGTCGACAATCTCAGCTCACACGGCTTCATGCCCGAAAGCGAGAAGCAAGCTCTTGAGCAACAATATCAACACCCCATCCTCAAGAAGTATGGCGAAATGGCTAAAGAGGTAGGCGGCCACGGCGGTATGGACTTTATCATGGACAGCCGTTTGGTTTACTGCTTGCAGAATGGTTTGCCTCTCGACATGGACGTTTACGACCTTGCTGAATGGTGCGCCCTAGCCGAACTCGGCACTCTTTCTATGGACAACAACAACGCTAGCGTTGCTTTCCCCGACTTTACTCGTGGCCACTGGAACGATGTGAAGGGCTTTAAGCACCAGTTCGCTTCAGCCGATGATGAAAAGGCTGTTGAAACCAAGGCCAAGGCAGTGACTGCTGCTCAGAAGGAAGCCGCAGCTAAGTTCAACCTTTGGAAACTCTACGACGACGTGAAGAACGCTAAGAGCGATGCCGAAAAGACAAAGGCTCAAAAGACCTACGACAAGGCTCTCGCTAAGGCTAAAGCACAAGTAGTAAAGGCTGAAAAAGCGAAATAAAAAACAATCCTACTAAAAGAGCTACGTTGCGCAAAAGCAACGTAGCTCTTTTAGTAAATTACGCTTGACGAAAAGTCAATCTTAAATTTTGCAGAACTTATAATCCTTAAAATCCTCACCATGAGCAAAATCCTCCAAACGTTGCTACTCAGCCTTTTTGCGTTATTTATAGGTTGTCAAAAATTAGAACTGCCTACTCAAAACGACGACAAAACGTCGGAGGATAAAAAGGAAAACACTATCACTCCTGACGACAGCACCGACTATTACACCGTGGCCACACTGAGCCAGGCTACCGACGAAGATTTCGTGACGTTGAAATGCTACATCGTGGGCTACATGCCCAACAACACCATAAAAAGTGCCGTATTTTCTGCCGATGAGGCAGTAGAAACCAATCTTGTAGTAGCCGACAAACCGAGCGAAACCGATTACACGCAGTGTGCTAGCATTCAATTGAAGAAGGGCACTGACGCACGCGAGCAACTTAATCTTTGCGACAACCCCGACTTGCTACACACCCACTTGTTACTACTAGGCACAAAGAGCGAATATTGCTACACGACAGGGCTGACCAATATCAAGGCTTTCGAGATTATAGAAAGCGATGGAGAGGAGGATGACGACAACAACGACGGTGACGCCTCCACACCTTCCAACGCCTTTCCCACACTAAGCAACGAAGAATCGGATGTCTTCGAGGGAGCTTAGCACAGCACTATTCCTTAATGTAGACATTCTCAATCTCAACGACATACATCGTGTGGAGCGAGCCGCCAGGTTGGTCGTTATACCAACGAGCAAATACCTCCTTGTCGAGGAATTCATTTTCCTTAAATTCACTGCGGAAGAGCTTGCGACACTCTAGCGTGAGGCGAGCCTGCTCAAACGTTACCGCACCCCGCTCCGTCTCGATGGGTAGCAAGCCCGTCTCCTTGATTTTGTCGAAATCGCGTCCCGACTTCGAGCCGCAGAAGTTGTAGATGGAGCGCATCGCCTCGTCCTTACCCAAGAAGCTGAGCGTGAGTTGGTCGTTCTGTTCGAGGAGCGGATAGGTGTGGCGCTCGGGGCGCACAAAAATGAACGCCACGGGCTTATTCCAAAGCCAGCCGATGCCGCCCCATGAGGCCGTCATCATGTTGCAACTCTGCTTATTGCCCGCCGTAATAAGCATCCATTCCTTACCAATCAGTTCGAAGGCATTTTCCTTTGCCAAAGTGTCAATAGAAGTCTTAACCATCGTATTTCTAGTTTTTGTTAAAATTGCATTTATCCAATTTGTAAGAGAGAGCTAAATTACAAATAAAAAGTGCAACGCTCCGCTCCTTTGCCCACTTTCTTTTCACATTTCGCCCGTTATCACTGACAATCTGCCAATAATTACGTAACTTTGGCAAATATTTCTTCAAACAATCAACACGACTATTTATGAAAAAGTCAAAACAACGTAAGCACACCCCCCGCTGTGCCACCTTAGTGATGGCCTTGCCGCTAGCCGTGGCAGGCATCAGCTTCAGTGCCAACGGCATGTATGCTCTCCCCCTCGCCACAGGATTGGTGCAGAACGTTTCTGCCTCACAATCAGTTGCGGCCGAGAACAATCCCATAAAGTGCGCCACAAAAATCAACCCCACTACCGTTGAAATTACCTACGAAAACGGCAAACAGCTCACCGTCGATTTCTACGGCGACAACATCTTCCGCCTCTTCCGCGATGACAATGGCGGCGTGGTGCGCGATCCTCAAGCTTCGCCCGAAGCTAAAATATTAGTGAACAACGCTCGCCGCTCCACCATGGGACTTTCAGTTAACGAAGGCAGCAATCAGGTGAGCATCAGCACGCAGAAAGTGTCGCTCGTATTCAATAAAACCACTGGCTTGATGCAAGTAAACAACTTGCAATCGGGCGAAACTGTAGTGGAAAGCATCAGTCCCGTTAACTTCGAGAAGAACGCTACGACGCTTACGCTAAAAGCTCGCTCTAACGAGTATTTCTACGGCGGCGGCGTGCAAAACGGACGCTTCAGTCACAAGGGCAAAAGCATCGCCATTGAGAACACCAACAACTGGGTGGACGGCGGTGTGGCTTCGCCCACTCCTTTCTATTGGAGCACGGCTGGCTATGGCGTGATGTGGAACACCTTTAAGCCTGGCCGCTACGATTTCGGTGCTACCGAAGAAGGCAAAGTCATCCTGACGCATAGCGAGAACTACCTCGATGCCTTTGTGATGGTAGACCAACAGCCCGTCGACCTGCTCAACGACTTCTACCAGCTCACTGGCAACCCCGTGTTGTTGCCCAAGTTCGGTTTCTACGAGGGTCACCTCAACGCCTACAACCGCGACTACTGGAAGGAGACGACCGATGCCAACGCCATGCTCTTTGAAGACGGCAAGCGTTACAGCGAAAGCCAGAAGGATAACGGCGGAACGAAGGAAAGTCTCAATGGCGAGAAGGGCAATTACCAATTCTCGGCTCGTGCCGCCATTGATCGCTATATCACTAACGACATGCCCTTGGGCTGGTTCCTGCCCAACGACGGCTACGGAGCAGGCTACGGCCAAACTTCCACGCTCGACGGCAATATTCAGAATCTCAAAGAGTTTGGCGACTACGCACGCTCCAAAGGCGTAGAGATTGGTCTTTGGACGCAGAGCGACCTTCACCCCAAGGAGGGCATTGAAGCCTTGCTACAGCGCGACATCGTGAAGGAAGTGCGCGATGCTGGTGTGCGCGTGTTGAAAACCGACGTGGCCTGGGTGGGTTACGGCTACTCCTTCGGCCTTAATGGCGTGAGCGACGTGGCTGAAGTAATGCCCTACTACGGCTCAAACGCTCGCCCCTTCATCATTTCGCTCGATGGTTGGGCTGGTACGCAACGCTGCGCTGGCATTTGGAGCGGCGACCAAACGGGTGGCGACTGGGAATACATCCGTTTCCACATCCCCACATTCATCGGTTCAGGACTTTCAGGTCAACCTAACATAACTAGCGATGTAGACGGCATCTTTGGCGGACGCAACGTGCCCGTAAATGTGCGCGAGTTCCAGTGGAAGACGTTCACCCCGATGGAGTTGAATATGGACGGTTGGGGTTCTAATCCCAAATACCCTGAAGTATTGGGCGAACCCGCCACGAGCATTAACCGCTCCTATCTCAAACTCAAGAGCGAACTCTTGCCCTACACTTATACCATTGCGCGCCAAGCCGTGGACGGCAAACCGATGATTCGTGCCATGTTCCTCGACTACCCCAACGACTATACTTTGGGCAGCAGCACGCAGTATCAGTTTATGTACGGCCCCTCTTTCCTCGTAGCCCCTATTTATAAGGAAACGCGTGCCGATGCGAAGGGTAATGATATTCGCAACGAAATCTATCTGCCCGAAGGTCAATGGGTGGATTACTACAACGGTGACGTTTACGCTGGGGGCCGACTCATCAACAACTATGCTGCTCCGCTTTGGAAACTCCCCGTATTTGTGAAGGCCGATGCCATCATCCCGATGACTAACCCCAACAACAATCCCTCACAAATTCGCAAGGACTACCGCGCCTACGAGATTTATGCCACGGCTAATAGCAATAATGCCTTCTCGCAATATGACGACGACGGCGAAACGCAAGCTTACCTAAGCGGACAATGTACTCGCACCGAAATCAGCACCGTAGCTAACGGCAAGGGCAAGCTCACTGTGACCATTGCTCCCACCTACGGCACATTCGAGGGCTTTGAAGCGCAAAAGCAAACCGAATTGCGCATCAATGTGAGCAAACAGCCGAAGAAGGTTACGGCCAAAGTGGGCAAGAGCAACGTGAAACTCACCGCAGCTGCTTCACTCAGCGATTTCGAGAACGGCAGCAACGTTTATTTCTATAATGAAGCCCCCAATCTCAACCGCTTCTCTACCCCTGGTACGGAAGCTGCCAACGTGAAGGTGACGAAGAATCCTCAGTTGCTCGTAAAACTCGCCAAGAGCGACATTACGGCCAATACAACCGAGGTTACTTTAGAAGGCTTTGAGTTTGCTCCCGCCGACCGCCTTCGCACACACCACGGCCAACTCTCCGCTCCCCAAGCCAAGTTCGAGGCCGACAGCGTGGGTGTGTTCAGCCTCACTCCCTCGTGGCAGAAAGTGGCTAATGCCGACTACTACGAAATCGAGTACAACGGCATGCTCTATTCCACCATCACCGATCAATCGTTCACTATCGACGGCTTGCAGCCCGAAACGGAGTACCAGCTCAAGGTGCGCGCTGTGAACGCCGACGGACAGTCAGATTGGATGACCGTCTCAGCCACCACAAAGAGCAACCCGCTTGAGTTCGCCATCAAGGGCATCCGTGCTCAAGCCACTTGCGAGGATCAACCTGGCACTGGCGTAGGAAAACTCTTCGACTTCGACGAGAAGAGCAGCTGGCACTCGAAGTGGGGTAAGGGCGAAGCCATCCCCTGCGACGTAGTAATTGACCTACGTTCGGTTAACCAACTCGACCGTGTAGAGTACATTCCTCGCGAAGATGCTGGCAACGGCACGTTGCTTTCAGGTTCGTTCTGCGTAAGCACCGACCGTCAGAACTGGAGCGAACCCGTAGCCTTCACTTGGGCACAAGACGGCTCGCACAAGACGTTTGCCTTTGAGGGCAATCCCGAGGCTCGCTACGTCAAGATGCACCTCGACAAGGCAGTGGGCAACTTTGCTTCAGGCCAAGAGATGTACGTGTTCAAGACTCCGGGCTCAAAGAGCGTGCTTCAAGGCGACATCAACCACGACAACCGCATCGATGAGAACGACCTCACCTCTTACATGAACTACACTGGTTTGCGTAAGGGCGATAGCGACTTCGACTATGTAAGTTCGGGCGACATCAACAACAACGGTCTCATCGACGCCTACGACATCTCTTGCGTCACCACCGAACTTGACGGCGGCGTATATCCCTCTAACCAAAAGGTAACTGGCTCGCTCGTTCTCACGCCCAATAAGAAGACCTACGCTGCGGGCGACCTCATCGAAATCACCGTGAGCGGCAAGGGATTGCACTTTGTGAACGGTCTAAGTTTCGCACTGCCCTACAACACCAACGAGTTGGAATACGTAGGCACGGAACTCATCGACATGAAGGACATGGTGAACCTCACCTACGACCGTTTGCACA
>CAVFOF010000087.1:0-9327 GCA_963623895.1 bacterium
ATGAGTCATTTTCTTCTGTGGATAAAATTGTAAAAAAGTGTTTGTAAAATTCATCACAAAGATAATAAAAAAATTACCCCCCCCCCTATTACTAGCGTAGCCTTTTTCTTTTGGTAAAATGCATTTTTGAGCTGACAACTCCCCCATATGGCGCAAAAAGGCTAACTTTGCGACTATTTATGGGCAGCGCCTGCCTAGCATCTTATTTTAACGATAATTCCAAAGGAAAATGGTTCTTAACTACATTTGGATAGCCTTCTTTCTCATTGCCTTCGTGATAGCCTTGATAAAACTCGTGTTTTGGGGCGATGTGGAGGTGTTCCCCGCCATCATGAACTCCACGTTCGACACGTCGAAAACGGCCTTCGAGATTTCGCTTGGCCTGACGGGCGTGCTCTCGCTATGGCTCGGCGTGATGAAGGTGGGCGAAAAGGGCGGTGTGGTCGACGCAATGGCCCGGCTGCTCAGTCCCGTATTTAGCCGGCTCTTCCCCGAACTGCCCAAAGGCCACCCCGTATACGGCAACATCTTCATGAACATTGCCGCCAATATGCTTGGGCTCGACAATGCGGCCACACCCCTGGGCCTTAAGGCCATGGAGCGGCTGCAAGAGCTAAACCCGAAGAAGGACACGGCCACGAATAGCATGATCATGTTTCTCGTGCTCAACACTTCGGGCCTCACCATTATCCCCGTAAGCATCATGGTCTATCGAGCACAGATGGGGGCTGCGCAGCCCACCGATGTATTCATTCCCATACTGATAGCCACCTTCTTCTCCACAATAGCGGGCATCGTGGCTACGAGCCTTTACCAACGTATCAATCTGTTGCAACCCGTGCTACTGGCCACGTTGGGCGGACTGTCGCTAGCCGTAGCCACCATCATTTGGGGCTTTAGCCGCTTGGACAGCACGATGATGAACTTGGTGGGGACGACTACGGCCAACGTGTTGCTCTTCGTAATCATCATCAGTTTTATATTGGCAGGCATGAGGCGGCGCATCAATGTGTACGACGCTTTCATCGAGGGAGCGAAGGAGGGCTTTAGCACGGCCGTACGCATCATTCCTTATTTGGTGGCCGTGTTGGTAAGCATCGGTGTGTTCCGTGCTGCTGGTGCTATGGACTGGCTCATCGAGGGCATACAGTGGCTCGTGAAACTGACGGGCTGCAACGCCGACTGGGTGGGAGCACTGCCAACGGCCTTGATGAAACCCCTCTCGGGAAGCGGAGCACGCGGCATGATGGTGGATGCCATGCAGACCTATGGCGCCGACTCCTTTGTGGGCCGACTGAGCTGTATGTTCCAAGGCTCTACCGACACCACCTTCTACATCCTAGCCGTATACTTCGGTGCCGTGGGCATTTCGAAAACGCGCCATGCCGTGGTCTGCGGATTGCTAGCCGACCTTGCGGGCGTAGTGGCAGCAATTGGCATTGCCTACCTCTTCTTCGCATAATAGCGCAATAAAGAATATTGTCCACTTCTTCTCATAATAGCACAATAAAGAAAAAATGGCAAACTTGAAATCTTTGGCCAAAGACACGGCCATCTATGGCATGTCGAGCATCGTTGGGCGATTTCTCAACTATTTGCTCGTGCCGCTCTACACCGCTAAAATCAGTGCCGAAAGCGGAGGATATGGGGTTATTACTAACCTCTACGCCTACACCGCCTTGCTGCTCGTGATACTGACGTTTGGCATGGAGACCACCTTCTTCCGCTTCGTCAATAAGGAGACGGAGAAGCCTCAACAAGTGTATACCACCGTGCTGACGATGGTGGGCACAGTGGCCTTGTGCTTCATCGCCTTGGTGCTGCTCTTCATTCATCCGCTCAGCCAGCTGATGGGCTATGCCGACCACCCCTCCTACGTGTGGACGATGTTTGTGACGGTGGCCATCGATGCTTTCCAGTGCATTCCCTTTGCCTACTTGCGCTACAAAAAGCGGCCTATGAAGTTTGCCGCCTTCAAGTTGCTCTTCATCGTGCTCAACATTGCGCTCAACGTGGGCTACTACCTCGTGCTAGGCGGCCACGATGTGGGCTATGCTTTCTACATCAACTTGGTTTGCACCACGTGTATCACCTTCTGCTTCTACAAAGAACTGAGAGAGGGCTTCGGCGGGGAGTTTGCTCCCTGGAGCGAGACGAAACGGCTGATGCGCCGCATGCTGAGCTACAGCTGGCCCATCCTCGTGCTGGGCATTGCTGGCATTCTGAACCAAACGGCCGACAAAATCCTCTTCCCCTATATATATAAAGGAGTGGATGCTCACAAGCAGCTAGGCATTTATGGAGCAGCCTCGAAGATTGCCATGATTATGGCCATGATTACGCAGGCCTTCCGCTATGCCTACGAGCCGTTCGTGTTTGGCAAAGCCAAGGAGCAGGACAGCCGCAGCACGTATGCCGCTGCGATGAAATATTTCCTCATCTTCACGCTCTTGGCCTTCCTCGTGGTGATGGGCTACATCGACGTGTTGCGCTACATCATTGGTCGCGACTACTGGGACGGACTGCGCGTGGTGCCCATCGTGATGGCGGCCGAGATATTGATGGGTGTCTACTTCAACCTCTCCTTTTGGTACAAACTCATCGACCGCACGATTTGGGGAGCGTGGTTCTCGGGCATCGGTTGTGCGGTGCTGATTGCCGTAAACGTCATCTTCGTGCCGCAATATGGCTATATAGCCTGCGCTTGGGCAGGCTTCGCTGGCTACGGCACGGCCATGTTGCTGAGCTACTTTGTGGGGCAGAAGCACTACCCCATTCACTATCCGCTCAAGAGCATCGGTGTGTACGTGCTCATCACGCTCTTCTTCTTCGCCGTGATGAAGGGAGCGGAGGCTTACGTAAATAGTTTGGCCTTGCGCCTACTCACCAACACGGGCTGCATCGCCTTGTTCGTGGCACACACCATTCACTACGATTTTCCCCTTGGCAGTCTGCCCGTTGTGGGGAAATATTTCCGAAGAAAATAACTCCGCTTACTTTATCAACACATGGCTCTTAATAACGCTTGTTACAACGAAACGACACTCGGTTGCGGGCTGCGCATCATTCACGAGCCCTCGGCATCGCCCGTGCTCTACTGCGGCTACGTGGTGTGTGCTGGCACTCGCCACGAGGAGGAGGCCGACAGCGGCATGGCGCACTTCATTGAGCACCTCACCTTTAAAGGGACTGAGCGACGAAGGGCGCACCACATCACCAACGGCCTTGAGCGCGTGGGCGGCGACCTCAACGCCTACACCACGAAACAGGAAACGGTGTACTACGCCACGGTGCTGAAAGAGGATTTTAACCGTGCCGCCAACTTACTCAGCGATATCGTGTTCCACAGTACGTTTCCGCAAAAGGAGATTGACAAGGAGGTGGAGGTGATTTGCGACGAGATAGACAGTTACAAAGATTCACCCTCGGAACTCATCTTCGACGATTTCGAGAAACTCATCTTCCCCAACCAACCCCTCGGCCGCGACATTCTAGGCGAGGCCGAACGCTTGCGCCAATACACTACGGCCGACGCCTTGCGCTTCACGCGTCGCTACTATCGCCCAGAGAACGCAGCGTTCTACGTGTATGGCGACGTGCCGTTCCGCACCATCGTTCGCACCCTCGAACGTTTGCTCCCCACTGCCGACTTTGCCTCACTCCCCGCTCCCGAGCCTTTGCTGCTGCCCACTCCGCAACCTTGCACCACGGCCACAGAACGGAGGATTGAGAAAGGCACGCATCAGGCTCACGTGCTGATGGGAGCTGCCACCTTTGCCGCCACCGACGAGCGCCGATTCGCCTTGCTCTTACTCAACAACATGCTGGGCGGCCCTGGGATGAACTCTCGGCTGAACCTTTCGCTGCGTGAGAAGGCGGGATTGGTGTATAGCGTCGACTCGTATCTCAACTCCTATCCCGACACGGGTTTTTGGAACGTCTACTTCGGCTGCGACGCACACGACGTGAAGCGTTGCCAACGACTGCTGCGCCGAGAGTTAAGTCGTTTCGTGGAAAAGCCGCTCTCCCACTCGCAACTGGCCGCTGCGCAAAAGCAGCTCTGCGGCCAAGTGGGCATCAGCACCGACGCTTCCGAGGGATACGCTTTGGCCTTAGGAAAAAACTTTGCGCACTATCACGCCCACCGCAACGTGAGCGAACTGCTTAGCGGCATTCGAAGCGTAACGCCCGAACAGGTGCAACAAGTGGCCGAGGAGGTCTACAATCCCGAACGGCTAATTACGCTGATTTATCAGTAGTCGTTCTCCATTCTCCATTCCTAATTTCCCATTCCTCATCCCCAATTCCCCTCATGCTTCAAGCCGAAACACTGAAACAACTCGCCAACGAAGAAGGCTTCGCAGCTTGCGGTGTGGCACGAGCCGAACGCATCTCTCCACAACGAGAGGCCGAAATGCGAGCGTGGCTGGAGAGAGGCGAACAGGGAGAGATGGACTATTTAGCCCGACACGCCGACTTGAAAGCCGACCCCCGACTGCTCGTAGAAGGGGCGAAGAGCGTGGTGTCGGTGGCCGTGAACTATTACCCAGGAGCGGAAGCCGAAAGGGCGGAATGGAAGTTGGCGAAATATGCCCTTGGCACCGACTATCACGAAGTGGTGAAAGCCATGTTGCGCCGGCTGATGCTACGACTAGGCCTCAACGAGGGCGCAGACGGCCGCTGCTTTGTAGACACAGCACCAGTGGACGAGAAATACTGGGCGCAACAGTGCGGACTAGGGTGGCGAGGAAGAAACTCGCAACTCATTCTGCCGAAACTCGGAAGCTACTTTTTCCTAGGCGAACTCATCCTAACACACGCTTTCGACCACTACGACACGCCACACCCCAACCGCTGCGGAAATTGCCGCGCTTGTCTCGACGCTTGCCCGATGCACGCCCTACATGGTGACGGAACGCTCGATGCCCGTCGCTGCTTGTCGTACCTTACGATTGAGCAGCGCAGAGAAGTGCCGCCCGAAGCGCAACAGGAAATGGGGGAATGCTTCTACGGCTGCGACCGATGTGCCGACGCTTGCCCCTGGAATCAACGCTTCGCCCAGCGCACTGCCGTGGCAGAGTTGCAACCTCGACCCACAATTTTAGCCATGACACCAAACGACTGGAAGCGGCTCGACGTGAAGCAATACCAAGAACTCTTCCGAAAGAGTGCGGTGAAAAGGGCGAAGTATGAAGGACTGATGCGCAATATTCGTTGTTTGGGAGACGATGTAGCAAACGCCAACAACGATGCAGCCGAATAAATAGGCCTCTTCTTACGAATTTTCTTCTATTCTTCTGACATACCAAAGTATTCTTCTGACATAGCTAAATATTCTTCTGATACACTTAAACATCTTTTCTGATATACCTTAACCTCAAATACAAATCTCTCATTCTGTGAAACAGCTACTCCTCACCTCCCTTCTGCTATTGGGCTGCTCAGCAGTTCAGGCTCAGAACCAAACGGTGTGGTTCGACCAACCCACCACGCTCCGTGGCCAGCAATGCTGGTGGGGCGGACATCCCGAAAAATTTAGCTCCAACAACAAGCCCGTGCGGGCGGGCGACTCTGCCGTCAACTCCGACCACGAGTGGGAATATCGCTCCCTTCCCCTTGGCAACGGCAGCATCGGCTGCAACGTGATGGGAAGCATCGCCACCGAGCGATACACGCTGAACGAAAAGACCCTTTGGCGTGGCGGACCGAACACGGCGAAAGGGGCGGCCGACTACTGGGCGCAGAACAAGGAGTCGGCTCACGTGCTGACCGACATACGCAAAGCTTTCCTCGATGGCGATTGGGACAAAGCCGCTCAGCTGACTACGGAAAACTTCAACAGCAACGTGCCCTACGAAAGCACAGGCGAACCACAGTTTCGCTTCGGCTCGTTCACCACAATGGGCGAACTCACACTCGAAACAGACATTAAGGAAGAGGGAGTGACGCATTATCGCCGTGCGCTCTCGGTGGATTCGGCCTACGCCCGAGTGAGTTTTACCGCTGCCGACGGGGTAAACTACGACCGCCGCACGTTCATCTCCTACCCCGCCAACGTGATGGCCGTGAAACTCTCCGCTAGCGAGCGGGGCAAGCAATCGTTCACCGTGAAATACGCTCCCAACCCCGTGAGCGAAGGAGCGTTTGAAGCAGACGGCGACCACGGTTTCTGCTACAAGGCTCGGCTCGACAACAACCAGATGCAGTATGTGGTGCGCGTACAAGTCATCGCCAAAGGCGGCTCGGTGAATTATGCCAACGGCAACATCCAGGTGAAGAATGCTGACGAGGTGACGCTGCTGCTCACGGCAGACACCGACTATGCGCCCAATTTCAACCCCGACCCCACCGACGAGAAAGCCTACGTGGGCGTTGACCCCGTGGCCACCACCACTCAATGGATGAAAAAGGCGGCCAAACAAAGTTTTGAGAAACTCTTTAAAGCGCACTATGCCGACTACGCCGCACTCTTCGGCCGAGTGAAATTCTCTCTGAAAGGTTCTTCCTCAGCAAAGCCCACCAACGAGCGACTAGCCGACTACCGCAAGGGCGTGAAGGACGAAGGGTTGGAAACGCTCTACTACCAATATGGCCGCTACCTGCTCATCGCCTCATCACGCCCTGGCAACCTGCCCGCCAACCTTCAGGGCATGTGGCACAACAACGTGGACGGCCCCTGGCGTGTGGACTACCACAACAACATCAACCTACAGATGAACTATTGGCCCGCCCTGCCCACGAACCTCACCGAGTGTGCTGAGCCGCTCACGGAGTTTATTAAATTGCTTGAGAAGCCAGGTGAGCGCACGGCCAAGGCGTATTGGGGAGCACGGGGCTGGGCTGCGGGCATCTCGGCCAACATTTTTGGTTTCACTGCGCCGCTCGAAGGAGCCGACATGTCGTGGAACTACAACCCGATGGCGGCCTCATGGCTTGCTACCCACCTTTGGGACTACTACGACTACACTCGCAACGAGAAATTCCTACGCAACGAAGCTTATCCCTTGATGAAGGGTTGCGCCCTGTTCTGCGAGGACTTCTTGTGGCGCAAGCCCAACGGCACACTCACCGCTGCGCCCTCCACTTCGCCCGAACATGGTCCCATCGACGAGGGCACAACGTTCACCCATGCCGTGGTGCGCGAAATATTGCTCGACTGCATCAACGCAGCCGAGCTGCTGAACGTCGACGCTGAGGAGGTGAAGAAGTGGAAAGCTATTCTCAACGACCTTGCGCCCTACCGCATTGGCCGCTACGGCCAACTCATGGAGTGGAGTCAGGACATCGACGACCCCAACGACCAACACCGCCACGTAAATCACCTCTACGGCCTACACCCCGGCCACACCATCTCACCGCTCACCACCCCCGAACTGGCCAAAGCCTCTCGCGTGGTGCTAGAGCACCGAGGCGATGGCGCTACGGGCTGGAGCATGGGTTGGAAACTCAATCAGTGGGCCCGACTACACGACGGCAACCATTCGTACGTGCTATTCGGAAATTTGTTGAAGAACGGCACGGCAGACAATCTGTGGGACGTGCATCCACCCTTCCAAATCGACGGAAACTTTGGCGGCACGGCGGGCGTAACGGAGATGTTGCTGCAAAGCCATGCTGGCTGCATCGACTTATTGCCCTCACTGCCCGATGCTTGGGCCGAAGGGTCGATTAGCGGTCTGCGAGCTCGTGGCAATTTTGGCGTTGACCTAGAGTGGGCCAACGGCCAATTGGTGAAACTCACGCTTACCTCTGGCTCTGGCTGCACGGCACACCTTCGCTACGGCACGCTCACCCTCGACCTCCCCACCAAGAAGGGGCGCAGCTACACCGTGGGCGTGAAAGATGGCGCACTCGTTGTGCTGTAAATAAAAACAGAAAACTTGAAGAAATTACCACAAAATTGGGGGCGACGCGTCCCCGCATCGGCTTGGGGAAGAAACGCTAGAAAGAAACAAAGCTAGAAAGAATTCCCATTAAAAAGAAGGGAGTTTCCACTTGCGCCGACGCGGGGACGCATCGCCCCCAATTTTGGGTTCATTTTCGAAGCTAAATCCGAAACCCGAGTATATAAGGAATGGTATGAGCAAAATCACCGTCTTAGTAGCCGTCTACAACGCTGAGCGTTACCTTGAGCAGTGCCTCAATTCGTTATGCAACCAATCGCTGGGCGACGTGCAGATTGTGTGCATCGACGATTGCTCCACCGACCGCTCGCCACTCATTCTCAAGCAGTTTGCCGAGACCGACGAGCGCATCACCGTGCTGCATACGCCAGTGAATAGCGGCCAAGCCGTGGCACGCAACTTGGGACTGAGTGTGGCCAACGGAGAGTTTACCACTTTTCTCGATAGCGACGACTACCTTGCGCCCACCTCGCTCGAGCAGGTGTATCGAGCCTTGAAGGCAGAGCCTGAAGCCGACTGCGCCCTGATGGACGTGGTGATGGTGGACGAGGCCACGGGGCAAGAAACACACTACGCCAACCAGACTTCGCAACGAAAACTGACGGGCGAAGTGGCCTTCGACCTATGCTTAAACCATTGGCACATTCACGGCGTGTATGTGGTGCGAACGGACATTCACAAACGCTACCCCTACGACACAACGTGCCGAACGTATAGCGACGACAACACCACGCGCTTCCACTATCTCCACTCCCGCCAAGTGTTACTCACCCCTGCGCCTTACTTCTATCGCCAACATGCCGCCTCAGCCACGCATCAATGTTCCTTACGCCGCTTCGACCAACTCGAAGCCAACCTCAGCATGCGTTACTCGCTGCTTAAAGAAGCGGAATTGGGAACATTGCCCCACGCTGAGCGCACTTTACGCACATGGGAAACGCAACGCTACACCAACCTCATCGGCATCTACGGCTATTGGCTATGCCACCGCAAGCAGCTGCGACCCGAAGAGCAAGCAGAGGCCTTGGCTAGGATGAAGCAATGCTTCAGCACGATTGAGCGCAAGGAGATTGCGGCGAACGTGAAATATCGTCCTTTCTATTTTCCGTGGAGAAGATTCGGGCTTTTTACACTGCAAGCTAGAGTCTACTTTGCTTTGCGCAGCCTGCTAGAATTTATCACAAAATTGGGGGCGACGCGTCCCCGCGTCGGCGCAAGTGGGAAACGCTAATAGAGAAGTTGAATACTAAGCAAAAGCTAACTAAATGATTAGCTAACGCTTCTAGCGTTTCCACATGCGCCGACGCGGGGACGCGTCGCCCCCAATTTTGTGGTAATTTTGTGATAATTTTGTGGTAATTTTGTGATGAATTCTTATAGTTTCCCTCCAATTAATAGGCGGCTAGTAAAAACTAATCGGCGG
>CAVFOF010000088.1:0-9319 GCA_963623895.1 bacterium
GGTCAAAATAGAGCGACAAAATGTCATTTCATGCAGATTATATAGTAAGCATCCCATACAAGCCGTATTTGTTTTCTATGTATAGGATGCTTACGTTGGAACGGACTATTTGGCTACCGCTGAATAGCTACAACAAAGCCCTGAGCGGAACTCTCGTCAATCGACTAGCATCCCACTTAGGGCTTAAAATAAGACTACCCCAACAGAAGGCTTGGGTTTTAGATTTCGACCACCGTGATGCCAGCACCGCCAAACTGCACGTGTTCGTCGTGATAGCGTTGCACGTTGGGAACGGTCTTGAGATAATTGCGAACCAGCTCACGCAAAGCCCCCGTGCCTGTGCCGTGCAAGATGCGCACACGGCTCTGCTCCAGCTGAATAGCATCGTCGATAAAATAGCTCACCGCCGTAAGGGCTTCGTCGACATGCATGCCGCGAATGTCAATCTCTGGACGGAAGTGCAAGCGTTTCTCGGTCATCGCATCTCGCGTTTCCTTACTCACAAATGTGTTAGCACGCTCTAGAGCTGAGGGGGGAGGCGGAGCCTGCGTGCGCTCCAGTCGCTTGAGGGGCACTTGTGTATACATCATGCCGAAGAGCACCTTGGCCGACAATCCCGACAGGCTCTCTATGCGCCCCGTGGTGGTCTGCCCCTTTATGCGCACGTAGTCGCCCACTTGCAATGGTTGAGCATCTGGAGTTTGCCCTGTCGGTTGCGCTCCCTCAGCAGCGCAACCGCTTGTAGCTCTGCGCAGTTTAGCAGCAAAGGCCTCTTGCTTCTTAGCATTACGCTGACGAGCATTGTCGGCTCCCTCCATGCGTCGCTCAGCACGACGCTGAATTTTGGATATCTTGCGAGCAATGCGATCTTCCTCATCGACGTTTTGCTCTAGCGTTTCTTTAAACTGAGCCAACTCCTGGCGCACCTCACGTGTACGTTCCTTCTCGGCCTGCGCCTGTCGGATACTACGGATGGTATTCTCGATTTGTGCGTTGGCACTTTCCACGATGTGCTTGGCATCGGCCTTAGCCTGAGCTAGCACCTCGCGCCGCTCTTGTTGGAAGTTGGTCATTTCGCGCTCATAGCGTGCCAACGTGTCGGTCAACTGTTGCTCTCGATTTTCCACGTTGCGTCGCTTGCTCTGCCAGTAAGCCTTATCACGAACAATGTCCTGCACGTACTTATCACTCAGCACATAGTCCTTACCCACGAGCTGTGTGGCATAGCGTATCACATCAGCTGGGAGTCCCATTTTCTTGGCTATCTCGATGGCAAATGAGCTTCCAGGTTGCCCCACTTGCAGCATAAACAAGGGGCGCATCTCAGCACTATCGTAGAGCATCGCCCCGTTGACAACGGAGGTATCTTTCTCAGCGAAGTGCTTCAGATTTTGGTAGTGGGTAGTAATGATGCCATAGTTGAGATTGCTCACAAACTTACTCAATATGCCCTCGGCTAGCGCACCGCCTATTTGTGGTTCGGTACCACCACCAAACTCATCTATAAGCAGCAAACTACGGGGACCAGCATTCTCAATCATCTGCTTCATGTTGCGAAGATGAGAGGAATAGGTAGAGAGGTCATTCTCGATGCTTTGTTCATCGCCCATATCAATGAAGATATCCGAGAAAATGCCTGGATGCGAACGTTCGTCAGCAGGTACAGGAAGGCCACACTGAAGCATGTATTGCAGCAAGCCTACCGTCTTCAAGCAGACCGACTTACCACCAGCATTAGGGCCAGAAATAAGCAAGATGCGCTTGCCGTGAAGCAACCTTACGTCTAAGGGCACAATTTGGCCTCCATGACGAGCCAACGACTGCTCAAGCAGAGGGTGCTTAGCTCGCACCCAGTCGATGCGGGGCTTCTGTTCGGGAAGGAAGTAGAAAGCATTAAACGCTTGAGCAAAATGCGTGAGCGAGCGGAGGTAGTCTACGTGGGCAAGAAAGTGGAGGGAATGCATCATGGCCGACACATGCGGGCGAATTTCGGCAGTCAGATTCTGTAGTATGCGGATAACCTCGCGACGCTCGGCTGCTCGCAAAGAGCGTATCTTATTGTTGGCATCCACTACCACCGATGGCTCTATAAACACCGTTTTACCCGTGGCACTTTCGTCGTGAACAATACCCTTAATCTTACGCTTCAATGCTGGAGCAACGGGGATGACTAAGCGGCCATCACGCAAGGTGGGCGTGACGTCACGGTCGATGAAACCCGAGGTTTTTGCCTCCGTGATGATGGAGCGCAAGCTATGCGATATACTGCGAGTAGTAACCTCTATCTGATGGCGCAGGGAGAGCAGTTCTGTGGAGGCCGTGTCGCGCACTTTTCCGTATTTACTAAGCACGGAGTCAATACGGCGAATGATTTCGGGAAACACCTCTACATCCTCCGTCATTGCCCCAAGAGTGGCATACTGATAGTGCCTCTCAGCGGGTTCTGCTGCATCGTGCTCTGCCTTATTTGCAGCAGGGGTTTCCTCGGCCTCATCGGCTGAACTTTGAAACGCTTTAACGAACGACCACACCGTGCTCAACGAACGCTTAAGATTGAAGAGGTCGAGTTCTTCGAGGTAGGTACGCTCGGGACGGATGCGCATCAAGGGCTCGCGCACATCAAAGAAGTCGGCCTCCACCTCCCCCTCGTATTGCTCGTCAAACTCTTTAAATTCGCTCGCCTCCGTAAGGCTGCGACAAACGGCTGCATAGTCGGTCTGAAACGTCACGTGCTTATCGACCCACTCCGTGCCCAAAGAGGAGAGGCAATGTCCCTTAAGAATGGTGCGAATGTCCGTAAATCCTATCTTATGTTCGAAATTTTCAGGATAAATCATCTATCTATCATAATTTGTCTGCAAAATTACAAAAAAAAACGTACTTTTGCAGAATAAACATTCTGTGCCTGGTAGCCCACAAGGCTCACAACGAGCCTTCTTTGGTGAGGATTGCAATGAAAAACCCAACGAGCACGACCCTACATTCACATTATTTAAATCATGGAGACAGTACAGGTAAAAGACCGCCGCTTCAAGGTGACTATTCCCGAAGAAAAGATTAAGCAACGTGTGGCTGAAGTGGCCGCACAAATCAGCAACGACCTGAAAGACAAACACCCACTACTGATTGGCGTGCTCAACGGGTCGTTTATATTTGCAGCCGACCTCATACGAGGCATCACTACGCCTTGCGAAATCAGCTTCGTAAAATTGGCCTCATACGAAGGTACCAGTTCTACGGGCAACGTAAAACAACTCATCGGACTAGAAAAGAACCTTAAGGGCAGAACCATCGTCATCGTGGAGGACATCATCGACTCTGGACTGACCATGCAACACCTGCTGAACATGCTTAAGGAGAAAGAACCGGCTGAAGTACGCATTGCCTCTCTACTCGTGAAGCCCGGAAACTTGGAGGTAGACCTCGACATCCCCTACTGCTGCTTCGAAATACCCAACGACTTCATCTTGGGCTACGGACTAGACTACGACGGCGACGGACGAAACCTGCCACACATCTACACCGTGGTGGAGGACTAAGCAAAAGCCAATCGGCACACACACCTATATATAATAACGAAGCAAACACTGCATAATTGCAGAACGCATAAACTTAACTATAACTTAAAACAAGAAGTAATGAAGAATATCGTAATCTTCGGTGCTCCAGGTTCAGGCAAGGGCACACAAAGCGATTTGCTTGTTAAGAAATACGGCTTCAAGCACATCTCAACTGGCGACGTACTACGTGCCGAAATCAAAAACGGAACCGAACTTGGCAACACAGCCAAAGGCTACATCGACAATGGTCAACTCATCCCCGACTCACTGATGATTGACATCCTTGCCTCCACTTACGACGCTCTCTGCCCCTGCGAAGGCATTATCTTCGACGGCTTTCCCCGCACCATCCCCCAAGCCGAGGCTTTGAAGGAAATGTTGGCTAAGCGCAACACCGAAGTAGCTGGTATGTTGGAACTCGACGTGCCCGAAGACATGCTCATGGAACGTCTCATCAATCGCGGCAAGACCTCAGGTCGCGCTGACGACAATGCCGAAACTATCAAAAAGCGTTTGGACGTGTACAACGCTCAAACCGCTCCTCTCATCGAATGGTACGAAAAGGAAGGCAAGCGTCACGCAGTGAAGGGCTACGGTTCGCTCGAAGAGATTAATGACGCTCTTTGCGCCGTTATCGACCAATTCTAACAGCACACATACACTACAGCTTATGCTAAAAAAACACGCTTTTTTAGCATAAGCCGTTTTCAATGGCTAACCTCAAACATTTAAAGAAACAAGCACAACCACTTGCTCACACTCAGACTCAAAAGTGTAGCACCCAACCCAATTAAACACATCCACTCAAACCACACCCAATAATGGCAGAATCGAATTTCGTTGACTATGTAAAAATATTCTGCCGCTCTGGAAAGGGCGGCCGGGGGTCTATGCACATGCACAGAGCTAAATATCAACCCAATGGAGGACCCGACGGAGGCGATGGTGGACGCGGTGGCAACATCTACCTAAGAGGCAACCACAACTACTGGACACTGCTACACCTACGCTACGACCGACACGTGTTTGCAGAGAACGGTGGAAACGGAAGCAAATGCTGCTCACATGGCTCAGATGGAGCCGACAGATACATCGACGTACCTCCTGGCACAGTGGCCTATGATGCCGAAACGGGTAAGTATCTTTGTGACGTGACGGAGGACGGCAAAGTGGTGATGCTGCTGAAAGGCGGACGAGGCGGATTGGGCAACTGGCAATTCAGAACATCGACCAATCAAGCTCCCCGCTATGCTCAACCAGGCGAGCCCATGCAAGAGATGATGGTCATCTTAGAACTAAAACTGCTGGCCGATGTAGGCCTCGTGGGCTTCCCCAATGCAGGAAAATCCACACTCGTTTCCTCCCTCTCCTCAGCCCGACCTAAAATAGCCAACTACCCCTTCACCACCATGGAGCCCAGCCTAGGCGTGGTAGCCTATCGCGATCACAAATCGTTCGTCATGGCCGACATCCCAGGCATTATCGAAGGAGCCGCCGAAGGACGAGGACTAGGACTACGCTTCCTACGCCACATTGAGCGCAACTCCTTGCTACTATTTATGGTGCCTGGCGACACGGACAACATCGCTAAGGAATACAACGTATTGCTAGGAGAACTGGCCAAGTTCAACCCTGGCATGTTGGACAAGCATAGGGTACTTGCCGTAACAAAATGCGACTTGCTCGATGAGGAACTCATGGAGATGCTACGAGCCGAACTTCCCACGGATCTGCCAGTCATCTACATCTCGGCAGTAACGGGATTTGGCCTAGACAAGCTTAAGGACACCTTGTGGGAGGAACTCAACAGCGAAAGCAACAAGCTACAGTCGGTATCGGAGGGCGGTTCAATCGTGCATCGCGACCGAGAAGTGAAGACCTTAGAGAGCGACTTCGCCGACTGGCAAGCCGACTTCGACCTGAGCACAATGGACGACGACGACAGTGACTACGACGAAGATATCTACGAGATTGAAGAACTAGAAGATTAAACATAACTCGGCACAAAAAGGCGTTTTCTCCCACGAAAACGCCTTTGCTTTTTCCTTATTATTCCCCAAACACATCCAACATGACAAACCACACCTTAATAAGATACAACCTATCGGAAAGCGTGGATGCCTTCTCAACCACCCGCCTCTCACCTTTTGATTTAAGCCAAGAAGAAAACGAGGCTATGGGCAACTATGCCTCGTTCAACGTGACTCACTATTGTGGCGACAACGACGAGCGAGTGAAGCGCAACCTACAATGGCTGAGCACAGAAATTAAAGAACCACAGACGCACATCTGGCTTCCACGACAAACCCATTCCGACAACGTGGGATGCATCGACGAAGCATTCCTTGAAAAAACGGCCGAAAAGCAAAAGGAAGAACTAGAAGGAGTGGACGCACTCATCACCGACCTACCCCATCAATGCATCGGCATCTCCACCGCCGACTGCGTGCCCGTGCTGATTTGGGACGAAACAACCCACAGCCTTGCCGCTATACACGCAGGGTGGAGAGGCACCGTGAAACACATTGTGAGCAAGACCATGCATACAATGAAAGCACACTACGGCACAGACCCCAAAACCTGCAAAGCCATTATCGGGCCAAGCATCAGCGTGGAGGCTTTTGAAGTGGGAGAAGAAGTGGCAGAAGCCTTCCGTGAAGCCCATTTTCTAGAAAGCATCATTCAAGCCGCAAAAAAACCACAAGCCAAACCACACATCGACCTTTGGGCCGCAAATACCTACTTACTCGAACAAGCTGGCCTCCCCTTACAAAACATTCAAATAGCGGGCATCTGCACCTATCAGCACAGCGACACCTTCTTCTCCGCAAGGAAGTTAGGCATAGAGTCGGGAAGAATTTTCACCGCCATATTAATGAAATAGCAACAAAACGACCGAACGACCATTTAAACCCTAGAGCATTCACCAAACAAAAAGTTTTAGCATAATTAACGAAGAACGATCTATTTTTCAATCTGTACTTTAAAAAATATGCGTTTATCTATTGTTTGAATGAAACAAAACGCATATATTTGCACACGAACTTTAATACGAAAGAACAAAAGACAATAAAAGGGAACGCTCCTAAAAGGAGTCCCCTAATTGTCCCCAACATGGAACATTCAAAACAATTATTTACACCATGAATAACATTAAAAGAGTTTACACGTTCGGCAACGGTAAAGCAGAAGGCCGAGCTGACATGCGTAACGAACTAGGAGGCAAAGGTGCCAACCTGGCAGAGATGAACCTTATCGGTGTGCCCGTACCTCCTGGATTCACTATTACCACTGATGTATGCAACGAATACTACCAAATTGGTAAAGACCAAGTGGTAGCACTACTGAAAGATGAAGTAGAGAAAGGACTACACCTAACCGAAGAACTGATGAGCAGCAAGTTCGGTGATGTAGAAAATCCGCTCTTGCTCTCCGTGCGCTCTGGTGCACGTGCATCCATGCCTGGCATGATGGACACCATCCTCAACCTCGGACTTAACGACGAGGTGGTGGAAGGATTGGCACGCAAAACCAACAATCCACGCTTTGCCTACGACGCTTACCGCCGTTTCGTACAGATGTATGGCGACGTAGTGCTCGGAATGAAGCCCGTCAACAAAGACGACATTGACCCCTTTGAAACTATCATCGAAGACGTAAAGAAAGCGAAAGGTGTTAAACTGGACAACGAGCTAGAAGTGGACGACCTAAAGGAACTCGTAAAACGCTTCAAAAAGGCCATCCTAGAACAAACTAAAAAGGAATTCCCCACCGACCCCATGGAGCAACTTTGGGGGGCTATCTGCGCCGTGTTCGACTCTTGGATGAACGAACGCGCCATCCTCTACCGCAAGATGGAGGGCATTCCCGCAGAATGGGGAACGGCTGTCACCGTAATGGCAATGGTGTTCGGCAACATGGGCGACACCTCAGCCACTGGCGTTTGCTTCAGCCGTGATGCAGCGACAGGAGAAGACATCTTCAACGGCGAATGGCTAGTAAACGCTCAAGGCGAGGACGTTGTGGCTGGTATCCGCACCCCGCAGCAAATCACCTTAGAAGGCTCACGTCGCTGGGCTGAACTGCAAGGCATTTCTGAAGAGGAACGCAAAGCCACTTATCCCTCAATGGAAGAGGCTATGCCTAAAATCTACCATCAACTCGATGCCATCCAAACAAAACTTGAAGAGCACTATCACGATATGCAGGACATGGAGTTCACCGTTCAGGAAGGGAAACTTTGGTTCTTGCAGACTCGAAATGGTAAACGCACAGGTGCAGCAATGGTAAAGATTGCCATGGACTTGCTTCGACAAGGCATGATTGACGAGAAAACGGCCATCAAACGTTGTGAACCTCAAAAACTCGACGAACTACTCCACCCCGTATTCTCAAAAGCTGCTTTGGCCGACGCTAAAGAATTGACTCGCGGTCTACCAGCCAGTCCAGGTGCGGCTTGCGGACAAATCGTGTTCTTCGCTGAAGACGCTGCTAAATGGCATGCCGACGGACATAAAGTGGTTATGGTGCGCATCGAAACCTCACCTGAAGACCTCGCAGGTATGGCCGTAGCCGAAGGCATACTCACTGCTAGAGGAGGTATGACCTCGCACGCTGCCGTAGTGGCTCGTGGCATGGGCAAATGCTGCGTCAGCGGCGCAGGAGCCATCAACGTAGACTACAAAAATAGAAAGGTGGAAATCGATGGTGTCGTACTCAAAGAGGGCGACTACATCTCACTCAACGGTTCTAACGGACGTGTCTATCAGGGCGAAATCAAAACGCAAGCCGCTGAACTCTCAGGCGACTTCGCAGCCCTTATGGACTTGTGCGCAAAATACACTCACCTACAAGTACGCACAAATGCAGACACACCTCATGATGCCGAAGTCGCACGCAAGTTCGGTGCCGTGGGCATTGGTCTCTGCCGCACAGAGCACATGTTCTTCGACAACGAGAAAATCATTGCCATGCGCGAAATGATTCTAGCCGAAGACGTTGAAGGAAGAAAGAAAGCATTGGCCAAACTCCTACCCTACCAAAAAGAAGACTTTAAGGGCATCTTCCGCGCAATGGATGGCTACCCAGTCAACGTGCGCTTGCTCGATCCTCCCCTCCATGAGTTCGTACCCCACGATTTGAAGGGACAAGAAGAAATGGCAAAGGCAATGGGTGTGACCGTAGAATACATTCGCCAACGCGTAGATAGCCTCTGCGAGCACAACCCCATGCTAGGACATCGTGGTTGCCGTTTGGGAAACACCTATCCCGAAATCACACAAATGCAAACAAGAGCCATCCTCACCGCAGCTATCGAGCTCAAAAGAGAAGGTCTTGACCCCCACCCCGAGATTATGGTGCCCCTCACAGGTATCTTGTATGAATTTGAAGCACAAGAATGCGTCATTCGCAACGAAGCCGCAGCCTTGTTCGCAGAGGAAGGTATCGAAATTCCATTTAAGGTAGGCACAATGATTGAAATTCCACGCGCTGCCTTAACGGCCGACAAGATTGCCTCTCGCGCAGAATACTTCAGCTTCGGCACAAACGACCTTACGCAGATGACCTTCGGTTACTCACGCGATGATATCGCTAGCTTCTTGCCAGTTTATTTAGACAAGAAAATCCTTAAGGTTGACCCATTCCAAGTGCTGGACCAAAACGGTGTAGGCCAACTCATCGACATGGCCGTTAACAAAGGTCGCTCAGTACGCCCCGAACTCAAATGCGGCATCTGTGGAGAACACGGAGGAGAGCCC
>CAVFOF010000089.1:0-9247 GCA_963623895.1 bacterium
AATTCGTACGTTATGGGGAAGTATACAATACGGCTTGTATGGGATGCTTACGTTTTTACGTACTAATCAATCAGAGCATGAGGAATTGCTTTAGTTGTAATCTACTATTTTTCCATCTTTTGTAATGCCTCGCAAGGTGATATCGAGTGTTTGATTAGGACGTGAATTGGTGAAGAAAATCACTGTGGCTTTTCCATCTTTATCTGTAGTGAGGGTGGGCAACCACAATAGTGTGCGTCGCACATCGCTTGAACTTGGAAGGTCGAACTGGCGGTAGTTGGGTGAGTAGAATTTCTTGTTGGGCGTGAAACCGCTGATGTGTCGATATTCCTTACCCTTTGACATACGCTTGCGGTAAGCATCTGGCAATTCGTAGATGTACATGCAGTATTTCTCCGAGCTATATCGCTTTTCATCGCCCGAAAGCGCATCACTCCTTTTATTGTCAATCACGAAGGATACCGACTTAATGTTGGCACTCTCTTCTTCCATCAGTCTTTCCACCTCAATATCAGTCAGTTCTACATTGTTGTGATACACACGAAGAGCATGTCCCTTGTAGAAGTAGGTTCCTAGTTTATTTGGTTCTTCCTCTTGCTTATTTTGTGTTTCTGATACTTCTTCAGTGACCCTTGAACTAGTGGATTCAGTGCCTAAGGCCTCAGAACTTAAGTCCGTATTTCGATCGTAATTAATGTTGTTGTCAAGGTATTTTAGTAAGTCGCCAAGGCTAATGGTTGTACCCGCACCACTATCCTTATAACGCTCAAGTTCTCGTTGAATGTTGATGAACTTCATGCTTTTTTGTCGGCCATAGTCTTCACCACCTCCCCACGAATACCTATTGCCCGTAAAGCCATGGTAGCGTTTGGTAGAAACCACGACCTCAGCCGCATGAAGGTCGTATTTCATAATCTGTGGAATGGTGTCTTTCCATTCAAAGGTTCGCTCATTGGGATTGCTAAATGCGCGTAAGGCATTGTCCGAACCATCGTATAGATTAAGCTGAAGGTCGGGCGCATAGAGTGACCGAGGAGTGGGAGAAAACCAACGGTCGATGCCAAGTCTACTCCAACCTTTATGTTTTTTGTCACCCGAGCGCATGGTGAATAAGGCAAGATATTCTCCCTCAAAATTAACGTTTGACTCGAAGGCAAACTTACCCTCAGCATCGGTAGTGGTAGCACCTTCGATGGCCTCTCCCATTACTTTACTATTTTCATAACGATAGGCATGCATGGTCAAGTTTAAATTTGGGAAAGGGGCGAGTTTGTTATTGTCCTTATAGATTGTGCCGCATAGGGTTAGCTTATCTTCAATCGGTTGTTTGAGCGCAAATGACTCTTCTCCACTCATTACGTTGAAGGTGTTGGCACTCCATCCCTGCACACTTAGAAGAAGATCTATCATACGGCGGTGTGCCGCATCATTACGCTGAAAATAAAGGTCAGGACGATGAATATAACCACGCACTTCACTTGCTAAGAGCAATTGTCCTTCCATGCCGCCATCACGGCAGGATAGCACATTGCTCGCCTCATCGCGAGCCGAAAGGGAAAGGCTTGCACCTTCCACGGAATGCCCTTTTTTGTCATTAAGCGAAATGGAAACTACTGCGGGTGTAAAAGGCTCATAGATTAGTTTATTCTGCTTCATGTCAACATTTATCACCCGAGCACTATCACTCACGGAGAAAGGCGACCAAAATAGTCGATTGCAGATTTCTCTACCTTTTCTATCAAAAAGAGTCAATTTATTTACACCGCCACGTAAGGCTTTAGTAGGAACAAGTATCTCCACTTCTTCATGGCCAACAGTCAGTGTGTCGAAGAAGGTTGCATTCTCACGATTGAACACAGCCAGACCTAGTAAGTTGTTATATGTAGCTAGGGAGTCGGAGGACGCTACGTCTACATAAAGGCCATCGGGCATTAGTTGCGCAGTGAGAGCATATGAATTAATAGGGTGGGGAAGGTTAAACTTTTTCTGTCGATGCTTGTTCCCAAGTGAAGAATTCAAAGTGGCATATCCTTCATCGCCAAAATCTTCAGTAAGGTAGAAATCTCCCATCCCCTCATAATCGGGAGAAGATATTGCACAAAGTGTTCCCTTAGCATTGTATATGTTAAGGGTGTCATCTACTGGCAACCCTCGTCCATCAGTTAGTTTATAGGCAATGCGTTGCCGAACCCCCCGCACTCGTTCTCCTCCTTCAGGGTAGAACGTTAGCAGTCGTCCGCTTTCATCCTTTATCTCGTAGGGGCGGGGGGAGGATAGTGTAGCGTCTCCATGGTATTCTGGTTGCGGAAGGGATAGTTTTACAATGTCGGAGGTGTGCCCTTGACCTTGTGTCGCAACGGAGGGACGAGCTCCAGTGAACACGGGAAGTATGCGAGAAAAGCAAGCTTCTGTCCCCCAATTGACCATCTCACGAGTGTAGGCTCTCACCTCATAGTAGCCCGCACGTACGGGAAGTGCCAATGACAATCCACCATGAGCAGTACCCATGTTATCTAATTGTAGAATTTGTTTGTCTATTTCTTGACCATCAGTGTCTAGAAGTTCTACATAGAGTATCTTGCTCAGAGTGGTGGGTTTTAACGAAGAAGCACGCACCACATAAGCTTTATACCAAAGGGTGTCTCCCTCAAAATATGCCGAGTTATCAAAATGCATATATACCTTCTCGCGCGGATATCGATAGTCAAATTGAGCGGCCATCTTAAATCTATTAAACAACTCTTCCGTCTGACTCTTTTCTACAGTTTGTGCTTCACAAAAGGAAATAGAGTATAAGAAAGTAATTAATAGGGCAAGGCCCACTTTAAAAGGGATTTTAAGGTTCATAAGAATATTGATAGTTTGAGTAGGTCATGGGGCATTTCATTCATATATGATGTTGTATGATGTATACTCATTATTCTAGTGATATGTACTTGTTATTCTTGCAACAGTCAATGCGCTACCCTCGCATCTTCGCCGCATTGTAGGCAGAAGAACACACGAGGTTCTCCTTTGCTGTGTAATATTATCCATGGCCATATGCCTTATATGAGGTTTCGGTCTATAAACTTTGTTTTGCCGCCAACTTCCTCAGGTTCCATCTCACGATGAACCTCCTTGTCCTTGGCAAATGTAAATCCTTCTATAATGGGGTTTGGTAGGGATTTTCACTTGTTAGAAAATGCTCTATTGAGCGTACGAAAAGAGGAGATAAACACTGATTAAGCGTTTATCTCCACTTTCGTTTATTCTAGCTTATGGATTAGCAGAGCTTACGGGAACCATCACCGATGACGACATCAATAACGATGGGTTCTTTGCCGTATTTCTCTTTGTATGCCTTCTTAGCGGTGTCAATAAAGTTTGAATATAGATCTTCGCTAACAAGGTTGATGGTACAACCACCAAAGCCGCCACCCATGATACGTGAACCTGTAACTCCGCAGCTATGGGCTACATCGTTTAAGAAATCAAGTTCAGGACAAGATACTTCGTATTCCTTGCTCAAACCATAGTGGGTTTCGTACATCTTTTTACCCACTTCTTCATAGTCACCTTCTTCGAGTGCTACGCATACTTCAAGTACACGGTATTTCTCACCGATAACATATTTAGCACGGAGTGCGTCTTCTTCGCTAACTTCAGGACGTACTTCATCAAGCATATCGTAGGTTGCATCGCGAAGGGTATCTACTTCGGGGTGGTGCTTTTTCATTGCAGCAACAACATTTTCGCAGCTCTTGCGACGGTCGTTGTAGGCTGAAGAGGCGAGCTCATGTTTAACTTGAGAGTTAAGTAGAACAAGTTTGTACCCCTTAGGATCGAAGGGGAAATACTTGTACTCTAGTGAACGGCAATCTAAACGCATCAAGCTACCAGCTTTACCAAACACTGAGGCAAATTGATCCATGATACCGCAGTTACAGCCAATGTAGTTATGCTCTGTTGCTTGTCCAACCTTGGCTAAGGTAAACTTATCAATCTTGTTGCCTCCGAATAGGTCGTTGATAGCAAAGGAATAAGTGCTTTCCAAAGCGGCAGAGGACGACATTCCTGCTCCGAGGGGTACATCGCCAGCGAATGCTGTGTTGAAACCTTCCACGGGTACACCTAGTTTCATCATTTCGCGACATACACCGAAGATGAAGCGGAAGTGTGTGGCTGAAGGACCTTTTTCATCGTCGAGGCTGAACTCTACATAGTCTTTGAGGTCGATAGAGTAGGCACGAACCTTACGAGTTCCGTTGGGCTTGATTTCTGCAATGACTCCTTGACTTACTGCACCAGGAAAAACGAAGCCTCCGTTATAGTCGGTGTGTTCACCAATAAGGTTAATACGACCAGGGGATGCATATACAGAACCTGTGGTTCCATCGAAATGTTCGATGAATCGACTTCTAACGTCTTCTACTGTTAATTTCATGGGGATAAAGATATTATATGTTGTTAGATGAATAACTCAAGCGACTTCGCTTGTTATAAGTTGAAGTCGGCTTGAACTTATTTTTTATTTGTTTATTCTTCTCTTTTGGAAACCCGGCTACCAATGAGCGCATAGAAGAGCAAGTATGCTGCGCAGAACACTACAACCCAATAGCTATTGATGTAGCCAACAGCATCTGCAACATAGGCTTGAATAGCCATCATTATTGCGCAACCGAATACCATTGTCATGAAGATTCCCGAAGCGATGGCCGTGTATTTGCCCAGTCCTTCAACAGCCATATTAAAGATGCCACCCCACATTACAGAGGTGAAGAGACCTACGAGAAGGAATGAGAAAATACCTACAGGAACATCTTGCCAAACGAGTTCAAGTTTGCCCCAATCAACACCAGGGAAGCTAACCAAAATATTCGCAGGGGCAAACATTCCGAAGAGAACAAGGACGAGAGTTGCAACTGATACAGTAGTAATCATTGTGCGACTGCTGACCTTGCCACCAATTACTGCACCAACCAAACGGCCGATAAGCATCATAAACCAATATACAGCTACGAGCATCCCCACAGTTCCTGCGGGGATGTGCTTTTCGTTTGTCAAGAATTGTTGCACATAGTTAGGCACACCTACTTCAATACCCATGTAAAGGAAAATTGCTAGAGCACCGAGAGCGAAATGGCGGTGGCTCATTGCACCTTTTATCAGGCTGATTTGTACAGGAGCTTGTTCAGGTTCTTCAATCTTTGTAAACGAGATTATAATGAATGCGACTACGAAGATAGCGAGGGCAATCATAAGCGCAGGTGTTGCGTCTGCAATCTTAGCCTTTGTTGCGTCAGAAATGAGAGCACCCATCAAAATGTAGCAGAATACGGCTGCAGAGGAGTTGAACACACCACCAGTCTGAATCAGCTGATTACCCGTGTTACCACCGCCACCAAGAATGTTGAGCATGGGGTTTACTACGCAGTTAAGGATACACATGCAGAAACCAGCGATGAATGCCCCGATGAGGTAAACGGTAAACACAAGACCGAGGTTTTCTTCCACATTAAGTAAACCGCTGCACCATTGAATAAGAATACCGATGATACCAATTGCTAAACCAATTAGAGCTGTCTTCTTATAGCCGTACTTTGCGATGAGCATACCAGCAGGGATACCCATTACAAGATAGGCCACAAAGTTGCCGTAGTTACCTATTTGCGCAAGGACATTTGATATTTCGCCTTGGTTCTTGATAATGGTTGCCATAGGTGTGCAAAGGTTTGTCACGAAGGCAATCATTGCAAAGAGGGCAATCATGATGATGATAGCACTCCATTGTTTCTTTTGATTACTCATTTTTTGAAAGGAAAGTTGTTAAGATGTTATTATTGTTAGATGTTTTATTCAACGCCAAATTTGTAGATAGTCTTCTGGGTGTATACTTGACCAGGCTTTAATACTACTGGTGGAAAGTATGCACGATTGGGGCTATCAGGGAAGTGTTGCGCTTCGAAACAAAGGGCTGAATGTTTGCCGAAGGTTGCTCCATGTTGACCTTTGTATCCATCGGCCCAGTTATCAGAATAGAATTGTACACCAGGTTCCGTGGTATATACTTCCATTGACCGACCGCTCTTCGGTTCGATTATTTTAGCAGCGAAAGTAAGTTCTCCAGGTTCATGCTTGTTTAATACGAAACAGTGATCATACCCAGCACCATTCTTAATTTGTTCGTCAGAGAAATCGGTTAGATGGTCACCTACGGGATGAGGAGTGGTAAAGTCGAAAGGAGTTCCTTTTACGCTACGTATTTCACCCGTTGGGATGCTATTTTCATCGATAGGCACATAAAAGTCAGCATTGATTTGACAAATTACATCCTCGCAAGTGGGGGTGGGGTTGCCAATGCCTGCTAGGGAGAAGAAGCCATGACTAGTCATATTAACAATGGTCTTCTTGTTGGTCGTTCCTTTATAGTCGATTTTTAGTTCATTGTCTTCTGATAGAGAGTACATTACGGTTATTGACAATTCGCCAGGAAAGCCTTCTTCGTAGTAGGCTGAAATATAACGTAGTACGAGCGTGTGGTCATTGATTTGCTCTGCATCCCATACTCGTGCATGGAAGCCTGTAGCCCCTCCATGAAGATGGTTTGGCCCATTGTTGACTGCGAGGCTATATTCTTTTCCATTCAAGGTGAACCTGCCGTGGCAGATGCGATTCCCATAGCGCCCTACGAGGGTGCTAAGGAAAGGTTCGGGCGAGTTAATGCAATCATCAATGTTATCGTGTCCCTGAATGATGTTAACATAATAACCTTCACGGTCGGGAGCCATGATGGCAACTATAGAACCGCCATAGTTGGTAATTGCGACCTCCATTCCGTTGTTGTTATGCAAGAAGAAAAGATCTACCTTCTTACCTTTTATTTCTTTTCGGAAGTCTTCTTTTTTTAAGCCACTAAGTGGTTGAACTGTATTTTCCATGATAATGAGTGATTAATATTGCTAAATGCGTTATTTACTTTGCAAATTTGTAGAAAAGATTTGGATTGCCCAAACTTTTAATTCAAAATGTTAGGTTTGTAACATTAACTCCTAATGCGAACTTGATGCAAATACAGTCCATGAAGCATTACTAGGGTGAGGGCGACACAACATTTAATAATCTGCTTTCGGTGGATCTCGGATTGCCTATATAAGCATGTAGGGGATTTCGTCCTTGTTATTTAACCTTAATAAGGCACGGCTTTCTTTCTTTAGCATTTTTGGGTTCTCCGTCTGGGTATCCAAGGGCAAGATGTCCGATGCCTTCGTACTCTTCATCCACGCCAAGTGATTTAAGCCAATCCTTGTATTCAGGTCTATCAAACTCTTCGCGTGCTCGGTTTATCCAGCATGTGCCGAGGCCTAGAGCGTGTGCCGCAATCATCATGTTGCCCATCATTAGTGTTCCATCGTAAACGTGGTTAGGGTTGCCGCGCTTAGAAAGCACAATCAAGTATACTGGTGCTCCGTAGAAGGGATCTGCTTCTTCGCCTTTCCCCATTATGATGGCATTGTCGCGTCGGATTCGATTCTTTTCTTCTTCGTTTGTAACCTCTATCACTAGCCATGGTTGTTCCCCTTTGCCTGAGGCTGCATAAGTTCCTGCTTCTACGATTTGTTCGATAATGGATTGAGGAACATTTTCATCTTTGAAATTGCGGATGCTTCGACGGGTTTTGATAGCGTCTAACACGGCTTGAGTTTCTTGTGTTGTCATGAGTTTGTAATTGGTTTGTGGTTTCTGATTTCTAGAGTCTTTCTATAATGTTTTGGAGACATTCCTAAGTGTTTTTTGACGTACTTTCCAAAGAAGGAAATAGAGGCGAAATCAAGTTCACGTACAATTTGCTTGACGCTTTTTTCTGGTCGCATGAGATTACGTTTTACATCTTCAAGGACATACTGGTCGATGATAGCAGAAGCGTTTTTCCCCGTTAGCTGTTTGCAGACATTGCTGAGGTACTTTGGTGTCACGTTTAGTTTGTCAGCATACCAAGCAACGGAGCGAGGCTTAGGGTAGGATTGCAGTAGCAGTTGCATGAAATTCTTACGTAGATTATCGCCAGATGTAAAGTGTATACTTCTGCTTTCAAGTTTAACCGATTTCTCCATTGCGTCATGGAATTCATACATAAATGCCTGTATCAGAAGGTCTGTGACCAACTGATTATGCAGATTTTCATTGCTTTCGCTGTTTAGTTTAGAACGAATGAGCTCGTAGTATTGCGTAAATATTTCAACAGCTTGTTCGTCGATGTGGGTAAGTGGGTGCTCAGCGATATAAACGGCGGAGTCAAGCAATCCGATTGGAATTTCGGTTAGTGCTTCAAAGAATTGGTGTGAAAGGTAGAAACCTATGGTTTGGAAATTTTCTGACACAGATCTTCCTTCAATCATGCTACCAGGCATGCAAACAAGAAGGTCTCCCGTTTGAAGTTTTAGCTCAAGATTGTTAAGCACGAGGTTAGCTTGCCCTTTGGTACAGAGCAACGTTGCGTAAGCAGTTAGTCGATATTCTGGATTAGTATTTCCTAGCAATTTCGTATCACTGATGATGGCTATTTTGTTGTTTAAGAGAGAAAGCTCTTGTTTCGACTTAATCATAACATCAAATTATTTATAGGCAAAATAAACCATTTTTTTACACATAGGGAAATTTGAGCCACATTATATTTAATGCAAAATCCAAGATGTGCCAATGATTAGTCAAATTGTGCTACATCTTGGATCTATAGAGTTTAAGAATGTTATTAAATCAAGGTCTTACCAAGCGAAGATGGGGTAGTCCTTCATGAGGTTATTCACCTTGCTTCGTGTTGTTTCGATTGTTGCTTCGTCGGTGGGGTTGTCTAGCACGGTTTCTATCATCTCAGCGATGATGTCCATAAATTCTTCCTTTGCTCCCCGGGTCGTGATGGCGGAAGTTCCGAGACGAATGCCCGAGGTTTGAAATGCCGATCGAGAGTCGAATGGAACCATATTTTTGTTTACTGTTATGTCTGCTGCCACAAGTGCGCTTTCGGCCACTTTTCCTGTCAGTTCAGGGTATTTTGAGCGTAAATCAACGAGCATTGAGTGGTTGTCAGTTCCTCCACTCACAATTGTAAATCCTCGCTGCATGAGTTGGTCTGCAAGGCGTGCTGCATTCTTTTTCACTTGTAGAGCATAGTCCTTGAATTCAAGTTTTAAGGCTTCTCCAAAAGCTACGGCTTTAGCTGCAATGACGTGCTCAAGAGGGCCTCCTTGAATGCCAGGGAATACTGCGC
>CAVFOF010000090.1:0-9131 GCA_963623895.1 bacterium
ACCGCGCACTTGCCTACCAGTGAGTGCTCTCTCTTTTTGTGTCTTTATCTCAAAACAAACGAATAACTATATAAAACTTACGCCGTGAGATTACAAAACGGCACTAATAATTTTCGTATGAAAATACAACAAAAACTAAAAAGTTGGAACGGACTATTTAGCTACCGCTGAATAGTTACCACCACACAAAGAAAAAATAAGTTCGACAACCATTTATAACATGGTTGCCGAACTTTTATCATTTTTCTACAAGGCTACTGTTGTAGTCTAGGGGCGGTATTATTTCTTCACGTTCGCCTTCTGCAAGCCGTAGCCCTTTTTCTTATCCTCAAGGATTAAGAGCACTGAAATAAGGATGGCCACCACGCCAAAGCCAGCAAAGATGGTCATCGTTTCGGTGTAGTCGATGATGCCCTCAGCGTTGGTGTTTGCTTGGTTTACCTTACCAATCCACACGGGCACCAAGGAAAGACCTATATTCTGAATGTAGAAGATTAAGGCATAGGCTGTACCCAACAGCTTCATGGGGATAATCTTGGGCACGGAAGGCCACATAGCAGAGGGTACAAGACCAAAGGCCACGCCCAACACGACCATCACCACGATGGCTAATACCCAAGAGTGGAGGGGTAAAGCGAACATCACATGCACTAGCGTTAGCAACACGCTACCAATGAGCATCAGCGTGGCACCCTTGCCATAGCGGTCGTAGATGTGACCGAATAGCGGGGTCAAGAAGATTGTGCCGAAGGGCAACATGGCGGGAATAAGGCCAGCCAATTCGGGGTCAACGGCATACTTCATAGTCATCAGTTTCGTGGCGAACTTCAAGAAGGGGAACACGCCAGCATAAAACATCAAGCAGAGCAAGGCAACATACCAGAAGCCGCGGTTGCAGAAGAGTTCTGCTAAGTCGGAGAACTTGAAACCTTCCTCCTTCTCTGTTTCTACAGCAGCTACGGAGGCATCTTCCTTCTTATCCATTACGCAATAAACGAGGAAGGCTATCATACCAGCACACAACATAGAAGCACCGAGACCTACAGAGGCTGACACGCCTCCCATTTGCTTAGCGAAAGGCAAAGCTACAGCCAAGGCTGCAGCCGTACCAATACGTGCGAGAGCTACTTGCAAACCCATGGCCAAGGCAAGTTCGTGGCCTGTAAACCATTTTACGATCACTTTGCTCACCGTGATACCTGCTATTTCGCAACCCACGCCGTAAATGGCAAAGCCGAGAGCAGCTAACACCACTTGCTGCTGATAAGTGCCAAGTCCTAAGGGCAAAACCATGTTGCCCTCGAAGTTATTGGCCAAAGCCCACCATTTAATAATAGCTCCGCCAAACATCAATACGGTAGAGAGGACGCCCGTGAAGCGAATGCCAAATTTGTCGAGTATCACACCGCCAAAGAATAGCAACAAGAGGAATACATTGAAGTAGCCATAGGCTCCGGAAAAGAATCCATACTCGTCAGAGTTCCAACCTAAGCCAAGTCCGCTTTGTGCTCCTTTCGCTGCGGTTAGCAGCGGTTCGATGGGTGACATCACGTCGGTAAAGAAGTAGCCGAACATCATGGTGAAACTCACAATGACAAGGGCTGTCCATCGAGCGGATTTTGAGTCGCTCAGCTTTTGTTGCAAGGTGTTGGCCACCCCGCCCTTTTTGTTTTGATTCATTTTATTTTTGTGTTTAGTATTACTTTAAGTACTTATCGAGCCAACGGAAGAAGGTGCGTTGCCATAGGATGCCGTTTTGAGGTTTCAGCACCCAATGGTTCTCATCGGGGAATAGCAAGAGTTGGGCATCAAGACCACGCATACGAGCGGTGTTGAAAGCCGACTCTGCGTGGGTGTATTCAATACGGAAGTCTTTCTGACCATGGATGCAAAGGATAGGGGTATCCCATTTGTCTACATAGAGATGAGGTGAGGTAGTAAACACCTTCTGCACTTGGCCGTCGGCTGCTTTCTTCCAAGGTGCGCTTCCCATGTCCCAGTTTGGGAACCACATTTCTTCGGTTTCCACATACTGCTGCTGGGTGTTGTAAATGCCATCGTGGGCAATAAAGGCTTTAAATCGCTTGTCATGATTTCCAGCCAACCAGTATACGCTATATCCACCAAAGCTAGCTCCTACGGCTCCCAAACGCTCCTTGTCGACATAGGTTTCCTTGCAAATGTCATCGATGGCACTTAGGTAGTCCTGCATGCAGAGACCTGAGTAGTCGCCCGAAATTTCTTCGAGCCATTCCATGCCGAAACCAGGCAAGCCTCGACGATTGGGAGCGATGATGATGTAATCGTTAGCGGCCATGATTTGCATGTTCCACCGGAAGCTCCAGAATTGACTAACTGGAGTTTGCGGACCACCCTCACAGAAGAGCAGCGTGGGATATTTCTTCGAATGGTCGAAATGGGGAGGATAGATTACCCAGCAGAGTTCCTGCTTACCGTCCACCGTGTTTACCCAGCGTTCCTCCACCTTGCCGAAGGTGAGGTGGTCATAGAAATACTTATTCTCGTTGGTAACTTGTTTTACCTCCGTTTTCTTGCCATTCAAGGAGAGGGCAAACACCTCGTCGGCCGCACTCATGCTTTGACGCTTGCAGTAGAGGGTCTTGCCATCGGGCGAAAGCGAAAGTAGGGAATAGTCAGCCACGTCATTAGTCAGTGCTTTAAGTTCTCCCTTGAGGTTGGTTTGATATACCTGTGTCTTTCCATGCCACACCCCCGTGAAGTAGAGAGACTGATTATCGTTGGCCCAGCAGAACTCGTTTACGCCGCTTTCGAAACGCTCGGTAACATACGTTTTCTTACCCGTTTTCAAGTTCATCACGCAGAGGCGAGTTCGGTCGCTTTCGTATCCATCACGCTCCATGCTGCTCCAAGCTACATACTGTCCGTTGGGTGAGAACTGCGGGTTTTGGTCGTAACCCATATTGCTGTCCTCAGCTGGGCTGTTCACGGCTTGGTGTTGCAATGAGCGGTCGGCCTCCACCTCGGGGGCATGGTAACCAGCGGGTTTACAAAGGTTCTTGGTTTCGCCCGTTGCTAGGTTGTAGAGGTAGATGTCGCTATCGGTGCTGATGGCATAAGCCTTACCCACCTTTTTGCGGCAAGTGTAGGCAATGGTTTTCGAGTCGGGACTCCAGGCCAACTGTTCCACTCCGCCGAAAGGCATCATCGGACATTCGAAGGGTTCACCCTCCAGCAAATCGAGCGCATCACCCACACGTTGGCCGTCGAAGTCGGCCACGAAGGGATGGGGAGCAGTGGTCACATAGGTATCCCAGTGCTTATACATGAGGTCGTTTATCACCATTCCCGTGGCTAAAGGAAGGTCGGCATCATTCTTCTGTATGCTATGGTTTTGGTCCACTTCCATGATGAGGATAACTTTCTTTCCATCGGGTGAAAAGAGGAAATCGGCCACATCGCTCTTGGTGTGACTTATTTGCTTTCGGTCGCTACCATCTGCATTCATCAGCCAAAGTTGGTTTGAGCCTGATTCGGCCGAAAGGTAAACGATTTGTTTGCCATTGTTTACATACACGCCTCCCGCTTCGCTTTTGCGACTAGTGGTGAGTTGTTTGCTTTCTAGTGTACCAAGGTCGAGAGTGTAGAGTAGCGAATGACTTTTGTTCTGCTTCACGCTATAATAAGTCACACCATACACGGCTTGCTTGCCGTTGGGGGACAGATGGAAGCCTCCCATGCGCCCCATAGCCCAAAGAGTTTCAGGGGTCATGCGGTCTGATTGGAGTGTGGGTTGTTGTTTTCCAATAAAGTCGTCTGCACTTTCGGCCTGTGCTAGGTTTAGTTGGGCTGCTGAGGCGAGCAGAGCGGTTGCTGTAAGCATCGTTGTGAGTAGGTTCATCGATATGTGAGTGTTATTAAAAAGTGAAAAGCTAAAAGCCAAAACACGGAATAGGTTAGGCTTTTAGCTTTCCAGTGAGAGAAAGGGTTGTAAAGCGTTTCTAGTCCCCTCTCTCTCGTGTGTGGATTATTTTCCCTGACGGTGCGCCTGAATTTCTTGTTGGCGCTTCATCATTTCTTCTTGCTGTTTTTGCAGAGCCTCCAAGCGTGCGGCCAAACCGCTTGTTTTGCGGTTGGGGTTATTCTTGTTGGCCTTGTAGTTAGCCTCTAGCTTGGCCAAGAGTTTGGCATCGTCTGTTGTGCGGCGCAAGTACCACATGGTGAGTGCGCTGAACAAGAGCGAAATGAAGTAGTAGTAGTTCAAGCCGGCCGAGTACTTGTTGAACATAAAGAAGAAGAAGAGCGGCATGAGCATCATCATCCACTGCATCATCTTCAACTGCTGTGCTTGTTCGCCCGACATAGTTTCGCGTTGCTGGCGCATCGTCATGAAACTGTATAGTAGGTTGGTGGCACAGAACAAGAGGCAGAACAGACTGAGGTGGTTGCCCAAGCCCCAGATGTTAGTTCCCCAAGAAATGAGACTGTCGTAGGTAGAGAGGTCGTCGGCCCAAAGGAAGCTCTGCTGACGAAGCTCAATAGCGTTAGGCACGAAATTGAACATCGCAATCCAAATAGGCATTTGGATGAGCATGGGTAAGCAGCCTCCCATCGGACTTACGCCATATTGCGAGTAGAGCGACATGGTCTCCTGCTGACGCTTCATGGCATCTTCCTGTTTGGGGTATTTTTGGGCGATTTCGTCGACTTTTGGTTTCAACACACGCATTTTGGCGCTGCTCAAGAAACTCTTGCGAGTGGGGATATAGACGATGGCTCGCAGCAACAAGGTGATGAGTAGCAAGACTACGCCCATAGGCAAACCTAACTGGGTGAGGAAGTCGAACACGTAGAGGGTAAAAAAGCGGTTAATCCACTTCACGATAGGCCAACCTAGGTAGACAAGACCTTGAAGGTCGTTGTCGAAGGTGGAACGTTTGTAATCATCCATCGACTGCAACAAGCGGTAGTTGTTGGGGCCGAAGTAGAACTGAAACTTACTTGCCTTTGCCCCCGTGGCGTCGAATTCTGCTGCCATACTGGCCGAGTAGTTCTTCAAGTAGCCGCTTCCTTCTTCAAGTTGTTCGCTCTTCACGTTCACCGTCTGCAAAGGAACGGCTGCCATCAACACGGAACTGAAGTATTGATTTTTGAAGGCAATCCAGTCCACACCGCCCGTCACACTTTCCTCTTCGGTATTGTTTTCCGAGAGTTTTTTGGTGTCATCGTCGTGCTTCTTGTAGGTGAGCGTTGAGTACATGTTCTCAAAGTAGAAGCCCTTCTCGTGTTGTGCCACTTGGTCGTTCCAGTCGAGCTGGATAGCCTTTGTGGAGGCGGGAAGATGCTTTTGCAAGCCCTGCGACTTCACGGTGAGGTTCACCAAATAATTGTCGGGCAAGAGGGCATAGTCCACGTCGATAGTAGCTCCATCCTGAGCAGTTAGACGCATCGTCACCGTGCTATCAGTGGCATTTACTGGGGTAAAATAGTAGTTGCTGAACGAAAGCACGCCCTCCTTGGTGTCGAGTTGGAAGTTCAGCCCCGCATTCTTTGCAGTGTAGAGCAGCAAGGCGTTGTTGCGCTTGGCTTCAAAGTCGGCATAACTTTTATACTCGTTGAGCTTTACCTCGCTGATAGCACCGCCCTTGGTGCTAATCTTCACGCTAACTTTACTGTTCTTTAGGATCACCTCTTGATTGCTTCCTTGGGTGGCTGCAAAGAACACGTCTGCACTGTCGACCACAAAAACGGCAGCAGCTTTGTCGGCTTTCTTGTCGGCTGTCTCAGCAGCATTACTTCCTGCGGTTTGCTCGGTTTGTGCGGCTACATTGGTTGGTTGGTTATTGGTGTTGTACCAACTGAAGCCTATAAGTACGGCTGCAATTAGGATGAGGCCGTAGATTGTATTTTTATCCATAAGTAGTCAGGTTCGCTAGCCAACGCTTAGGGTTGGCTAACGAAGGAGTAGTTTATTTCTTGTTGTCGATAGCGGCCTTTACAAAATCTAGGAACAAGGGGTGAGGTTTGAGCACGGTGCTTGAGTATTCGGGGTGGAACTGCGTACCCACGAACCAAGTGAGTGAGGGCACCTCTACGATTTCCACCAAGTCGGTGTCGGGGTTAGTACCTACACATTGCATGCCCGCTGCTTCATATTGCTCGCGGTAGTCGCTATTAAACTCGTAGCGGTGACGGTGACGTTCGCGGATAATTTCCTTGCCATAGATAGCACGCACTTTGCTACCCTCGCGCAATGCACATTCGTAACCGCCCAAGCGCATTGTTCCGCCCATGTTGGTAATGTTCTTTTGGTCTTCCATTAGGTCGATTACGTTGTGGGCTGTCTTCTGGTCCATTTCCACTGAGTTGGCATCGGCATAGCCTAGCACATTGCGACCATACTCGATGACCATCATCTGCATACCCAAGCAAATACCAAAGGTAGGCAAGTTGTGTTCGCGGCAGTATTGCACGGCAATGATTTTACCCTCTATGCCACGTTGGCCAAAGCCAGGGCAAATCACGTAGCCATCCATTCCGCTCAGCATCTCGCCCACGGTTTCGCTGGTTATCTTCTCAGAGTTAATAAAGTGGCATTTCACTTTGCGGTCGTTGTAAGTACCGGCTTGCGAAAGGGCTTCCAAAATACTCTTATAAGCATCTTGCAAATCGTACTTACCCACCAAGCCAATGTTCACTACCTCGGTAGCCTTGTGGCGACGATCGAGGAAGGAACGCCAAGGACCAAGACCCGGAGTTTCACCCACGGGTACATCGAGCTTACGCAGAATGGTAGCATCCAAGCCCTGTTCTTGCATACGCAAAGGCACTTCGTAGATAGTGGGCATGTCTAGGCTCTGCACCACCGCTTCTGGTGAAACGTTGCAGAAGGCGGCAATCTTTCGACGCAAGCCCACACCGAGTTCGCGCTCAGCACGAAGCACCAACACATCGGGCTGAATGCCTAGGCTCTGCAATTCTTTTACAGAGTGCTGAGTAGGCTTTGTTTTTAGTTCACCAGCAGCTGCCAAGTAAGGCACATAAGTAAGGTGTACGCACACTGCGTTCTTACCCAAATCCCACTTAAGCTGACGAATGGCTTCAAGGAAGGGTTGTCCCTCAATATCGCCCACCGTACCACCAATCTCTGTAATTACGAAGTCATACTTCTTCGTTTTACCTAGATAAAGCATATCGCGCTTTATCTCATCGGTGATATGAGGGATAACCTGAATGGTCTTGCCCAAATAGTCACCACGACGCTCTTTGTCGATAACACTTTGATAAATACGTCCAGTAGTAAAGTTATTGTAGCGTGTGGTCTGTATACCAGTGAAACGCTCATAGTGTCCGAGATCCAAGTCAGTCTCCTGACCATCGTCCGTTACATAACATTCACCGTGCTCATAGGGATTGAGCGTACCTGGGTCTATATTAATGTACGGATCGAACTTTTGAATAGTGATGTTAAATCCGCGGGCTTGTAGCAGCTTACCGATGGAAGCAGCGATAATACCTTTACCCAAAGAGGAAGCCACGCCTCCTGTTACGAAAATATACTTAGTCTCTGACACAGTTGTATTCTTTTATATGAAAGATTTCAATTATTTCAGTTTGCAAAGTTAGTGAATTTTCCACTACCTTTGCAGTAAATTTCGAAAAATTATGAACGAAGACCTCATCTTTCAACACTTTACGAAGCTCAGCGACAAACAGCGTGAGCAGTTTGCCGCACTCGATGAGCTTTACCGAGAATGGAATGCGAAAATCAACGTTATCTCGCGCAAAGACATTGACAACTTATACTCCCACCACGTGCTCCACTCGCTAGGCATTGCAAAGGTTATCACTTTCCGCCCTGGCACACACATCCTCGACATTGGCACAGGTGGAGGTTTTCCTGGCATTCCCCTTGCCATACTATTTCCCGAGTGTAGCTTCAAGCTCATCGACAGCATTGGCAAGAAAACAAAAGTGGCCAGTGCGGTGGCACTAGCCATCGGCTTGACGAACGTGGTGATAGAGCATCGCAATGTGATTGAGGAGAAGGCCACCTACGATTTCGTTGTCAGCCGAGCCGTAATGAACGCTTCCGACCTCGTAAAACTTATCAAAAAGAACGTCCACCACAAGCAACACAATACACTCCCCAACGGATTGCTCTGCCTCAAAGGGGGCGACATAACAGAGGAATTGACTCCTTTTGCCCATTGTTCGGAGGTATGGAACTTGAGCGATTACTTCGACGATGAATTCTTTGAAACTAAAAAGGTTACCTATATACAATTATAGAAAAGATTTAAGCTATGCACATCCAACGCTTTGTCTGCAACATGGTGAGTGAAAACTGCTATCTATTATGGGACGACACGCTCGAAGCGGCTCTCATTGATTGCGGAGCACTTTATCCCGAGGAACAGCAAGCCATCACGCAGTTCATTGAGGAAAACCATCTAAAACTAACGCACCTATTCAACACCCACGGCCATTTCGACCATATCTTTGGAGCAAACTTCATCTATCGCACTTATGGCATAAAAATTGAGCTATGCGAGGCGGAAAAAGCCACCTACGAGCAGGCCATTGAACAAATGCGGGCATTCATCCATGCCGACATCCCCTTTGAGCTTGCTCCTGTGGGACATTTCTTTAAGAATGGCGACATGCTCTCCGTGGGGCACATTTCGCTGAGGGTTATTGCTACGCCTGGCCATACTCCTGGAGGGGTATGCTTCTACGATGAGGAACATCAAGTGCTTTTCAGCGGCGATAGTTTATTTCAACATGAGATTGGCCGATGCGACTTACCTGGGGGTAGCAAACCAACGCTTATCGAGTCCTTAAAATCGCACATCCTCACGCTCCCCATCGACGTCAAGGTATTACCTGGACATGGAGGAAGCTCCACTATTGGTGAGGAGCAAATCAGCAATCTCTACTTGCGCTAGTGCCACCTCATCGTTGAAGCATGACGAGTAACCATCCTCACACAAACACACTTACAATCTTAGCAAAACCAATCCCCCATCCTACCCTATCAGAGTGTACGAAAGTGCACTTTTTTTTGTACTCCTACTGAAAGTCGACTAGACCGCCTTTGCGTAACTATTCAGCGGTAGGTGCATGACGAGGCCTCAAACCTCAAATAAGGC
>CAVFOF010000091.1:0-9122 GCA_963623895.1 bacterium
AGACTTTGGCTTATTTGTTTTTTACACAATACGGCTTGTATGGGATGCTTACGAACGAGAAATCACCAAGGAAGCTGATAACCTTGTCTACCGTAAGAAAGGGATTCATCTCTAAAACCTATGCCCTAACTGTCAACCTTCCAAATGCATTGTGAAGTTACGACCTCATTCGTTTGCTGCTTATATGTAAAACGACTTTTGCAACCTAACGATAGATTTTCTTTCTGTTAAAGAAAAATCCCACATAGATATTGGCAAAATTCACTGAATTGGTGGTTGTAAGGCGTTCTTTACGATATAAGAAGAGGTGACTTACTAAGGAAGTCCCCGCAAACCAATGAGCGGTGTTCCAGACCAAGCCCAGACGTGAAACACAGTCGGAGCTAAAGTTCTTCAAGTCCACTAATACTTCATTTCCTCTTAATTTCTTTCCCACTTCCTTTCTCAGACCGATGGAGGGCATCACTGAAATGCCCAAAAGCCAATCGTGGGCAAACACCCAGTTATAACCATAGCCTGCGCTAAGGTAATAATACTTGTAGTGGATATCGGTGAACTTTAATTCATTAATAAGCTGCGGTTCATTCGTTAGCGGGCTATATATTAATTGGTTAGGCAGTTGTGTGTAGTCGAACAGAACGTGCTGCTTACTAAATCCCCAACCAAGCAATATGGAGCCACAACTCTTACATTGCATCGTACTTTGATTGTAGGCTGCGGGGTAAGAGAAGTGATGATGATTGAATACGTAATAGGCACTAAACGACAACAAATTGGCATCCATTCCACTGAAAGAATAGCCCGATAAGGCTCTGCTTTCCACCCCTTCAAAGCCCGTTGTGCGACGAATGCTATAGTTTCCAGAGTTATTGATATAGATGAAGTCGCAGCCCAACATGGAGCTATAAAGGCTGAAGTTAAACTCCGAACTCTTGCCCAAGGATCGAGGGTGTGCCACGTCAAAAGTATAACCTAGGAATATCCATCTCCACCCGAAGTAAGGACCAATTTTCACGCTTGTTGCGGGTTTTAGTGAGATTGCTTGGCGAGTGCCTTCCTCTGTTGTCCCTTGCAAACGATAGTTTTGGAAGCTATTGGTGTTCTGCAACATCACCGTGTAATTATAGTAGTTAGGGGATATGTAAGTGGTGTCGTAGTCATCGAAACTTTTGACGAAGCGATAGAAGATATTTCCCGCATGTTTTACCTTATACTTCAATTTTTGAAAGCGACTAGCCCCTTGTTCTTCACTCTTCACCAACGTACTATCAGTTACCACACAACTATCAACAAGCACGCAGTCACGTTGCTGAAGTGACTGCGCACAAACAATCTTGTTGGAAAGAGTAGCCAACAAGAGCATGAATGCTATGTATGGGAATCCTTTTATACTCTAGAACTTACGTAAGATACGATCAACCACCCAATTGACGGGAGTGGCACTCACACAGTCACACTGACAGATAGCTTTGTTCTGCAAATGCTTCACCACTAATTCTATCAATGGTTTCTGCACGTGGGGAGGATTCTTTATCACAAATTCCTGCCGTCCGTTTTCGTTCTGCAACACGATAGGTTGATAGGTAAACACTGAGAATGAGAGTGAGCCTTTATTGCCAATGATGTCGATGCGGTCTTCCTTAGCCGACTCATGAGCCACAAAACACCATGAACCTGACCCTGGCAATCCATTGTCGAAGCGGAAACAAGCACTAACAGAATCTTCGGTGGCGTATAAGCCCCCACAATTAGCGGTAATGCCCTCGGCCTCAATGATAGGGCCAAACATCTCTTGCAGCAAGTCAATCTGATGCGGAGCCAAGTCGTAGAAGTAGCCACCGCCAGCGATGTCGGTCTGCACGCGCCAAGGCAGATTAGTTTTGTTATAGTCTAAGTCGCGCGGTGGTACGGCAAAACGAATCTGCACATTCACCACCTTTCCCACTGCCCCTTCTGCTACGAGCTGTTTCACCTTCTGGAAGTAAGGTAAATAGCGTCGATAGTAGGCTACGAAGCAGGGCATACCCGTTTTCTCTGCAATGCGATTAATGCGACAACAATCTTCGTAGTTGGATGCCATTGGCTTTTCCACGTAGACAGCCTTGCCACTCTTCATGGCCATAATGGCATAAGTGGCATGAGTGGAAGGAGGGGTGGCAATGTACACTGCATTCACCTCTGGGTCATTGACCAACTCCTGTGGGTCAGTATACCAGCGAGCTATATCATGTCGCTGTGCATAGGATTGGGCCTTTTCTGCTCTTCGGCTCATCACGGCTACGACCTTCGAGCCTTCTATCTGGTTGAAGGCGGGGCCGCTTTTCTTTTCCGTCACCTCTCCGCAACCAATAAATCCCCAACATACTTGTTCCATCGTCGCAATCTAATTTAAGTAGGAAGTATCTCCCACTCACGAAGAAGTAGGAGATACCAATCTGTGTTCTACCATGAGTTTGTCAAGAGGCTATTGAGGCAATCATGCCTCAATAGTTCCCTTGACAAACCTTGTTTATTAGTATTCCTGCCAACACTTAATGTCGAGGTCTTCCACGTTCATCGTGCAGAATGCATTGATGAAGGCAGAGGCTAAACGCGCATTCGTGGTGAGAGGGATGTTCAAGTCGATGGCAGCGCGGCGTATTTTGTAGCCATTGCTCAATTCACCGCTAGATAGATTCTTGGGCACGTTCACTACCATATCGATTTGCTTGTCATGTAGCATGTCGAGTGCTTGAGGCTTCATGCCTTCTTCGCTAGGCCAATAAACGAGCGTGTTCTCTATGCCATTTTCTGTGAGGTAACGACTTGTGCCTGGGGTAGCAAAGAGCTGGTAGCCATGGTCGCGCAACATGGTGCAAGCGGCTAGCATTTCAGCCTTTTGTTTGCCATCACCCGTTGAAAGCAAGATATTCTTCTTGGGAATGCGTTGTCCCACGGAGAGCATTGACTTGAGCAGAGCCGAGCGAGAGTCTTCACCTAAGCACCCTACCTCACCAGTCGAAGCCATGTCAACGCCTAACACGGGGTCGGCCTTTTGCAAACGATTGAAAGAGAACTGCGAGGCCTTCACACCCACATAGTCGAGGTCGAACAAACTCTTAGCGGGCTTTTCTACTGGCAAGCCAAGCATGATACGCGTAGCAAGCTCGATAAGGTTGATTTTAAGAACCTTACTTACAAAGGGGAAAGAGCGTGAGGCACGAAGGTTACACTCAATCACCTTAATGTCGTTCTCGCGAGCGAGATATTGGATATTAAACGGACCAGAGATGTGCAGTTCCTTTGCGATTTGCTTAGAAATCTTCTTGATGCGACGAGCAGTTTCCACATAGAGTTTTTGGGGCGGGAACTGAATGGTGGCATCCCCCGAGTGTACACCAGCAAACTCTACGTGTTCGGAGATGGCATAGGCGATGATTTCACCATCGCGAGCCACTGCGTCCATTTCTACTTCCTTTGCATGTTGCATGAAGCGACTCACCACTACGGGATGCTTTTTCGACACATTGGCAGCTAGCTTCAAGAAGCGTTCTAGCTCGTCTTGATTAGAACATACGTTCATGGCAGCACCTGAAAGCACGTAGGACGGACGCACCAAAACGGGGAATCCTACACGAGAGATGAACTCCTGAATATCGTCCATTGATGTCAATGCACTCCACTCGGGCTGATCCACTCCGATGCGGTTAAGCATCTCAGAGAATTTCTCACGGTCTTCCGCATTATCAATGTACTTTGCCTGTGTGCCCAGTAGGTTGATATGCTCTGCATCGAGGCGCAATGCCAAGTTGTTAGGAATTTGTCCGCCAGTACTTACGATAACACCATAGGGACACTCTAGGTCGAGAATGTCCATCACACGCTCGAAGGTCAACTCGTCGAAATAGAGACGGTCGCACATATCATAGTCGGTCGATACGGTCTCTGGATTGTAGTTGATCATTACCGAGCGATAGCCCTCTTTGCGAATGGTATTCAATGCCTGAACGCCACACCAGTCGAACTCTACCGACGAACCGATGCGATAAGCACCCGAACCGAGCACTACAACCGAACGTTTGTCGTTTTCAAATGCGATGTCGTGAGCCACGCCACTATAGGTGAGATAAAGATAGTTGGTCTGCGCAGGATATTCTGCAGCCAAAGTATCGATTTGCTTCACCACGGGCAAGATGCCTGCTTGCTTGCGTCGAGCTCTCACGGCCATGATGGCTTTTTCGATGTCCATTTCCTGCTCCATGCCCACTGCACGTGCGATTTGGAAATCAGTGAAACCCTGCACCTTCGCCTTACGAAGGAGGTCGTTGTCGAGCACGTTGATTGAGGTGCATGCGTGCAGTTCGTTGTCGGTTTCGTAGATTTTGTATAGCTTCTGAACGAACCAACGATCAATTTTCGTGAGGTCATGAATTTGGTCGATGGTGTAGCCTGCCTTAAATGCTTTTTCTATAACGAAGATACGATTGTCAGTGGGCTCTTTCAAGGCTTCATCTACATTGTCTATCTTCAGTTCCTTATTGTCAACAAAACCGTGCATGCCTTGGCCAATCATGCGTAAGCCCTTCTGAATAACTTCCTCGAAGGTGCGACCAATGGCCATGACTTCGCCTACGGACTTCATCGAGGAGCCTAGTTCTCGATCTACCCCATGGAACTTGCCCAAATCCCAACGAGGGATTTTGCAAACTACATAGTCGAGTGCAGGTTCAAAGAATGCGGAAGTGGTTCGAGTCACTGAGTTCTTGAGGTCGAACAAGCCATAACCAAGCCCCAACTTTGCTGCCACGAAAGCCAAGGGATAGCCAGTGGCCTTGGAGGCAAGGGCTGAAGAACGTGACAAGCGAGCGTTCACCTCGATTACACGGTAATCCTCGCTATTAGGATCGAAAGCATACTGGACGTTACATTCGCCCACAATGCCCACGTGACGCACGATGCGTATAGAAAGTTCGCGCAGCTTGTGAAACTCGGCATTAGTTAGGGTTTGCGAGGGAGCGATGACGATACTCTCCCCCGTGTGAATGCCTAATGGGTCGAAGTTTTCCATGTTACATACCGTGATGCAGTTGTCAAAACAGTCGCGTACCACTTCATATTCCACCTCTTTCCAACCTTTCAAGCTCTTCTCTACCAACACCTGAGGTGAGAACGAGAAAGCCTTCTCAGCCAGTTTATTAAGTTCCTCTTCATTGTCGCAGAAGCCAGAGCCCAATCCGCCTAAAGCGTAGGCTGCACGCAAAATTACGGGGTAGCCCAACTGTGCAGCTGCCTTACGTGCTTGCTCTACGTTTTCGCAAGCTTCGCTCTTAATGGTTTTTACATCAATTTCGTTCAATTTCTCCACGAAGAGTTCGCGATCCTCCGTGTCCATAATGGCCTGAACGGGAGTGCCTAGTACTTTGAGATTAAACTTTTCAAGCACACCGCTCTCATAGAGCTTCACACCACAGTTCAGCGCAGTTTGTCCGCCAAAAGCCAACATGATGCCGTCGGGTTGTTCCTTCTGAATGACGCGCTCCACGAAGTAAGGCGTAACGGGAAGGAAGTAGATGCGGTCGGCCACGCCCTCTGAGGTTTGAACGGTTGCGATGTTGGGATTGATGAGGATGGTTTCGATGCCTTCTTCCTTTAAGGCTTTGAGTGCCTGTGAGCCTGAATAGTCGAATTCGCCAGCTTCACCAATTTTCAAAGCTCCCGAACCGAGAAGAAGCACCTTCTTTATAGTAGTCATAGTTGTGTATTCAATTATTGTGGGGGGATTGGTAGGAATGTAACTATTCTCGCGACCTTTACTTCAAGAGTTTAACAAACTCATCGAACAAGAACTCTGTGTCGACAGGACCAGAGCATGCCTCTGGGTGAAACTGTACCGAGAACCAAGGATTGACCTTGTGTCGCACGCCCTCATTCGAGCCATCATTCATGTTGATGAAGTAAGGTTCCCAATCGTTGGGCAAGGTGCGGTTGTCAACGGCATAGCCATGATTCTGCGAGGTAACGAAGCAGCGATTGGTGCCTACCATACGCACAGGTTGGTTGTGGCTGCGGTGGCCATATTTTAGTTTGTAGATGCTTGCTCCTGCTGCCTTTGAGAGCAACTGGTTGCCCATGCAGATACCCATGCAAGGACGCACGTTGGGATTGTTCAAGAACTTGCGAATGTTCTCCACAGCCTCCACGCAAGTGTCGGGGTCGCCAGGACCATTGGCAAGGAAGAGACCATCAAATTCCATCTCATTGAAGTAGTAGTTCCAAGGCACACGAATCACCTCTACGCCACGGTTGATGAGACAGCGAATGATGTTATTCTTCACACCGCAGTCAACGAGCACCACCTTCTTGCGTCCTTCGCCCTCATTGTAGCGAATGATTTCCTTGCATGACACCTTGGCCACATAGTTCACGCCTTCATATTCGGCCGTGGGGATGTTGTTTGGCTCATCGTCGAAAAGAATTTTGCCCATCATCACGCCGTGTTCGCGTAACACCTTGGTCAACTCACGCGTGTCGATACCCGTGATGCCAGGCACTTTCTCTCGTTTTAGCCAGTCGCCTAGGCTCTCCATGGCATTCCAATGACTATAATGTTCACTATAATCGCTCACAATGATTGCGGAAGCATAGATTTTATCACTTTCCATGAATGTGGCTAAGCCATTCGATTCTACACTGAATGGGGGGACGCCGTAATTGCCTACTAACGGATAAGTGAGCGTCATGAGCTGGCCTGCATAAGAGGGGTCGGTCAAACTTTCGGGATAACCCATCATAGCGGTGTTGAATACCACTTCGCCTGCTACGGGAGCCTCATAACCAAACGACTTACCATGGAACTGGATACCATCGTCAAGAACTAGTGTTACGTTACGCATATTATAGAGTTGATGTTTTTATTGCTGAGAGTGAGCGTCGACCGACGACTCACCATGTCATAAGGATAAGATTATTTATTGTGGGCATTCTCGTAATAATGGATGAATGCTTCGTTTACGCGTTTGTTGCCGCCAGGTGTGGGGTAATGTCCCGAAAAGTACCAGTCGCCAGGTGAATGGGGGCATGCTCGATGCAGGCCGTCAAGACTTTGATAGACGATATGGATTTCCGTGGTCACACCCTCGGGGCGAAGCATTTCGGCCATCTTTTCAGAGATTTCCTCTGAGGTAAAAGGCTCATACACTTCGCGCACATAGTTCACCACGCTCTCCTTCGGCAGATTCTCTTGTGCTTTACATTTAGAGTAGATGTTGTCCAACCGGGCTTCAATACCTTTATCCTTGTGTAAAGCGATGGCTGCACGGAAAGCAATGAATTCGTCCATACAAGCCATGTCGATGCCATAATAGTCGGGATAGCGCACTTGAGGTGAGGAACTCACCACCACAATACGACGGGGATGTAGACGATCCATGATGCGGATAATGCTTTCACGCAGCGTGGTACCACGCACAATGCTGTCGTCAATCACCACTAGATTGTCCACATTGGGCTGTACGGAACCATACGTGATATCATAGACATGGGCAGCCAAGTCGTTGCGTGAATTGCCCTCGGCTATAAACGTGCGCATCTTAATATCTTTCCATGCCACCTTCTCGGCCCGCACACGTTGCGATAGGATTTGGTGAAGTTGCTCATGGTTAATGTCGCGACCTAACTTTTCTATTTCTTCAGCCTTTTGTTGGTTGAGGTACTCATTGAAACCTTGCAACATGCCGTAGTAGGCTGCTTCGGCCGTGTTAGGTATGTAACTAAATACCGTGTTGTCGACCTCGCCATTGATGGCTTGAAGTATTGGGTCAACGAGGGTGCGACCTAACTCCTTTCGCTCCTTATATATATCGATATCTGAGCCACGACTAAAATAAACACGCTCGAAAGAGCATGCGGCATAATTCTTCGGTTCGAGCACCTGCTCAATGCGCATTTCGGCGTCCTTGCTCATAAAGATGCCTTGCCCAGGTAGCAACTCGTTCACTTGCTCGGCTTCCACGTCGAGTGCGGTCTGGATAACGGGGCGTTCTGAGGCTATTACGAGCACCTCGTCGTCCTTGTACCAAAAGGCGGGACGAATACCCCAAGGGTCGCGCATGGAGAACATCTCGCCTGAGCCAGTCACGCCACAAAGCACGTAGCCGCCGTCCCACACAGGGGCAGACTGCTGAAGCACGTTCTTCAGATTGATGTGCTCCTCAATGTAGCGTGTAATGTTAATGTTCTCTAGTCCCTTCTGCTGCGCCTCTACGAAACACCGTTCGCTCTCGCGATCAAGGCGGTGTCCTAATTGCTCTAGTAATATATAGGTGTCCGACACCATGCGGGGATGCTGACCTTTCACGGCTATTTCGTTAAAGATCTCCATCACATTGGTCATGTTGAAATTAGCGCAGATACAAAGGTTCTTTGCACGCCAATTGCTGCGACGTAGAAAGGGGTGGACATAAGAAAGGCCACTCTTACCGGTAGTGGAATACCGGAGGTGACCCATATAAATTTCTCCCGCAAAAGGTATGTGACGAGCAGCGAAATTAGCATTGTGCAATTCCTCGCTCGAATAATTCTTTAATTCTTTATGAACATTACCAAAAATTTCTTGAATAGCACCGCTGCCCAAGCCGCGCTGACGAAACATAAATTCTTCACCAGGAGCAGCTTGCATCTTTACTGATGCCAAACCAGCTCCTTCTTGACCACGATTGTGTTGCTTCTCCATCAACAAGTATAGCTTGTTAAGGCCATACATCCACGTGCCGTACTTTTTCTCATAATAATTGAGCGGCTTTAATAGTCGCACCATCGCAACACCGCACTCATGTTTTAAAGGTTCCATTTCGCCTATGTTTTTGGTTTTGCACGCAAAGATACGAAAAAACTAAATATTAACTACCGCCAAACTTTCAAAAAATAAAAACTCATTGACAAGTTTCCTAAATTCGGAATGCGAATGTACATAAAATGCTCAGCAAAGACCTAACCCAAGTTTGACACCTTAGAGTCTGTTTTATTTACTGTACAACAAGATAGCGGTTTTCGTTACTGTGTACTACAAACTTTGTCTATTCTGATTCTTATGAAGGGCATTTTCTTGTATTGCAATCGTGTGTAGATGTCATCGGCTGATTTGG
>CAVFOF010000092.1:0-9098 GCA_963623895.1 bacterium
TTCTTCTTGAGCTTCTTCTTGAGCATCTTCTTGAGTTTCTTCTTGCGCCGACGCGGGGACGCGTCGCCCCCAATTTTTACCCCCAATTTTTTGTTAAATTTGTGGTAAACTTTGTGCTATTTTCTATCCGCCGACTAGGAAAAACTATCCCCCTAATAGTTTTTCTTATCCGCCGACTAGTGATTACCTAGTCGCCGACTAGTGATTACCTAGTCGCCGACTAGTTTTTCCTCTTCCCGCTATACGTAAAAAGGCTGCTCCTCTGTGTCTATCAATTCGCACAGAGGAGCAGCTTTTAGAGTAGTAGGGGTTAGCGCACGGCCATTTCTATGTCGGCAATTTGGTAGGTCTTGTCGAAGAAGGGGAGCCAATGGTTTTGGGCAATGCCTAGCTGTAGAGCATAGAAGCGGGTGCCGCCTTGCTGTAGGCGTTCTATTTCCTCAAAGTAGCTACGCTCGGGTAGAGGAATGCGGAAATCGCTCACCCATAGCACGTCGGCACCAGCGTAGTGCGCATCGGTGCGCAGTAGGTGAAATAGTTCGTCGAGTAGGTGGCGGGCATCGGTGCCACCATCGGCCTTACTGTTGAAGAATTGCAGCAGCCTCGTGCGGTCGGTGAGCACTTCAATGGGATGGGCTTGCGTGGTGAAGGCAATGAGATAGCATGGCCGTTGCTCTTGTTGGCACATTTCGCAAAGGCGCATCATGAGCGAGAGGGTGGCCTCGCTCGGTTGCCCCATCATGCTACCCGAACGGTCGGCACACACCACCATTGCCCCTTTGGGGCGAGCAGGCTTTGTGTGGAGCGAACGTGCAGAGTTGAGCGCATGGCTTTGATAGCTGAAGGTTTGCAGTCGTCCCGTGACGTATTTCTGAAGGAACACATCCTCTAAGTCAGCGTCCATGTATTGCGCCCATTCGCTAGGCAGCAGTGCACCGAGGTCGCGCCCTAGGCTAATGCCCGTGATGTCGCTTTGCGCTGCATGTTCCATTTGTTCGTTGGTTCCCGAGGTGTAGCCAATGCGCTTGTTGCCTTGCACATCGGCCTTGCGTCCCATTACGTTGGTAATGTCGGATAGGATAGGGTAGCGTTGTTGAAAGTTCACCGTGTGAAGCAGTCGTTCAAACTCGAGCGAGTTCCACTGTCCGCCCATCAAAGCCCAAGCTTGGTTGAAGCGGTCGGTCGTGATGCGGTGTAGCTTCACGTAGTTTGTGGCATTCTTCAGGTTGTTGCGCAGTTGCAGCGTTTGCAGTTGCTCGTGATTCTTAACAAACTGTCGCTTATAGTCTTGCAGTCGCAAATCGATGTGTTGCTCCCAATCGTTGAGCAAAGTTTCCCATAAAGCCTCGTCGCTATAGCCCTCGTTGTTGCTAAACTCCCGTTGATAGAACCCCTTGTCGAAGCCTTGTGCCGCATATTTATCGTCCATCATTTGTAGCAGGGCTTGCCAATTGTCGCGTCGTTTGGTCACGCTCCATTCGCTAGCCTCCTGTCGTTGTTTACGGTCAAAACTGACCCGCTGTGTTTGGAAGGCTGCTTTTTGCAAGTTGAGGCTGATGAATTGTGAGAGCGTGTCGACAAATACCCGGGCGGCCACTTCGTCGTTTAGCACAAGAGCCTTGATTTGCGCATCGTGCATGGTTTGTGCCAAATATTGAGCCAATGCATCGTTCTCGCAGAGTGAGAGGTCGGGCTCTTCGCCTGTGTCAACAAAGGCTTGCAGCAGACGTTGGTAAAAGTGGGTGGGGCTATTCATTGTAGAGCAGTTTGCGAATGTCCACTCGGCATAGAGCCACTTGCTGGTAAAGCTTTTGTAGGTAGCTTTCCACTTCGGCTAGATCCTCGGCATTAGCAAAGAGGTTCTGTTTCAACTGTTGTTGCATTTGGTCGAGGTGCGTGCAGAGTTCCTCCACATCGCTTTCGTAGTGGTCGTAGCTGAGGGTGGGGGTAGTGTCGCTTGTCGTAGTCTGACCAAAGAGGTCGCCAATCTGCCCCGTTGCCGGACTCATCACGGCCGCTCCCTTGTGGCGCATTTTGAAAGCCACTCCATTAATATATATATGGTCGTTGTCGCGGCAAAGCGTCACTTGTTCACGGTCGGCTTGTGGCGAGTCGCTCATCAGTTCGGGAGAGAATAGGCGAATAATGCATTTGCCCCCCTTTCCCGTATCCTTATATATAATGCCTCGCACGGGGGCGGAGGTTAGGCTCTTTTGGGGCATGCGCTTAAAGTCGGTGATGAAAACGTAGGAGTGGCCTGTGCCGTGGTTTTCGATTTGGTAGAACAAACGGTCTACGATGAGTAAATCGTCGTCGCGGTGGTCGTTCTCACGTACTGCCTTAGCAAGGGCATCTTTCGCTCGATGGGCACGAAGGTCGGCTTTTACGCTAGCAGCTAGTTGACCGAGTTGTTGTGCCAAGGGGGCAAACAATGCCTTTAGCACAATCTGTTGCACGGCCTTTTGCTCATCTGGCTCATTCCATAGGCAGTGGCGCATGGGCAGCAAGTCGGCTGGTGAGGCCGTGGGGCGTCCTTGCAGAAAGGCTGAGGTGCGTAGCAGTCGGGCAATGTGTACCCATCGGCGGTCGCTCACGTAGATGCGGCGAGCTAGTTCGCTACCCTCTAGTTCCACGTGTTGCAATTGTTTGCGCACTTCGCTAATAGCTGCAAGCAGTTCGGGGCTGAGGTTCACCTTGCGAGCTTCGCTTTGCCACGAGGCATACTCCTCTTCGCTGATGGGGGCTGAAGGTTGGTGCTCCTGCGAACTATCCGTGTCGGCTTGTGTGAGCATTTGGCAGAACACTTGCTCGTCTTGAATGCTGCGACACACTAAGCGCACGATGAAGCGATCCCACAAGGCTTCGAGCCCTTCCCCCTTAGCGGGTAGCTCGTTCGAGGCAGCTACGAGCAATTTGAGTGGCAAGTGTAGCTCTTGGTCGCCATTGCGGAAGATGCGCTCGTTCATCACGGTGAGAAGTGTGTTCTGAATGGCAGGGCCAGCCTTCCATATCTCGTCGAGAAACACTACGTCGGCGGTGGGTAGAAAGCCTTCAGTGGCGCGTTCATACTTATCGTTCTCCTTAAGTTTCGATATGCTTACTGGCCCGAATATTTCGTCGGGTGTGGAGAAGCGCGACATGAGGTATTCAAACGAACGAGCTTCCTTAAATGCGCTCTTCAGCCGTCGGGCCACCATTGATTTGGCCACCCCCGGCGGCCCCAGTAGTAGAATGCTTTCACCAGCTAGAGCGGCCAACAGAGCCAATGAGGTCTCGGTATTCTTTTCGTAGATACCTAGTTGCAATTGTTGCAGCAGTTTTTTTATGCGAGGTAAAGGATTTTCCATAAATAGGGGATTGCTATTTGCCGCAAAGTTACAAATTTTTTACAAGTCCCCATTCAAAAATTGGGGGAGCGATGCGTCCCCGTGTCGGCGCAAGAAACATAACAAACCTCCCTTCAAGAAGCATCCTCTCCCTTCAAGAAGTATAAAAAAAACTTCAAGAAGCCCCCCTCCACCCCATCTACAAGCAAAACAAAAAAGCCTTCGAGCAGCATCATAACCTCAATGCCATCTCGAAGGCTTTATTCAAAAGTCTCTAATTACTGATTAATTCACGCTCACCTTGCTCACACTCTCCTTAGTGTCGGTTTGCGCTTTCACCACATACACGCCTAGTGGAAGTTTCAGCGTGATGGAGTTGGTGTAAGGAGTCAATCGATACATTTCTCGTCCCGCAGCATCCGCTACCTGCACGTAGGTGAGCGGGTGGGTTGACAAACTATGTACGGTGAGGCGACCCTCTTGGTCCACGGTGCAGTAGGGGCGTTGGTCGATGGTCTCGTCGCTAGGGTCGGGTTGTTCGGATGAGAGTAGGAAGTAGCGACCAGAAGTGAGTCCTGGCATGGTTACCTCCGCTTCTCCCTCAGCATTAGCAGCCAACGTGAGCGAGGTGTAATTTCCCGTTTCCGCATCCAGTATCGAGAGTGTTTCGCCAAAAGCATTAAGCCCCGAGAACGTGAGGCGGCAAGGCTCCGTGGAGTTGCTGTAGATGCCTAGCGGAATGCGCTGCATGCTTCGTCGTTGGTTGATGGTCGTGGCGGCAGTGTCGGCCACGGTGTAGATGATGGGGGTGGCGGTGAGCGTGTTGTCGAGCAAGGTCTGCATGTCCTCTTGGGGGAGGAAACTGTTGCTCGCTTCTTCGTTCTTCACCACTACGGCCTCGCTTTGCAATCCGTCGCGTTCTGCCCGTATGCGTAGGGTGGGCAAGGTGCTAGTGGAGACTTCTTGACTTGCGCTTTGCTGCGTGTTGCGGCGTCTGGAGCGCAAGGTGATTACCTTTGAGCTAGTGGTATTCTCAATCTCCATGTTGCTATTGAAGGTGAGCGTGAGCGGCCCTTCTGTCTTTGCCTCTACAAAGAAGCCTTGTCCTGCCGATACCACACCGCTAGCTGTGCTCGTCTTACTGTTTACCTCAATCCAGCCCGTTGCTCCGTCGCCGCGCATGACGGCCGTCTGTCCTGTTTCGGTGAGCATCCAGTAGCGTTTCTCGAGCGTGGGGTTCATGTTGAAGAACGCTTGCATGCTCATGGCGCAAGGGAAGGGGTTGCTCACTAGGAAGTAGCGATTGTTGGTCGTGGTGTTGGTGAGCGTTTGGGTGAAACTATTCGTTGTTTCGTTGATGAGGTCCGTGTTGAAGCGTGTCGTGAGGTTCGTGCCGTCCGCATTGGTGCGGTTGATTTGCGTTGTGTTGTGGTCGTAATTTCCTGCTGCATCGTCGCGCTTATAGTAGTTGTAGCTATCGTCCTCTTTGGGCAGACGGAATAGCAGTTCGCTGTAAGTATTTCCTCCCGTTCCATTGGTGTTGGCTTTGAGTGAGAAGCCGCCTTGGGTGTAGCGAGAGTCGACATCGTTGTATACCGCACTCCAATCTGCACGGATGGCAACGTCCGTACTGCTCGTGGTGGAGGAAGTGCCATTTTGCAGATAGTAGACGATGGCTTTCGACTTGTCCCAACTGCGTTGGTAAACGGCGGGCGAGAAGCGGTCGTAGTCCGTGGTGTTGAAGTGGATAGCTTGGAACAACTCGGTTTGCTGCTTACCGCCTTGAGTGGGAGCATACCAGTCGCCCGCCATCATGTCTTGGAAGGGCGAGCCTAGGGTGTACCATCGCCCCGAGGTGAGAGCATACTCCATCCAGGCCTTGTCGTATTGTAGCAGTTCGGCGTGCAGCAATGCGCTGTTTGCCTTGAGCAGCACGGAATGGCAGCTGTAGGTGTAGAAGGGCTGACAGGGGTAGATGAGGTAGTTGCCATCGGCGGTGTGTTGAGTGGGAGTGGCCGTGTTCACTGTGAGGTCATACTCAATGTTGGTCGTATGGCTACCCAAGCCCATGGTGATGCCGTTGCTCTGGTCGTCGCTCTGTAGGTTGTCGCCAGCCCCTGTGGTTGAACCGAAGTTGATAAACTCCGTGGCGGAATGGTTGTTCTCTACCTCGTAGAGTGAGGGTAGGTCGGTCTCCACGTCCAAGCAAGGGATGATGACGTTCGTTTCGTCGAGTGGCACGAAACCATGGTTGGTGCCGTTCTCCTCATTGGTGGGGTAGGAGTCGGTAGCCAACTTGTAGAGGTCGCTCTCTTTGTCGGCACGCTGCCAGTTGTTGTCGTTGCTCCAGTCGGGGTTGCCAGCAGCTCCCGTCCATTTCAAGTTTTCGGGCACGATGCAGAGGCGGAAGGAGAGCGAACCGTCGCACACGGTGCTTTCGTCCTCGGTCTTGTCGTGGTTGTCTTCAAACATTTCTTCAAAGCCCATGCGCAGTTCGTAGTAGTAGCCCTCGCGTGGTTCGAAGTCGGAGAAGAGGTAAATGTCGGCATAGGCATCGGCTTGCTCGGCATCGGTTTTCCCCTCTTCATCCTTTAGAGCGGTGATGTCGTAGATTTCGCCCACTATGCGGAAGTTGAGGGTGCTAGTGCCGTCGGGATTGACTTCTTCGTCGTAAACGTTCATTTGCTCGTCGTTCGTTCCTGCCAGGTAGAGCGGAGCAAATGTCACCCCGTTGTGTTCAATCTTCTTCAAGCCGATAGCGTCGCCGCTCACTACGTTGATGCTACGCAAGGGAATGCGCAACATGTGGGCGGGACGGGCTGTTTCGTCTGTGCCTTGAATGCCGCTTGTGGCATCGGTGATGAACTTCTTGCTCAAGCGTAGCACGCCAGTGTCCTTGCTGCTGGGGTAGCGGCTTTGTTTGTGGCGGAAGCCCACATACATGGTGGGGGCTAGACCTGAAATCTGAATGTTGATTTGTTGGGGGTCGTAGCAGTAGACGATGGTCTCGCCCGTTTCCTCTTGAATGGGTAGTAGGGTGATGGTGCTGACAGAACCTTGGGTGGTTTCGGGCAGACTGACGTTGAGCGATTTCGAGTAGAGGTGAAGCGGAGCGGCATGTCCTTTTTCAATGATAGCATCTCCCGCATTGTTGTACACGTCGCTGGTAGATTGCATCAGTGATTTCAAACCTAGCAGCATGGCGTTGGTGAAGGGGTAGTCGGCATCGTCGGGTACGGCGGTGACACTGCTTAGCGAGGCTGCCTTCGGGTAGTGGTGGCGGAAACTGCTAATGGCTTCGCTCACGCTCACTTCGCCTGCTTGGGCGATGCCATCTTCGTGTACCACGTAGTTGCCGTTTGCGTCGATGAACACCTTGCCAATTTCGCCAATGGTGAAGTCGAGCCACCAGTCGTACATGGGGATGCGAGTCACTACGGCTCCCGTGTTGGTGTTCACACCATTGATTTGTGCCGAGATGTTCACGCTTTGGTTGGCACACACCTGAATGTTGTTGTCCACAGTGGAGTTGTCGTCGCCATCGTCGAGGAAGGTGATGGAGGCGGAGGTGATAAACTCTGACATCACGCAGCAGCGTTCGCCCATTTGGAACTCCTGCACGGCGTTGGCGACCGTGATGGGGTCGTTGCCATAGCGAGGCACAAACACGAGGTAGTAAGCATGGTTACCTTTGAGGTCGTCGCCGCTCACCTTATCGCTGATAATCATGTGGCGCACACCATCGGCTGAGGTCTCACGCGAGATGACACCCGAACTGATGTCTTCGTTCAGAATCTTCTTATAGCTGAACTCGGGCAGCTTGTCGTAGAAGGTGGAGAACTCCACGGAGTGGAAGGCCTTTGTTTCGCCCGTTGTGGCGTAAGGGTTGCCCACGAGGGCTTTGAAGAAGGCATCGCTCACGTTGCTCGTGCTGGGTAGCGCATTCTTGGCTAGTTCGGCCTCGTAGGTGTTCTTGTCGAGCAGACAGTACCACATCTTCGGGTTGCCACTCGCTGGAGTGACGTTCTCGCTCAGACCTAACGTTTCGAGCATTGTGCTGAAGTCGGTGGTTAGTTTAGCCAAGGTCACACGCTGACCGCACACGGGGGTGGTTCGCTCAATGGTTACAGAGGGCGTTTGAGCAAACATCTTCACGTCGTCAATCATAATGTCACCACCCTTAGAGTCGGTACAAGCATTGTTGATCATTAGTAGGTAGTGGCTATAGGAATGAGTGCCGTTGTTGATGAATGAGAAGTAGATTTGTTGCCAAATGCCGAGATTATCGTTTCCCGTGATGGTGGAGCCATCGGCGGCACGGGCATTGCGGAAGATGGGGCCAGGGCAATAGGTGTAGAGTTCATCGCTCTGTTCTTTGCCATTGGCATCGGTGTAGATACCTTGCACGGCGAATGTTACGTTGGCGGGAGAGATGTCTGTGTTATTGGGCGAGGCTATCCATGCCGAGAAGAAGAGACGCGAACCTTTACAGAGCATGCCATCGTAGGATAGGGTGATAATCTGGCCTGGAAGTTCGGAGGCATCAATGTAGAGGAATGCCGAGTTGTCGGCATTGGCAGAGCGAGTGCTGAGGGTGGGATAGTACGTCTTGTAGAGTTGTTGTAGTGAGGTGTTTTCCTTATGCATCTTCACGATGGAGTACGAGCCCCACGTGTTTTCCCTGTCAGCGCTAGTAGTACAAGGCTCAAAGGCATAAGAAGTCATTTCAAACTGCACGGGAAGGGCGAAAGTGTTCGGCACTTCATAGTTGGGAGCGATATCTTTACCTGCAAGCACACGGGAAGAGCCGAAGGGCGGCGTGCGGTAGGTGGTGTAGTTGTCGAACTGGAAGTTGATTTCGGCACGTGCACTGCCATACTTTGCCTCGAGGGCTAGCGGAGCACGCTCGTCTTTGAAGGTGGTGGCGGTGGAGTCGGTGTAGCCTAGCACATCGGAGATGGCGCGCGGCTCCGAAGCATCGTTGAAGAGGAGGGTGAACTTGGCGAGCTGGTAGCGAATGGCATCAGTGCCGTCATTGTTCTTCACTACAGCATAGACTTTTACGATAGCAGAGTCGCCCAAAGCCATACCCATGTCGCCATTGGCGGCAAAAGAACCTGCCACGCCGTTGCCATCGGTGCCGAGTTTGGGATAGAGGAAGGTCATAAAGCGCGACTTGCGGATGTCGGAAATTTGATCGGTGGCTCCATCCATGGGGCGGCTCGTGGTGCCAGCATTTTCGGAGGCGGTGTAGGAGAGACCGATTCCAGCGGAGTTGTTTTTGGAGTCTATTTCAAACTCTATGTTCGAGTAGGACGTGATGTTTTGCAAGTCGGCATTGGCTTGTTCTATTTCCTGCTCCGAATAAATGGTATTCGAAGTGTAGAACCAGTAGTCCTGCAACTGGAGGTTGAAAGGCACGGTGCAGTTCTTAAAGTTCACCTTCTTCTTGGGGAAAGCACAGGTGTGGGTTTCGAGCCAACGATCCTTGCTGTTGCCCTCTACGCAAAGGCGCAGCGAGTCGGCCATTTCGCGTGCGTTGTGCATGACAAAAAGGCAGCGAGTGGAGAGTGTCGGTTCCACGAGGTTGGCTTTGGTGGGCAAGGTCGTGCCAGTGGTGGTGACGGAGGCATCGTAGGTCACCCCGTTGTCGCCGAAGTAGTCCACAAAGTCGGTGTATTCACTCATGTCCATGGCCACAGTGTAGCGATAGCCTTTGGGAGTTTGGATGGGCATTTGGAAGGTGAAACCATTTGCAACGTAGTTACCAGA
>CAVFOF010000093.1:0-9073 GCA_963623895.1 bacterium
GGGGACACATGCATAACCCTGTGTCGGAAGTCTAATCAAATAAAGCTGCTCAGACGGTAGAAATATCAGGAAAAAGTATTACTATTGCACCCATAAAGCGTTTTCCCTATGACAGCATACGAAGAATTGGTCAGTTTCATTCTGCCCAGCGAGATTTTTAAATCTTTCGAAGTGATAAAGACAGAGGTTAAGACAGTTGGGACGGAAAAGGTGATGTATATTCATCTTGATGAGTACGATTTTCCACCTACCACAGATATTGAGCTATACCCTAATGGTTTCTACGAAGCATCCCAAATGACAGACTTTCCTATCCGTGACCATAAGGTAGTACTTGTAGTCCGCCGACGCCGTTGGAAAGATTCAGAAGGCAAGAGTTATTCAAATGATTGGTCGTTAGTGGCCAAAGGTACCCGCATTTCCAATGAATTTGCGGCTTTTTTAAAAGGATTATATAGATAATCGTCCGATAACGACTCGTTCATTAGAACGTCCATATCATATCAATACAGACAATTTCGAAAAATCCTACCGAGCGCATCTGAGTGAATTCCCCAACTGGCAGAAAAAAGGTAATGAAGGGGAGCATGCAGAACATTGGATGGTACACCCATCAAACCTTGACGAACAGATGGCTCTCGATGAAACGGCAATGTCAAAGGGAGAACTGCACACTCTCATAACCAACAAGAGCACCAAATGCAAGCAAGGAACAATCTTTGCCATGATTGAGGGAACAAATGCCAAGGAAATTTCAGACTGCATTTTGAAAAACACAACAGAGCAGGAAAGACGTGTCGTAAAGAGTATTACGATGGATTTCTCTGACAGCATGCATTCCATTGCCACAACTTGTTTTCCATGGGCTACGATAACAATTGATTTATTCCATCTGATACGATTGTGTACTAGCGACTTGCAGTGTTTGCGCATGAAGTTTAAACGTGCGGCAAAAAATGCTGATACTCAAGCTCGTAAGGAGTGGAAGAAACGTTTGGAACGAAACGTTAGCAGACGAAAGGAGAATAAAACGAAGAAGCGTGGAAGGCCAGCAGAACGCAAGAATGCGGCGTACAAGCCAGAGAAATTGTCTAATGGTGAGACCGTATTTGACATGCTAACCAAAAGCCAATATTTGCTCAATTACGCATGCAATGAATGGAGTGATAGACAAAGAATAAGAGCAAAACTGTTATTTGAAAGATACCCCCTCATGAAGACTGCTTATGACTTTGTACAACGTATAAGGATGATTTTCAAAAACGATAATTTGAATAAAGAGACTGGAAAAGTCGAATTGGATAATTGGTGCAATGAGGTACTAAACTCTGGGATTGAAGAATTTATAGCAACGGTACAAACTATTCAAGAAAGGGAAGATGAGGTGTTGAACTATTTTGAAACACGTCAGACAAATGCTTATGCGGAGTCGTTCAACTCAAAGATTAAGAACTTTAGAGCGCAACTTCGTGGGGTATCCGATAAAAAGTTCTTCTTCTACCGTCTGAGCAGCTTATTTGGTTAGACCTCGGACACAGGGTTATGCATGTGTCCCCAAAAAGGCACTCGTTAGTAGTTTTACACCATTCATTCAGTTAAACGATGAAATGACGATGAAAAATAGCGAGATATAGCGGACAAATAAGAGCTAGAAATGCTTCCTCATTTTGTCGAAAAATTCGGTACATAATTAACAATCATTACACATTACCCTTAACCTTCGTTTGTCAACACAAAAAAGTGAGCCAATGAGGACTGCTACGCCATGCAGCCAGTCTGTCACCTTATGTTAAAGGCCTTTTGGTTACTCTTTGTACAACTTTCATCAATGACACCCGAAAAGGGAAATCTGCGATAATTTATCCATCTGAAGAAACTTTTTTGAGCCTTTTTTCCATTATCTTACATAATTAACGTAAAACTTCTTCGATTATTGCTTATTATCGTTGCTTTTATGCTATATTTGCCGTTTAAAAGGAGATAATCCGCCTGAGAAGGCTCTAATTACTATCCAATCAAGCTAATCTGGACTAAACAAACACTTATAATGTATTCCAACTTACACTCAAGTTTATCTCCCTTGAGATGTAAGCACAATAGAACTTGACCTATGACAAATTTTGCCCTATTCGATTCACACAGCGTATTACTCCGTGCACAAATTATAAAAGATAGTTTTCATTTGTCAAAAGTAAATACGCTTTGCCTGCTAAGGGTATTGCTATTTGAAAGATGCGTGCAATGCCTATTTGAAAGAATCGAGGTTGAGTGGACACAAATCTCAGATGAGGTAGATTTCATCTTACTGGAAAAGACTAACAATGAACACGTTGAATTGCGCAATGGTGGAGACGAAGAATGCAACGCTGAATTCCTTGACATTCTAAGTTACTTAAACGAACAAATAAAGATTAAAGATCCTCTTAATAACGTAGCATACTATCTGCTACTCACCCTGCTAAAACATCCACACAACGAAGCAAAAACATTACTAAACAATTACGAGGTAACGTATAAAAAGATGTGCAAGGCAATCAAGAATCTCGAAATCAATGACGACTTCTCGTTCCCTGGTGAGGACGACCTTCCCGAACCTAACGATAGCAGCGCAAGGGGAAAAGGATTTGACAACAAGCAGATGGGAAAGTTGAAAGATGCTGACGACAACGAAACTCCTATGCTCGACAATTTTGGCACAGACCTTACCAACATAGCCCTAAAGGGCGGGCTCGACCCCGTAGTGGGAAGGAATGCCGAAATACAACGCATTACTCAGATATTGTGTCGCAGAAAGAAGAACAACCCCATCATCATTGGCGAGCCTGGAGTAGGAAAAAGTGCCATTGTGGAGGGGCTTGCCGAACGTATAGCTCACCATCAAGTGCCTCAAACGCTGCTCAACAAACGCATAGTGGCACTCGACATGGCCACCATTGTTGCTGGCACTCAATACCGCGGACAGTTTGAAGAACGATTGCGACGATTAATAAAGGAACTTAAGGCACATCCCGAAGTCATACTCTTCATCGACGAGATACATACGATAATAGGCGCAGGGTCTGCCCCAGGCAGTCTTGACGCAGCCAACATACTTAAGCCCACACTGGCAAGAGGCGAAGTGCAATGTATCGGAGCTACCACGGTGGGCGAATTTAAGAAATCGATTGAAAAGGATGGAGCACTTGAACGACGTTTCCAAAAAATACTGATGGAGCCTACTTCCATCGATGATACGCTCACCATCTTGCACAACTTGAGAAAACGCTACGAACAGCATCACAACGTCACCTACACCGAGGAGGCACTGAAAGCCTGCGTAGAACTTACCAACCGCTACATCACCGATCGTGCGCTGCCCGACAAGGCAATTGACGCACTCGATGAAGTTGGAGCGCGCGTTCACCTTTCCTCAATGGGAACTCCCGACTATATCGAAAAGAAACAAAAAGAAATCAATCAGAAGAGGCAAGACAAACTGCAAGCCGCACAGGAACAGGACTACGAGCGAGCCGCCAACCTCCGCGACGAGGTGCAAACACTCACCATTGAACTAGAATATCTCACAAACCAATGGAAAGCTCAGCAAAATGAGCATCCAGTCCAAGTAGACAGCACCGTGGTGGCACAGGTCGTGAGCATGATGAGCGGTGTGCCAGCCACCCGCATTGCAAGTGACGAAAACAAACGCTTGAAGGACATGCGACGGACTCTCGAGCAAAAGGTCATTGCTCAAAATGAAGCCATTGAAAAAATCACGAGAGCTATCACTCGCAACCGACTCGGACTGAAAGGGAACGACCACCCCATCGGCATTTTCCTCTTCGTAGGACCAACGGGCGTGGGCAAAACTCACCTCGTAAAGTGCTTAGCCGAATGGATGTTTGGCACGAAGGATTCACTCATCCGAATCGACATGAGCGAATATGGCGAAAAGTATAGCGTAAGCCGACTCGTGGGAGCTCCTCCGGGATACGTGGGCTACGAGGAGGGCGGTCAACTCACTGAGAAGGTAAGACGTCACCCCTACTCCGTCATATTGCTCGATGAAATAGAAAAAGCACACCCCGACGTGTTCAACACCTTACTGCAAGTGATGGATGAAGGAAGAATGACCGACGGCAACGGCGTAACAGTTGACTTTAGAAACGCCATCATCATTCTCACCTCTAATAGCGGCACACGGCAGCTAAAGGAGTTTGGCAACGGACTCGGATTTGAACGCATCACCAACCAACTTACGAAGGAGATGACCGAGTCGATCATTCAGAAGGCACTAAGCAAACAGTTCGCCCCTGAATTCCTTAACCGACTTGACAACATCATCGTGTTCAACTCGCTGAAAAAAGAAGATGCTTCACTCATTGCCTCAATTGAAATCAACAAGCTGAAAGAGGAAATGCAGAAGCAAGGTTACACCTTGCAACTCACCGACGATGTGCTGCCCTACCTTGTTGACAAAGGCTTCAACGCACAATATGGAGCACGCTCGCTGAAACGTTCCATTCAGCACCATTTGGAGGACGCACTCTGCGACTTCATTATGGAGCATGAGCAACAAACGAGCTTCACAGCGAGCATCGAAGAGGGGAAAGTACACATTATATAATAATATTAACACATAGATTGACATAACTCCCAACAATGAATTATATCAAAACTGGAATACCCGACGTTTGGATTCTTGAACCACGCATTTTTGAGGACGCTAGAGGCTACTTTATGGAAACCTGGCGCGAAGAGGACTTAAACAAAGCCATCGGACACGAGGTACACTTCGTGCAAGACAACCAGTCGCTGTCATCGCGAGGCGTACTACGCGGTCTCCACTTCCAAAAGGGCAATGCTTCACAGGCAAAACTCGTCAGAGTGCTGCAAGGCACCGTGGTGGACGTAGCTGTCGACCTTCGACATGACTCACCCACCTTCGGTAAATATGTGATGGTAGAGCTATCGGCTGAAAACAAACGTCAACTGTTCATACCACGCGGGTTCGCACACGGTTTTCAGGTGATTAGCGACACCGCAGTGTTTACCTACAAGGTCGACAACTGCTACGCTCCCGAAGCTGAGTGCTCCATTGCCTACAACGACCCCACCATCGGCATTGAATGGCCGATACAGGGCAACGACGTGCTGCTCAGCGAAAAGGACTTGAAAAAAGCAGTGGCCTTTGAAGATGCGTTTAATTTTTAGTAACTTTGCCCTCAGAAACATCAAATTAGATACAACAGGTGAACCACATACGTAACTTCTGCATCATTGCACACATTGACCATGGAAAAAGCACCCTAGCCGACCGCTTACTCGAAAAAACGCAGACCGTAAAGGTGACCGAAGGGCAGATGCTCGACGACATGGATCTTGAACGAGAGCGAGGCATCACCATCAAGAGCCACGCTATACAAATGGAGTACAACTACGAGGGCGAAACCTATCGGCTGAACCTCATTGACACCCCAGGGCACGTCGACTTTGCCTATGAGGTGTCAAGAAGCATCGCCGCCTGTGAGGGCTGTTTGCTGCTAGTGGACTCCACCCAAGGCGTGCAAGCACAAACCATCTCAAACCTATACATGGCCATTGAACACGACTTGGAAATCATACCCGTGCTGAGTAAGTGTGACATGGCCAACTCCATGCCCGAGGAGGTGGAGGACGAGATTATCGACCTGCTCGGATGCAAAAGGGAAAACATTCTTCGAGCCTCGGGAAAGACTGGCGAGGGAGTGGAAGACATCCTAAAAGCAGTGATTGAACGCATACCAGCCCCAGTGGGCGACGAAAACGCTCCACTACAAGCACTCATCTTCGACTCCGTGTTCAACCCCTTCCGTGGCATCATCGCCTACTTCAAAATTGTGAACGGCTCCATACATAAGGACGAGGACGTAATCTTCGTCAATACGCTGAAAAGCTATCATGCCGACGAAGTGGGCGTGCTAAAGATGGAGTTATCACCCCGAAAAGAGCTTCACTGCGGCGACGTAGGCTATATCGTCAGCGGCATCAAAACCGCAACGGAGGTAAAAGTGGGCGACACGATTACCACCGTGGCTAATCCCTGCGAAAAAGCCATCGAAGGTTTCGAAGAGGTGAAACCCATGGTGTTTGCAGGACTTTATCCCATAGAGACGGAGGATTTTGAGCAACTCCGTGCCAGCCTCGAAAAACTGCAACTCAACGATGCCTCACTCACCTTCCAACCAGAGTCATCAGTGGCATTGGGCTTTGGCTTCCGATGCGGATTCCTAGGCCTTCTGCACATGGAAATCGTGCAAGAACGATTGGATAGGGAGTTCAACATGAACGTTATCACCACCGTGCCCAACGTAAGCTATCACATCTTCGACAATCACGGAGAGATGAAGGAAGTGCACAACCCCGCAGGAATGCCCGACCAAACGGAAATCGACCACATCGAAGAACCTTATATCCGAGCTTCTATTATCACGCGCACCGACTACATCGGCAACATCATGAGCCTTTGTTTGGGCAAACGGGGTGAGCTCGTGAAGCAGGAGTACGTGTCGGGCGACCGCGTGGAACTTTACTACGACATGCCACTGGCAGAAATCGTAATCGACTTCTACGACAAACTTAAGAGCATATCGAAGGGCTATGCCTCCTTCGACTATCATGCCATTGGTTTCCGCCCCTCTAAACTTGTAAAATTGGACATTCTGCTTAACGGTGAACCCGTTGACGCTCTCTCCACGCTTACCCACGTAGACAACTCGGTCTATTTCGGCCGAAGAATGTGTGAAAAGCTAAAGGAACTCCTCCCACGTCAACAATTCGACATTGCCATACAGGCCGCTATCGGAGCTAAAATCATCGCTCGAGAAACCGTGAAACAGGTGAGAAAAGACGTTACCGCCAAATGTTACGGAGGTGACATCAGCCGTAAGCGAAAGCTACTCGAAAAGCAGAAACGAGGGAAAAAGCGCATGAAGGAGATTGGCAACGTGCAAGTACCACAAAAGGCCTTCCTAGCCGTGTTAAAACTCGACTAGCCTCCCCACCCTCCCCCACACATCACATGCCAAGGAAGCACCATTCAACACCTTAACCATTCATCCTCACACATTACATCACCTTATGTTGATACAACTCAACGATGTCGTTCTGCAACACCACGACCACCCCATACTTTCAGGCATTAACTTCCGTGTTGACAACAACGACTTCATCTACATCGTGGGCAAGGTTGGAAGCGGAAAAAGTTCCCTGCTAAAATCGCTCTATGGAGAACTACCCATATCCCTAGGTAGCGGTGAAGTACTTGGCTACGACCTAAGCAAACTAAAAACAAAGCAGATTCCCTTACTGCGTAGGCAACTAGGCATCGTGTTCCAAGATTTCCATTTTCTACACGAACTGACCGTGGAGCAAAACCTTGACTTTGTACTGAAAGCCACCGACTGGAAAAAGAAGCAACGTCCGCAACGCATTAAAGAGGTGCTCGACTTGGTCGGGCTCTACGAAAAGCGTTTCCACTTTCCCCATGAGCTATCGGGAGGCGAACAACAACGTGTGTGCATAGCGCGCGCCCTACTCAATAACCCGAAAGTGGTGTTGGCTGACGAGCCCATCGGAAACCTTGACCTCGACACAAGCAGACAAATAATGAATATCCTTAAGGCCGTGTGCGAACAAGGAAGTGCCGTGGTTATGGTCACCCATAATCTTAGCCTAATATCCGAGTATCCAGGAATCGTCTACCGCTGTGGCAACGACCACATAAACGAAGTAACAGAGCAATACTGCACGACCATGGAAATCAGCGAATAACAACTAACGAAACTATTTTACATCACCCCTCACAACAATCCACACTCTATTATGAAAATACTTAAATTTGGCGGAACATCCGTGGGCACTCCCCAAAGAATGAAAGAAGTAAGTCAGCTCATTACCGATGGCGAAAAGAAAATCGTAGTGCTATCAGCCATGTCGGGTACGACCAACTCTTTGGTAGAAATTGCAGACTATATTAAGAAGCGCAACCCCGAAGCAGCGAGCAACGTAATCAACAAACTACGCACACTCTACCGCCAACACACTAGCCAACTATACGATAAGTCGGAGAACGTTGAGAAGACAAACTACCTGCTACTCGAAATCTTCATGCACCTACACGACCTCACCTCTATGGAGTATTCCACAGAGCTAGAGAAGGAGATCCTTGCACAAGGTGAACTGATGAGCACCAACATGGTGACGAACTACCTGAAGGAGCAAGGCGTACGAGTGATGCTCATCTCTGCGCTCGACTTCATGCGCACCGACGAGAAAGATGAACCCGACATGCTCTACATTAAAGAACATATCAGAAACATCATCGACAAAAACCCCGACTACGACCTATACATCACTCAAGGCTTCATTTGCAGAAACCACGATGGAAAGGTCGACAACTTGCAGCGCGGCGGTTCCGACTATACAGCCTGCCTAATCGGTGCCGTGCTACGCACCGAAGAAATACAAATCTGGACGGACATCGATGGTATGCACAACAACGACCCTCGATTCGTGCCAAACACCACCCCCGTACGTCAACTCAACTTTGAAGAAGCGGCTGAGTTGGCCTATTTCGGTGCTAAAATTCTGCATCCCACTTGCATCCAGCCAGCACACTATGCTAGCGTTCCCGTAAGATTGCTCAACACGATGGATCCCTCAGCTCCTGGCACCATCATCAACGAGCAAATGCAGGAAGGTACAATAAAGGCTGTAGCAGCAAAGGACAACATCACAGCCATCAAAATCGTTTCTTCACGCATGCTGTTGGCCACAGGATTCCTTCATAAATTGTTTGAAACATTTGAGGTAAACCACACTCCTATCGACATGGTAACAACCAGCGAAGTGGGGGTTACCTTGACAATCGACAACAATTCACACCTCGCTAACATTGTGGAAGAACTGAAGAAATTCGGCACAGTGAGTATCGAAGATAACATGTGTATCATCTGCGTCGTAGGCGACCTTCGATGGGGCAATGTTGGTTTCGAAACGCTCGTTACAGAGGCTCTATCTAAGATACCCGTGCGCATGATTTCCTATGGTGGAA
>CAVFOF010000094.1:0-2272 GCA_963623895.1 bacterium
TCCTAGCATTTTTTTACATTAAAGTTGGTTTTTTTGCAACGTCTCAGCGTTGTCAGTTACAAACGTTATCCTCACTATGGCCTGACACTATGAGCGGTCAAACCACATGCTTCTACAATTTTGATAACATATGAACAGAAACAATCTTATTTATTCTGAACCAGCAAGGTATTGAATGTTCAATGAGGCCTAATCCTTATAATAGATTAAGCCTCATTAATAAATAATTGTTATACCTTTAATAGGGTGCTAACATTAGTTGGGTATCGTAGGAGTAGTACCAAAGTCAAGGTAGCCAGAGTCGTGCAAGTCTTTACCATTAGAAATCTCTTCGACCATGCCATCGGGCATTTCCTTAAGCACACCATCGCTGACCAATTGATCCATGTCAGACTTGAACTCGTTGTACATTTCGGGGGTGCAAATCATCCACTTATTACCATAGTCGCCGATGTAAAGACCGACCTGACGGAGGAATCCCCAACGCTCAAAATAGGGGAAGAGATTATAGCCTGAAAGACGTGACACCTTGCGGATGTAGTTGAGTACGTAAGGCACGGAGTTCTCCCACTGGCTGCTTGATGCATTCACATATTGCTTGGTTACCCAGCAACTCTTGGGAAACAAGGAAGCGAGTTTTTTGTATGCTCCGTTCTTGTTACCATTCTGAGTAGTGGCGAGCAATTCATACTTGTCTATTCCATCCTGCTTCTCAATGGTCGAACCATTCTCGTTGTCATTCTGACGAAGAGCTTCATACCAGTCGGGAGCGAAGTCGGGATGACCGTGAGTAGTAAAGTAGTTGTAGAGCATGATGAAGGGGCAAAGAGTTTCACCTACGCCCACTTCGCTGATGGCGAGTGCACGCTCAGGAACTTTAGTGTAGTACTGCACGAGCGAGTCCTTCATTTCTTCTAGATAAGCACGCAAGGCTGCGTTGTTATTCAACGAACGATTCACATAAGCGTTGTGACGCATACTGCTATAACGCTGCATTTCTGTGCCTACAGAGCCCTTACCTGGAGTGATATCAGTGTAGTCGGCTTTAATGAAGTGTTTACGAGCAGGTACCCAGTTGTTAATTTTATCAGAACTGTGATAACCCATCTTCATAATGTTGTAGTATGAGTTCATGTTGTTGGTCACCTCGCTCATACCAGCCCAGCAGAAGTAGGGGTGCATCTGGTGTTGGTGTCCCCATTCGTGAGAGAGACCCCACACTGCATCATCATCACTGTACATGAGCGTTTTGCAGTTCAATACACGTCTTTCTTGATTGTGATGGAACGACACGCCTAGACCGCCTTGGAACATGTAGTAAGTGTAGTTTGTATAGGCGAAGGTGCGGTTGTCGGGTTCACTGTTATACTTCTTGAAACCGAGCAGGTAGTGTTCCCAGTCAACGAGGGAGTCGAGCACGTTCATATATTGGCGATAACCAAAACTCGTGCCGTCTGAGGCTTTACAATACTTGTGAAGACCATCAGATGTCCACACGGAGTGAACTTTCTTACCAACGACATCCATGCAGACGTTTACAGCATTTCCCGTCAGTTCATACATTTCCTCGTTTGTCTTATCGGGAGAGAGGTAACCATTCACTGCGCCATTAATGAAATGGACTGTTAACTCGGGCTGCAATTCGGGATTAGCGTCAGCATAGTAGCAGATGTAGGCTAAGCCATCGTAATCATAGTCGTAGTTGATGGTATTTAAGCCATTGTGAAGAGTGTATTGTGTGGTGTATGGGTTTCCGCCATCAAAGTTGCCGCCATCTTTTCCCACATACCAAGCTACAACCTTCATAGGCACAAAACCGCCATCAGGCAGACCCGTAACAGCAATTACCTGTTTACCCTTGCTAATGCTGATACCCGTAGTACCCTGCATTTGATCGTAGTATTTGCCAGGGGCACTCCAAATGTCACTTTGGGTGTAGTAAGACAATTTGGCATTGTATTTACCTACACGATAGTCTGTAGAATATGAACCATCAAGAAGTCCCTTTGCTAAATCGTGATAGAACTCAACGTTAAGGGCATCGATATCCTTTTCAGTTACTCCTTCTTTAAGCGCAGAGTAGGTGCCATCAGTGAAGACTGCGGAGTAGTCTTCCTTACCGCTCTCGGGGTTGATGCACATAAATTCCATTTCTGCACAGCTAGCCCATCCGCCTGTAGCAGAAAGGACTTTAAACTGGATAGATTTGGGGGTGTCCAGACCATTTTCACCAAGAGTGATTTTGGATGCGGTCGATGAGCCATTAAGGTTC
>CAVFOF010000094.1:2282-9009 GCA_963623895.1 bacterium
GGTTCACCGTGGTGATAAGCTTATAGGATGTCTCCGTGCCACACTTAGCATAAATCTCCACCTCTTGGAAGTTACCATTGGTAGTGCCATCTTGTCGGGGAACGTAGTTAATATAGTCAATATGGTCTACGTCGGTGAAGTTATAGGTAAGGATAGCGGGATTACCACTAGAAACGTTAAACTTTGAGCCTGAGTACTGAGAGTGCCAAATGGTGGAGTTCTTCTCATCGTATGTCAGGGTGATATCGTGGCCGTTCTCGGCCGTATTAGCCGTTGCGTTCGATGGTTTTTGATTGATATCAGATGGGATTTCGTCCACGCTCTGATTCTTTCCTTGCTCAATGGTGAGCACCTCTTCAATGTCACTAGATTCGCTAGTGAAAGTCACTTTACCTGTTCTTGCTACTGCTCCTTTATTGCTCTGCAAGTGAACGTATACAGTGCCATCGTCACTTTTTCTCACTGATATCCAATCCGCATCAGAGGTAACGGTGTAGTCCACGTTGGCTGTGATATCATAGCATAGTGTGCGTTCCAAGTAGCTTACCACTTGCGAGTGTGGAGCCACAATCACAGGGAAAGCATTGCTCGAAAGCTTTTGTGCCATTATGGGTTGGAAATAGCTTCCAGCCAAGGCTAATGTGGCACAAGATAGTAGTTGCTTTATATTATTCATTGTTGTTGTTTCAAATTTTAGTTGAGCGAATGATTGTAAGACGTTCTTGTTTAGAGCACGACCTTCTGACCATTAACCACGTAAACGCCCTTAGTGAGTTTCACGCTTTGCATTCCATCCACAATGCCAATCCACACTTGTTGGCCGTTAGCATTGTATACCTTAACAGCCTTTGCCTCGCCTGAGGTGAGAGTTAGTGTGCCATTGTTTGCAGTTATTTCTAAGCTATTAGTGCCAATAGTCGCATTGTTTATAGCGGTAATGTCCCCCACGCTATTCACTACTACAAAATGAGGAGTTGTGGTTTGAACGATTTCGGGGTAGTTGTCACTAGTAAACTGAACAAAAACTTCGCTAACTGGCGATTTAAAACTAATCAAGCCGTTTTTACGCGTGTTGTAAAGTTCACTACTGCTTACCTCTTCGCCCTCAGGATTTTCGTCTGTCACCTTCATCACTGTGTAGGTGTTTGCCTTTACGCCCTCGTAGTCCAACATCAAGTTGGTTACGTCCAATGCATAGGGAGAAGCCTTCGACTGTGACGAGCTCGTAGTGCAAAGCAGATAGTAGTGTTTCTCTCGATTGACTGACTGGTATTGCATTAAGGAAGCGATGTCTATTGCTGGCGAATTCTGGGGAGCATAGACAATGTTGTTCACGTAAGAGCGTGAGGGCAACGTGGCAAGCGACAAGTTGTTATTCTCGCAAGTAATGTTGCGTAGAACCTTACCTTGAGGATATTTGATTGAGGTAAGTTTGTTGTTCTCTACAGCCAAGTAAGTTAGGTTGCTTGCCGTGTTGAGGTTCAATGAGCTTAGGCTATTACCTTCGGCGAACAACTGAGTCAAATTGCTTGTATTTGACAGAACCAAACTAGTTAAGCCGTTACCTCCACAAGCTACAACGCTATAGGGTGAGGTGCCTGCGAACATTGACTTAATATTATTGTCATTACACTTCAGCACGTCGATATCACTGCTACTGGTGAGGTTTAACGTTGTAAACTCATTGTTGCTTACATCGACATAATTAAGAGCCGAGCCCTTGAGCGCATCAACGCTGCTTAGTTGGTTGTTTGCAGCATTTAAGGTTTGCAGTTTGCCATTCTTGCTAGCCGTTGCATCAAGCTGCGTAAGTCCATTGTTTGAGCAATTGAGGTCGAGCAGTTTGGTGCAGTTTGTAACGGACAAGGTAGACAAGCTATTGTTTTGGCAATAGAGGGAGAGCAGATTGGTTGCCCCACTAAGGTCTAGTGCGGTCACTTCCTGTCCTGCGCACACCAATGTGGTCAGTTTACCTATGGTGTGTAAAGTGATTTCTTTTCCCTTTACCTCGCCTGTAATGGTGAGCAAGTTATCGCTAGTTGAAGCGACGTCTACATTTGTTCCGTCTCCCCAATCTACGGTAACGCTAGCCGATTGATTAATCTGCAGCGTTAGGGTCTCGCCAGCCTGCTTACTAGTAGTAATTTTCACCACATCTTCGGCCGTAGCTGGCAACGTGGCAAGCATTCCTACTGCTAGTAAGGAAACCATGAGTTTGTTTTTTTTCATAGAAAGTTGTATTGTTAGTGTTGAGATTTAACTATGGTTAGTGCGACGTTCCGCCTCAAAATGTTGCGCTGAGTGCTTGTTAGGATGAAAACCCTTAATGAGGCAACGAGTGAGAGCATCGTACGGTTATGCACAAGGTTGTTAACGTAGTTATTTTGTGGCAAATTTGCAAAAATAATACTAGCTATGCAAATAACTCTTCGATTTTTTATCGGCCTACATATAAATAATAGGGGACGATGCTAAATATTGCACACGATTATTTAGCATCGTCCGAGAAATCTAACCTATACGATTGGTCTCGCCAAACTTAAAACGGCGTTTGGTTTTCACTAGGTGGGAAGGGGTTTGGGTCGGGCAGAGGTGGAAAATTTATCTCACTGAAATCGGCCATGGGTGGGGCGGATGGCAGGGTTGCCTTGGCTTCGGGATTGGGCGTGTTTGCACTAGACGAAATGGAGGATGACACCGTGTTGTCCTCGGGGTTTTGGAAGCGTGCATACTCGCCTCTAAAGGTGAGAAGAATGTTCCCCACCGCACCATTACGGTGCTTGGCAATGATGATTTCCGCCTTTCCACGCAAATCGTGACCAGCCTCGTCTTGGAATATTTTATAGTACTCTGGACGGTGAATGAATAGCACCATATCGGCATCCTGCTCAATGGCTCCCGACTCGCGAAGGTCAGAAAGTTGAGGGCGTTTGTCTGAGCCTTCGCGACTTTCCACACCACGATTCAACTGGGATAGAGCTAGAATAGGAATATTCAACTCCTTAGCCAATCCTTTTAGCGAACGAGAGATGGTGGAGACCTCTTCCTGGCGACTTCCGAAGCTCATGCCCGAGGCATTCATAAGCTGTAGGTAGTCGATCATGATGACCTTTACTCCATGCTCACGCACCAAACGACGGGCCTTCGTTCGCAGCTCGAACACAGAAAGCGATGGGGTGTCGTCCACGTAGAGTGGTGCACCTACTAGTTCTTTAATGCGAGAGTCTAGCTGATTCCATTCATAAGGTTTTAGTTGACCGCTCTTGAGCGACTCGCCCTTGACCTCACAAACGTTGACTATCAGACGGTTCACAAGCTGAACGTTCGACATTTCAAGCGAGAAAAGAGCAACGGGCACCTTGCTATCGACGGCGATATTCTTTGCCATACTCAGGGCAAAAGCTGTTTTACCCATAGCTGGGCGTGCCGCCAAAATCACGAGATCGGAGTTTTGCCAGCCCGAGGTCATCTTGTCTAGCGCGTGAAATCCCGAGGGAATGCCGCTCATGCCATCGGTTCTAGCTGCGGCAATTTGCAACATTTCGTAGGCCTCTTTTATCACAGGGTCAATCTGCGTGTAGTCCTTCTTCATGTTGGTCTGCGAGAGTTCGAAGAGTTTTCCTTCAGCCTCTTGCATCAGTTCGTCGATATCGGTGATTGCGTCGAAAGCTTTACTCTCGATGTTACTTGTGTAGGAGATGAGGGCACGTGCCGTGGCCTTCTGTGCGATGATGCGAGCATGATACTCGATGTGTGCAGACGAAGCCACCATACCACTCAACTCGGCTATATAGAATGGTCCACCCACCTCCTCGAGTTGGTTCTTGCTTCGCAATGCCTCGGTGACGGTGAGGATGTCAACGGGCTTTTCTTCAAGGTTAAGTCGGCGAATGGTTTCATAGATGAGTTGATGCCGGTGGTCGTAGAAACTTTCGGGACGTAGTATTTCGCTCACTTGAAAGTAGGCATCGCCCTCTATCATCAGCGCACCAAGCACCACCTGCTCGAGCTCCACAGCTTGCGGCTGTAGGTGACCAAAGTTGTCGATTTGTTTGGTCTGCTTGTCAGCGTATGGTTTATATTGTGGTTTATCTGGCATTGTTTATCAACTTTAATGAGCGTCGGGCAATCAGCGATTGCCTACTTGTTTATTTCGGGTATCAAATATTTTGTTCCCGTATTTTCAATGAGTACTTCTTTATACTTTTCGGGGTATCCAGGGCGCTCCACACGTTGCCCTAAGCCATCTGGGGTCAGCAAGAATTTGCCCTCTTTTTCAGGTTTTACGGCTTGGTCGTTGTACTTCACAATCAGGTATTCTCCAAGTTTTTTCCAACGTTCCAACACCTGCTGAGCGCAATTGGCAGAGTAGTCCGTTAGATAGCTGATAGCTCGGGCGGGGTCTTCCTTCAGCAAGGCCGCAGCCTTCTTTTCTGTGTACTCTTGTTGGGAAAGGAAGCGAGCCTCTAGTTCATTGCGCACCTTCTCCACGCTAGGGAATAGTTGACTATAGCGAGGGTAGGTCATGTTCGACACCCAGTTCTCTACCCAAAAGGCAGAATTCCAAGAGAAAGTCACGTCGTTAGCATCCGCTGGGTTGTAGCATTCGGGAGCTTTGGTTGCCGAGCAGTACACAGGGGTGTAGGCTACCATGTTAGGTTCATCATTACCAAACCATAACACGCCGCCCACGGCGTTAGGCAGGTAGTTGCGAAGCTGAATGACATAGGTGCCTGCCGTTTGTTGAGTGGAAATAGGACGTTCGTTAAAATATTTTTTTCCCTTGTGTTCCCACACTAGAGGGGTGGGCCTGTAAGGTGCTCCATACATGCCTGTACCCGCATCAGTGGTCACGTCGAAGGGCGTGCCCTCGTAGTGGTCGCGCATGGAGTTCATCACGTCTTGCAATGATAGTTTCTGCTTTGGCACGAAGTAGAGTGGCATGGGGGTTGCTTGGCCGATGTGCTTCCCGTCTACGGCATCAAGGTATTTGTCCATACCCTCCACCCACTTGTTGTAGAAACTCCACACGCGGGTTTCGCAGAAGCGGATGGCACTAAAATCGGCGGGAGAATAGGCATCGGCGAAGGAGAAGACGGCGTCTTTACCCTTGAAATAACCCTTCTTTCGGGCAAAGTTTATCACGTCTTTCGAGTACATCACGTTCTTCTTGTCGCTGCGGTCGAATTGGTGAATGCGGCTTTGGTTGGCATGACAGGCGATGCAGTCATCAGGGATGCGCACAGCCACCCACACCGTTCCTTTTTCCGCTGAACCCTTGCCTATCATCTCGAGAATCCATACCTCATTGGGGTCGGCGATGGAAAAACTTTCGCCCTCTGATGCATAGCCATACTGCTGCACTAAGGTTGTCATCACTTGGATAGCTTCACGGGCGGTTTTCGAACGTTGCAAAGCTATGGTCATCAGGCTCACATAGTCGATGATGCCAGCCGTATCTACAAGTTCCTCTCGTCCGCCAAAGGTGGTTTCGGTGATGCCCACTTGGTGTTCGTTGATGTACCCCATCACGGCATAGGTCTGTGCTGCTTCGGGGATGGAGCCGAGGTAATGATTGGTGTCGCCGTCAAAAATCTTGCGCATCGTGCCTGCGGCGTGTCTGGCAGCGGGAAGGTAATGAAGTCGGCCAAACATTCCGTAGTCGTCTTGGTTGTAGGTGATGAAAGCAGAACCGTCCTTCGAGGCCTTTTTCCCCACGAGGAAACTGGTGCAAGCCTCACTATTGTAGCTGTTCAAAAAGAGGACTGTGCATAGGCAAAGCGACTTTGCCAAACGATGAGCATTGAAAATTGACATAGTATGGATAAGGAATGGGGAATGAGTTGAGCTAGGAGTGTGATAAGACCAATTTCAGTTCATTCCCCTAATAGTTTTACGAAAGTTTTTATTGTGTGCCTTATAATTATAGGTAAAGTTAGCAGGCTTTAAACGACATATCAAGCCCCTTTACCGAATGGGTCAGTGCGCCTACTGAGATAAAATCGACGCCACACTCGGCATAGTTACGCAGCGTGTCGTAGGTTATTCCCCCACTCGACTCTGTTTCAAACTTGTGTTCGATGAGTTCTACAGCTTTGCGGGTGTCTTCCACAGAGAAATTGTCGAGCATGATGCGGTCGGCTCCGCCGTGAGCCATAACTTCCTTGATTTCCTCAAAGCTACGGCATTCTATCTCCACCTTAAGATTCAGTCCTTTTTCTTTCTGATAGGCCGCGCAACGGTCGAGTGCTGCTGGAATGCCGCCCGCAAAGTCCACGTGATTATCTTTTAGCAGAATCATGTCGAATAGTCCGATGCGATGGTTGCAGCCGCCGCCAATTTTCACTGCTTCTTTTTCGAGCATACGCATGCCAGGGATGGTTTTACGGGTGTCGAGCACGCGGGTGCCAGTACCCTCTAGGCGAGCCACATACTTAGCTGTCATCGTAGCGATACCGCTCATTCGCTGCATCACGTTGAGCATCAACCGTTCGGTTTGCAAGAGCGAGCGTACCTTGCCAGTGACAATCATAGGCACGTCGCCTGGCTTCACCCTGTCACCATCGTTCATAAATTGCTCAATTTGCAGTGTGGGGTCGAAACGATGGAAAATTTCCTTGGCTATGCGCATGCCTGCCAACACGCCTTCTTCCTTAATCAGCAAGCGTTGTTTTCCCATGGCATCTTCGGGAATGCAGCACAAGGTGGTATGATCGCCGTCGCCAAT
>CAVFOF010000095.1:0-8906 GCA_963623895.1 bacterium
CCCGTACGTCAGTTTAGCAAACTGGTGGTTTCAGCCACTCACCCAAACTTCCTTTTTACCTTAAACTTAGGCGGTCAAGTTTTTATTTTCTTGCTTCGCTTTGTTGTTTGTTGTAGCATTGTTTCTCAATTGCGATGCAAAGGTACGGCTTTTATTGGAACTACCAAAACTTTGGGCAAAAAAAATGCGTTTTTCATCGTTTTTTTTGTTTTGTCCCATAAAAAGGGGAATTATTGGGCAAAAATGTGCTTGATTAGCTGGGTAGTGGTCGTGTCGGTGGCGAAGATGGAGTAGTGTGCTTTTTTGTCTTTGGGGTGATCGATTGGTAGGTCAATGTTTGCTAAAATGCTTTCTTTACTTGTTTGAGCGTTTTCTTCCCAGCCGTTGAACACGATTCCTTGCAGGGCATTTGTGCTTGTGTCGACATTGCTTAGTACGGACGAAAGGTAGGTGAAATATTCGTTTCTCGCAAAGGTGGTTGATGCTGCGTTTGTGTAACCATTGTCTCGTGGGTAGGTTGCTTGCACGATAAAGGGCTTTCCGCTATGTTGCAACACTCGGTTGTAGCTTTGTAGCAATTCATCGGTTAGAAGGTAAACATGGGCTAGCCCATCAAATAAGTTTCCTCGATTAACCCAATTCTGATTATAGGGTGACAGGTTAACTACGTAGAAATCGATAAACATTTTGCTTGATAATCGACGGAAATTGTCAGATTCCTTTAAAGCGTCTTTTGATAGGGGAGAGTAGCTTGCGCAGATGAGGTGGTTGGGATCGGCTTCTTTGATGAGTTTGGCTATGTCTTCACACCATTGCGTGTAGGCGTTGTATGATGGAGTGTCTATTATATAAGGTGTGTCACATAGTTGCCAAGCCAGAATAGTTTCGTTGTGGCTGTATTGTTTGAGTAGTGTTTTTACGAAGACTTGATAGGTGAGTTGGAACTCCTCACTCATCTCCCAGTAGGGCGACAAGTTGACGATGGCTCGCATCCCATTGTTGTGTAGTTCACTAAGGCAATGGTCGAGTGCTTTCAAGGCGGTTTTATCTGTTACTAATGGTTGTAGCTTGATTTGTGTGGCAGATGGTGACTCTTCTGTTTTTTTCGTCTCTTTCTCTTCAACGCTTCCTCCAGCCAAAATGTGGAGCGTGTTTGTGCCAAGAGCTTTCAGAGAGTCTAGTTCTGAGTGAAGTTGTTTTCGTTGCCAAATGCTTTTGTCTTTAGTATCAACGAGTGGGGCATACCATGTGTTTATGCCTTTAAGTCGGCCGAACTGTTGAGTCGATGTCGTGTAGAATCGTCCGTCCTTTATCGTGATGTAGTTGGCCGATTGTGCGTAGAGGTAGAGGGGTAGCATGAGTGTTGCGAAGGCGCATTGTAGACGGTGTAAGGATAAGTGCATAGTTCTTCTTAATAGAAACAACTTTACGACGCATCGTAAAGTTGCTTGTTCATAATCTGTTTTTAAAAGCGCGATCCATCTCACGTTTATCTTGTTTTTCTTTCAGTGTGTTGCGCTTGTCATATTCCTTTTTACCTCGGCAAAGTCCGATGACTACCTTGGCCAATCCTTTTTCGGTGATATACATTCTAAGCGGCACGATGGTGAAGCCTGGCGACTTCGTGTCGTTCTGTAGCGACTGTATCTCCTTTTTGTTTAGTAGCAGTTTGCGGTCGCGGCGGGTGGAGTGGTTGTTGTACGAGCCAAAGTCGTACTCTGCCACGTAGGAGTTTTTCATCCATAGTTCTCCTCGGTTGATGTAGCAGAAGGCGTCTACGAGGCTTGCCTTGCCAGCGCGGATGTTTTTGATTTCCGTGCCAGTAAGCACGATTCCTGCGGTGTACTTATCTATGACTAGGTAGTCGTGTTCGGCTCGTTTGTTCTTGATGTTGATGTGCGAAGTTGGTATGAGTTTCGTTTTTCCCATAGGGTAAGCTTATTTTACTGCTTGAACAAAGAGGTTGATGTTCTCGTCTACGTAATAGGCTACTGCGGCAGTGTAATCCTCCTCGTTCTCCACGAATTCATCGTCAAGTTCGTCGAATTCGGGGTATTGTTCGAACATGGCCATAAACTCTTCATCGGTGCGTTCCTTTGTGAGGTCGGCCTTGTGTAGGTCGTATAGTTTTTTTGCCTTGTATAGTAGCTTCGAGAGGGGGTGTAGTCCCCATAATCGCATGGCTTTAGCGAAAGGGTTGTCGAAAAAGAAAGAACCATAGCCGTTGTAGATGAGCTGTATAAATCCGCCGTCCATCAGTTCGTTGCGTAGGGTGAGATAGCCCCACAAGGTGATTTGTTCAGCATTCAGTTGCTGCATGTTGTCGGCATTCAGTTGGTCGCCCACTTCTTTTTTTATTGCCTCTACGATGCACCCCACGAAAGCGTCCATGTCGGTCTGTGCCGCTTGTTGCAGGGTGGCTTCATTAATAGTGATGTTCATGTTTTAGTGTCGCATTACTTCAATCAAGGTTTTCATTCCTTTAATTTTCTCTCCGCCTATTTGTTGCAGCAGTTGTTTCGCTTGGTTGCTTCTTATGGCTGCATAGGCATGGTGCGCTCCCACGTCGATGTGTCCGATTTCATCCGCCTTGAGGCCACCCTTTTTGCATAGGAAACCCAACACGTCGCCCTTGCTGAGCTTATCTTTCTTTCCTCGGCCAATGTAGAGGGTCGTGTATTTCGGGGTGGTGGGCTTGTAGTTTGCCACGTGGTTTACCTCCCAATCCTTGTGTTGAACTATGTAGGGTGGCACTTCTTCTGTGGGGCTAAGTAGCAGGCAAGCCTGTCCCTCTGCATCCCATCGAGCCGTTCGTCCGTTGCGGTGAGTGTAGTCTTCCTCCTTCAGTGGCAGGTGGTAATGGATCACCACTCTCACCTCTGGGATGTCAAGGCCACGTGCGGCTAGGTCGGTGCTGACCAACACGTTGGCAGCTCCACAGCGAAATTTGTATAAGGCCCTTTCTCTTACGTCTTGCTCCATGCCTCCGTGGTACATTACGGCGGCAAAGCGTTGTTGCTGAAGCCATTTTCCTACCCGTTCCACACTCTCGCGAAAGCCGACAAACACGATAGCTGGTTTCCCCTCTAGCAGGGTGAGTAGTTGCCCCAAGGTGTGCAGTTTGTCTTTGCTTTCCGAGTGTACGATGCGCACTTCTAGTCGTTCTTTTAGCTTCTCTTGGTTGTCGAGAAAGTTTACCTTTTGATGCTTTTTCGAGATTTTCTCCATAAACTGAGGTATCTCTTCTGCATCGGTGGCTGAAAGCAGCCAAAAATGGGGAACGCTCTTTAGATGGCTCATCAAGCACTCCATTTCAGCTTGAAATCCCAACTCTAGACATTTATCAAATTCATCTAGCACCACCACGTTCACCCTTTCGAGGTTGACGTTTCCTTTCGCTACATGGTCATTAATTCTGCCAGGGGTTACAAAAATCACTTGAGGTACGACTTCCCGAATGCGTCGGTGTTCCTCCATTGTGGAGTGTCCGCCATACAGCGCCATGGATCGTATGCCTGTCTTTAGACTTTTAAACACACTCTCGCTCTGTGAGGCCAATTCGCGTGTCGGCACCACCACTACAGCTTGCACCGCATTCAGATTTGAGTCCACTCTCTCGGTCAGTGGCAATAGGTAGGCCAGTGTTTTGCCCGAGCCCGTGGGTGACAACACTACCACGCCTCCGGTTTTTTTTGTGGCTAATAGAGTCTGCTCTTGCATGGGGGTGAGCGTTCCAAATCCGAGTGTCGTTAGTATTTGCTGTGTTTGCGTCATTGCGTAGTGGTTGACTTAGTTGAATAGTGGTGGAAAGTGAAGGCTTTGATTCGCAAGTAGCGTTCTGTAGCATTCGATTTCCACCACTATATATTATAGGTATAGGTTGGGCTTGAGGCGGCTTTAAAGTTCGTTGGTCACCTCGTTGCCAGCTTGCATCACGTAGGTGAGCTTCAAGTCGTTGTCAAACATCATAAGGTCGGCATCCTTGCCCGCTTCGAGTGACCCCTTGCGGTCGTATACGCCCATAATTTTGGCGGGTGTTTCGCTGGCCATGCGGCAGGCATCAGCCAAGGGGATGTTGGCTTGTTGCACGCAAGTGCGAATCAAGCGATCCATTGTGGCTATCGATCCAGCCAAGGCTGAACGGTCGGCTAGTTTGCACACGCCGTCTTCCAAAATAACGCGTGGGTCGAAAGCGGCATCGTCCTCGGTGGCTGCACAAGCCAATGAGTCAGTAATCAGTGCGGTCTTCTCTACACCCTTAATTTGGTAAATCATGCGTAGCATGACGGGAGGCACGTGGATGCCGTCGGCAATCATTTCCACTGTCATGTCTTCTTCAGCAAAGATGCTCTCCACGGTGCCAGGCACTTTAAATTCGCGGTTTTTGTAGACCACGGGCATGGCGTTGTAGAAGTGGGTGGCATGAGTCATTCCAGCCTTGTGGCCAGCCACTACGTCCTCATAGCGAGCACGGGTGTGGGCGATGGAGGGTAGCACACCGTGTTCACGGCAGGCTGTGATAAACTCCACTGAGTCTGGAAGTTCGGGAGCTTCGTCCCATCGCTTAAGGCATTTATACTTATCGAGGATGGGCATGTATTCCTCAGCAACGGGTGCTTTAATCCATTCGGGGATTTGTGCGCCTGCTTGTGCGGGATTGAAGTAGGGACCTTCTAGGTGCAAACCCAATACGGGACTGTTCTCCTTGGCCATCAGCTTGTCGCAGGTTTCGCAAGCGGCTTCAATCATGGGGATGGTTGAGGAGGAGAGGGTGGGGTAGATGGCCGTAGTGCCATGTTTCATGTGGGCTTTGATAGCCACACGGAAGGCCTCTTCTGTACCTTCCATAAAGTCGCGTCCGCCGCCGCCATGCACGTGCATCTCAATGCCGCCAGGTACGATGCTGCATCCCTTTGCATTGATAACTTCAGCGTTCTCAATCTTTAAGTCGCAGTTTACCACTGCTTTGATTTTATTACCATCAATGATAACCGAGCCATTCTCTAACCAACCGTTGGGGGTGAGGATATGACCATTTACAATTTGCTTTAGCATAATATTATAGGTTTGCTTTATTTGTGCACCTTTATAGTACGTGGGTGGGCGTACCTGTTTTGTGCAACCAACTAAGCGCAAAGGTACGTATATTTTTTTAACTTTGCACTCAAAAACCAGATAAATGACAAGCGAATCTCTACTCATTAGGCGGTCAAAGCCGCGTCGTAAAGGGTGGTTAGCCCTCTCTCCTTTTCTTGTATTAGTGGCACTCATGGTGGCTATGAGCTGCGTTATAGGCGATTTTTCAAAACTGCCGATGACCCTTGTGTTTCTCCTTACAAGCGTTTATGCTTTGTCTACGTTGCGTGGCTATAGCATGGCTGAGCGAGTGCAATGTTTCTCTCAAGGGGCTGGTCATAGCGACCTATTGCTTATGGTGTGGATTTTCATCTTGGCTGGAGCATTTGCCTCGTCGGCCAAGCAGATGGGGGCTGTCACGGCCACTGTCGATCTTACCTTGCAAGCCCTGCCTAGTTCCTTGATTTTGGCAAGTTTGTTTCTCTCTTCTTGTATTGTTTCCATCTGCATTGGCACGTCGGTAGGCACTATTGTAGCTCTTGTGCCTATAGCCTCAGAAATGGCTCTTCGCACGGGTAATGTCACAGCACTGATGGTTGCAGCCGTGGTGGGAGGTGCTTTTTTTGGTGACAATTTATCTTTTATTTCTGACACCACCATAGCGGCCACTCGCACGCAAGGGTGCTCCATGTGTGATAAGTTTCGCACGAACTTCCGCATCGTTCTTCCAGCTGCTTTATTGTGTTTTTTACTTTACGTGGTAATTGGTTTAAATAGTGAGGCTGTTTCCATCGCACGACCGCAGCACTTCCATTGGCTGCGCATCGTACCTTATATAGGTGTGTTGATCACGACCTTTATGGGGATAAACGTGCTGATAGTGCTTTTGTTTGGCATTTTGCTTACGGGCATTATCGGCATTGCCGAGGGTAGTTACACGCTAGTAGGTTGGTTCGCCTCGGTAACTGAAGGCATTACGGGGATGGGCAACTTGATTCTCATCTCCATGATGGCAGGCGGCCTTTTAGCGGTGGTGCGCAAGGGCGGAGGAATGACTTACTTAGTGCGTGCGTTGACCAAGCGTGTCCACTCCAAACGGGGGGCAGAGTGCTGTATCTCGGCTTTGGTCGTGCTTACCAACTGCTGCACGGCCAACAACACGGTGGCCATTCTTTCCGTTGGCTCCATTGCCCGCGACATCAGTCAACGCTATGGGATAGATAGTAAGCGCACGGCTAGTCTGCTCGACATCTTTTCTTGTATCATCCAGGGTCTCATTCCCTATGGAGCGCAGTTGCTCATGGCCAGTGGTTTAGCCGCTATCAGTTCGTTAGAAATCATTCCCTTCCTTTTTTATTCTTTCTTGTTGATCCTCACTGTTAGTGTGAGCATAGCCCTTGTTGGCAGAAAATAATTCGGTGTATGAATAGTCGTAGAAACTCGGCGGGTCGTGCTGCCAAATCCTCTAGCTTACGTCGTAAGCTAGGGGCTCTTCTTCTGCTCATCGTGATTGGTGGAGCTCTTTTGTTTTTCTCAATCAAGGGTTGCCAGTCGGGCGGTTTGTTGGCTGGTTTATCGGCCGATTCGCTGAAGCAAGCCCCTTTTTCTCACCTCAACGATTCTGTCAGCAATCAGCAATCCACCTATCCAGAGACGGCGGGCTTGGATAGCCTGATGGAACGCTACATGAAGCGTTGGGAGCTAAAGGGCATGCAGCTTGCCGTGTCGCGCAATGACACGATGGTTTATGCCAAAGGCTATGGATGGGCAGAGGTCGAGAAGCAGCAGGCGATGCAGCCTAGCCACATCATGCGCATAGCCTCTGTGTCGAAACTCATCACGGCCGTGGGCATCATGAAGCTAGTGGAAGCGGGACGGTTGAAACTCACCGATCATATTTTTGGAGCGAACGGCGTGTTGAACGACACAACGCTCACACAAGTCATTCGCGATAAACGCTATTTCGATATCACCATTGAGCAGCTGCTGCGTCATCAAGCGGGCTTCACTCGCTATGCGGGCGACCCCTTGTTTTCCACGCGCTACCTTATGATGCAAAATCATCTCACCACCGTCCCCGACAATTCCACGCTTTTACGTTTTATTTTGCAGAAACATTTAGGTTACACTCCTGGGGCTTCGCAAAAGTATTGCAACGTGGGCTATTGGTTGCTATCGTTGGTGATAGAGCGGCTCACGCATAAGCTCTACGAAGAGTACATTCAGGAACAGGTGTTGCGCCCAGCTGGATGTTTCGATTTCCATATTGCGGGGAACTATTATGAGGATAAACGGCCGAATGAGGTAAGGTATTATATGCACAAGGAGGCTGGTCTCATTGAGGAGTTCAACAATAGCGGGCGGATGGTCACCAAGTGCTATGGTGAGAACAATATTCCCCAACTTCTAGGTGCAGGTGCTTGGTGTGCCTCAGCCACCGAATTATGTCATTTCATTTCGGCTATCGACGGCGATGCCCATTATCCCGACATTCTTTCTGCCGAGAGCGTTGCGTTAATGACGAAAGAAATGCCCAATCATCAGTTCTCGTTAGGTTGGAACTTCACCCCAAAGCGTAAGCCTTGGAATCGTACGGGCACGCTTTCGGGCAGCAGTGCCTTGGTGGTTCGCTATCCAGATAGCAACCAGTGCTGGGTGTTGCTCACCAATACCAGCACGTGGAAGGGTCAAGGAGCGGCCAAGGAGGCGATGGCTCTGTTTGAGAAGTTGCGCCATAAGTATGGCACAAGAATGAAACCAATAACTAACATTTTGAAGAAATAATCTCGGTTTTGCATATCTTTTGTAAATAAAACGTGACAGATACTTTGCAATTTTATTGTCATAAAGTATCTTTGCACATGCAATTTTGATTATAACAAGCATTTATACCTCTAATATATGAAAAGAGAAAATCCATTTAATGGTTTGGGCATAGCTCTCGTTACCCCCTTTCATGAGGATGGCAGCGTGAACTATGATCAGTTAGGCCAACTCGTAGAAGATCAAATAGCAAACGGCATCGACTTTTTGTGTGTGCTAGGCACTACAGCCGAAACGCCTTGCCTTTCCGACGAGGAGAAGGCTCGCGTGATGAAGCATGTAGTTCAGGTGAACAACCACCGTGTGCCCCTCTTGTTAGGAGCTGGCGGCAACTGCACGGCTAATGTGGTACGCTACCTAGAGATGGCCGACCTAAGCGACTTTGCTGGTGTGCTTATCGTGGTGCCCTTCTACAATAAGCCTAGTCAAGAGGGCTTGTTTCAACACTTCGTCACTGTGGCCAAGCATAGCCCATTGCCCGTGGTACTCTATAACGTGCCAGGCCGCACGGGCTTGAACTTGGAGGCGGCAACCACCTTGCGTATTGCCAATGAGTGTGAGAACGTTGTGGCTATAAAGGAAGCCTCGGGTAAGATTACGCAGATTCAGGATATCATCGACAATGCTCCCGAGGGCTTTGAGGTGCTGAGTGGCGATGATGCCATCACTTTCGAACTGCTCACGCTAGGTGCAAAAGGCGTTATCTCGGTTATTGGTAATGCCTATCCTCGCGAGTTTGGTGAGATGGTTCACCACGCTTTAGCTGGTGATTTTACCTCAGCTTTGAGCTATCATCGCCGTTTCAATGCAGCCTATAAGTTGCTCTCGGTTGATGGTAATCCAGCAGGTGTGAAGACCTTGTTGGCAGTGCAGAAGAAGATGCAAAACATCTTGCGTTTGCCTCTCGTTCCAGCTACGGAGTCCACCTACGACAAACTCGTATCGTTTGTGCAGACCTTTTAACCTGAATAATTCATAGAAACAAAAAGAAGAAGCGTTTTTCTTTG
>CAVFOF010000096.1:0-8881 GCA_963623895.1 bacterium
TCCCAGTGAGCTCAATACTCTACCATCCCAATGGTTTAGATTGTCAAAATGATAGATTAAAAAGTGCTAAAGACTTTTCCGAGTGGACTCAGCTTTTCTTTTTTTTTGTTAGCATTTCTACTTGCGCCGATGCGGGGACGCATCGCCCCCAATTTTGGGGTGGCTTCTTCTCCTAAGAGTTTAGTTGCACTATTTGCTGTTGCTTGCACAAACTGCTTGCACTGCGTTGATAATCATGCGTTTCAAGAGTGTAAGCAGCATTCGTGTTTGCTTGCACTGTGCTTGCACTCCTCTGCTTCTAGAGTGCATCCGCTTGCGCTGCTCTAATCAGCCGCTTTTATGCTTCGTTTCGGGGTCAAAAGTTTATATTTTTTCATGAGGCTTGATTTTTGGCATAGAGTTTGCTATTGAGATGCTTGTGTAACTATAAAATGGTGCTGCTTGCACTTTTGAATGCGCTGATAATCAATGTGGGTACAAGCAGTTTGTGCAAGCAACAGTAATAGGGCTTATAAAGTTTATGGTAGGGGCAAAAAGGGATAAATTGCTTACATGCGCATTTATATTTTTTTGAAATCAGAGTTTATAAAATGCGACTCCTCGTGATGTGGAAAAAATGGGTATTGAAATCAGCTATTATGCAAAAAAAACTTCGTGAAATAGTGCGGTACTTATTCAAATTTTTTTCCCCTGACGAGTCCGCTTCGCTAGTTGCCTAATAATTTTTCTTACCCGCCTAATAGTGTTCAACTAGTTGCCTAATCGTTTTTCTTAGCCGCCTACTAGTCGGACGTTTTAGAGGGAGCTGAAAATAAGTAAGTTACAATAATTTTGTTAGAGGCATTGTCGGTGTGAAAACAAAGTGCTATATTTGCACATAGGATATCTATTTATGCTAATTTAATTACCTAAGAAAAGATAAGATAAAGATGAAAAACACCACCTTCCAATTTACATTGATAGCCATCTTGGTGGCGCTGACTGCCTTTGTCTCGTGTAGCGACAACGAAATGACCGATGGTCAAGGAAAGGATGCGGGCAACAATTCTGAAAACGTCATGACTTTAGCTCAAGCCCAGAAGTATCAGGCCTTGTCGAGTTTGCTCGGTGTGGTGGCCGAGGTGGACTCGCTACCCGCTAATTGGGACCAGTCGTCCTACGTGGTAGAACCTACCTTGGGCGTAGTGACCGACCAGGGCAATGAGCATGTGCGTTACGTGGTCACCTCCAGCGTGGAGGAGGCCGACCGTCTCTATCGTAGCATGATTTCGGCCAACGTGACGGCCACGGCTTCCAACGACACTTGGAGCATGGAGGGCATCGGTTCGCTTAAATTCACTGTGGTGGGTCAGCCCGATTGCTACGCTACGCTCGACGTCAGCGTGCAGCAATTGCCTCATTTAGAGCAGTTGCGCTTTGTTACTTCCTCGGCTTTGGGCGACAATATCGCTCCTTGGGATGATCCCTACTACGAGGTGGGTGACGTGATTTGCCAGAAGAAGCCTGGTGAGGTAGAGACCTACTGGGTGTGTGTGCGCCCTTGTAGTAAAGATGCAGGGGTGAGAAAAAGTCATTGGTGTACGCTGCAACTCAATCCCGTAGGGAATGCCACCAATCCCAACTATATCAAGTTCTCAAAAGAGGGTAAGGCCGATCTCTATTTGCCCACCAACTTGTGTAAGAAGCAGGGGGATGGTGAACGCATGGTACAAAACTATTTCAACGTGTTGCGTGTGATGGAGAAACCTAAGGCGTATGTCGGTGCTACGGGAATTGGCGAAATCACCAAGGCAAGCGGCGAACTGAGCTATGGTAAGGTGATCAATCTTAGTAGTATGTGGGAAGATTTAGGCATTTGGGATAAATTGAGCAACCCTAAAGTTGTGTCGGCGCTTCGAGCAGAACTCGATAAAGAAAGCCCCTTCTTGAATGCCTTCTACCATGGGTATAGCAAGGTTTACTTTGGCGATGGCGACTATCGGGTGTACAACCTGCAGCTCACTTCTGACATAAATAGTAAGGAAAACGCAGGCTTATTCACCGATGTGGTGAAACAAAAGTTATGGCTGAGCTTTGGCAACAAGGAGGTAAACTTCAAGGGATATGAGGATAATGCAGGCGATGCGAACATAGTGAGTCTTCATGACGAGGCCGATGGACAATCTCAGATTTTTACCGAAAATCAGTATATCGTAAAGTATAAGACGGGGGCACAATTAGAGGAAAATAAAGTGTTAACAACCGATAATACGCCAGGAAAAAGCTTCGAAGAGCGCGGAAATAACTATGGCATTACCGATGTGTTGACCTATAAAAAAATGTTTGAAAAGAAGGTGGAACGAGATGAGGATCCATCCTTTTATGCCTTTGGCGACAGAGCGTTTAAGGGGGAAAATCAGGATTTAACATACTACTGTATGATAGATGCCAATAATACCCCCGCAAGCAATAGAACTTCCTACTTTGTATTGAAAGAAGATAATCAGTCTGTTTTGAATTCAGCTATGATTTCTGACTCTACGGCTCTGAATATTACCTTCCAATTGCTGAATGCTTACCTCTATGAATGCATAGGAAAAACGCATAGTCTATCTGTTGACCTTGACGATTTTAAAGATTGTTACTATAACGCATTGTCACTTATTTATAGAGCGTTTCAGTATAATAGTGGGGTGAGGTTTTATGAAGACGATGATAATAACTATAATGTGTTGGCTTCATACTATACGACCCAAGATAATTTAGACGAATGGGGGAGGTATGTCTATCCCACTTGTGTTCACATAAAATATAATTATGCGCAAGACAAATTCTTCTATTCTATAAATACGTTCACGGATGAAAAAATGGAAAATCAATGTTTCTTGGCTGTCGACGCTTATAAGGATGAATACCCTTATAACGAGAGTTATAGTAATGGCTTGTTGAATATAGGAACGGAAGGGAAGAGCCGAAAGTATTTTAAACAAAATATTCGCCGTTCACTGCTTGATAAGTTTTGGAAGAAGGCGGTGAAAGAATAGGGATGAATCTGCTAAGAGTGGGCGTGCTGATAAGCCTCGAGCGCTTGGCGGGCACACTCGTAGCCTTCGTTGTAGAGCGCAGTGAGCTTGTCAACGTTGCTCTCGAGGCGCGTCACTTCAAGCGGACGCTGCGGGCGGATAACGAGGATGCGTCCTTCGTCCTCCAATCGCTCTATTAGATCGAGTTGCGCATTGTAGATGGCGTGGCGCTTGCTGAGTAATAGGCGCAAGCGGGGAAAACGGCGGTAAATGTATTTGGGGATTTTAATGTCGTGCGACTTTTCGCGGTAGCCTCGGTTGCGCGTCAGCACCACCACATTGAAGGGATGGCCTTGCGCCATGGCTCGCTCCACGGGGATGGAGTCGACGATGCCCCCATCGAGCATTGGTTGATGGTTGACCCACACAATGGGGCAGACGTAGGGTAGGGAGGAAGAGGCGCGCACCACTTGTATCAATCGGTCGGGGTCGCTTTGCTCGGTGAGGTAGCAGGCCTTGCCCGTGAGGCAGTTGGTTGTGACCATCTCAAACGTCATTGGGTTGGCAAAGCAAGTGTCGTAGTCGAAGGGGAGAATTTCGTTGGGGATGGTGTCGTAGATGAGCTTTCGGTCGAAAATGCTGTGTTGCGTCCAAAGGTACTTCATGCCAATGTAGCGATATTTCTTAAGCAAGTCTACATTCGTCAGTTTGGCACGCCCCCGCTGCTGGCTCATATATGATAGCCCGTTGCAAGCACCAGCCGACACGGCCACACCATAGGGGAAGGTGAGCTGATGGTCGAGAAAAAAGTCGAGAACGCCACTGGTGAACACACCACGCATGCCGCCGCCTTCAAGAACAAGTCCTGTGTTTTCTGGAAGTGAGAATTGCATAAAACTAGACACTTTTGTAATTATTGCCTACAAAGTTACGTAGTTCTGAAAGAAATTCCGTACTTTTGCCTTTATAAATAGAGCCACACGCCCCGAGAAGCAAGCAAAATGTAATGTATGTTTGCTAAGAAGGGTGTGCTTAATACATTTTTTATAGTTATGCTATTTTCAAAAGAAACATACGTTGCTCGCCGTGAGGCACTACGCAAGCAGGTGGGCAGTGGCTTGATATTGCTGTTTGGCAACAATGATAGTCCCAACAACTATCCGTCGAACGTCTACAAATTTCGCCAAGACAGTTCCTTCCTCTACTTCTTTGGTCAGCACCGCGATGGGCTGGTAGGTGTAATCGATGCCGACACAGGAGCGGAGACGCTCGTGGGTAATGACATCGACATCGAGGACATCGTGTGGTATGGCTCCGTGACCTCTGTGGCCGAAATGGCTGAAGAATGCGGCGTGGCAGTATCCGCTCCCATGACGCAACTTGAGCGTATGGTGGAGCAAGCCGTTGAGGCTGGAAGAAAAGTGCATTTCCTTCCCCCTTATCGCCACGACACGAAAATCCAAATAATGGATCTCTTGGGCGTTCACCCCTCGCAGCAGCGTGAGGCCGCTTCGTTACCCTTGATACAAGCCGTGATAAAACTTCGCACTGTGAAGACGGCCGAGGAGATTGAAGAACTTGAACGTGCAGCCGAAATCGGTTATAAAATGCACACAATGGCCATGCGCTTGGCTCGTCCTGGTGTGACGGAACAATACATTGGCGGCGTGCTCGATGGCATCGCCTCAAGCTATGGAGCGCAAGTGTCGTTCCCAAGCATTGTTACGATGCATGGCGAAATTCTTCATGGTTATCCTTCTCCCCGTAAGCTAGAGGCTGGCCGCTTGTTGCTAGTGGATGCGGGAGCTGAAACAAACGAGAATTATTGCTCTGACAACACACGCACCACACCTATTAGTGGAAAATATACGCAACGTCAAAAAGAAATCTACGACATCGTGGCCGATTGCCACGACTTGGCATTGACCGAGGCACGCCCTGGTGTGCGCTGGTGGGACGTACACATGGCTGTGTGTACGCTGATGACCAATCGCTTGAAGGAACTCGGCTTGATGAAGGGCGACACAGAAGAGGCTGTGAAGGCTGGTGCGCATGCCTTGTTCTTGCCTCACGGATTAGGCCACATGATGGGCATGGACGTACACGACATGGAAGGCTTGGGACAAACCTATGTGGGCTTCGACGAAGAAACTCGCCCCTCCACGCAGTTTGGCACGAATGCCTTACGCTTTGGTCGTCGCTTAGATGTGGGTCACGTGGTGACCGACGAACCCGGCATCTACTTCATCCCCGACCTCATCGACGATTGGCAGAAGAATGGCACGAATGCCGAATTCTTGAACTTTGACAAAATTAACGAATATCGCGACTTCGGCGGCATTCGCATCGAAGATGATGTGCTCATCACTCCCGATGGCTGCCGCTTCTTGGGAAAGAAGCGCATTCCTTATCATACGGCTGATGTGGAGCAATTCGTGCAAGAGCATCAGGAGGAAACGGAGGTGATATATTAATGTAATAATGTACAATGTATAATTTACAATGTACAATGTATAATGTACAATGTACAATGTACAATGTATAATGTATAATGTACAATGTATAATGTACAATGTATAATTTACAATGTACGTTTAGTGATAACCGAAATAACTCAAACAACAAATATAACGCATTTATAATGAAAAAGACTCTCCTCATTGCAGCAGCACTTATGTGCTTGTTGCCTGGAAGCCTTGCTGCGCGCAAAAAGGCTGCAGCGGCAAAAGCTGACACTACTATTTTCACAACCATCAAGGCTAACCCTATCACTTCGATTAAGGATCAGAACCAAAGCGGCACTTGCTGGGCTTATTCTTCACTCGGTTTCTTCGAGGCCGAACTTCTTCGTATGGGTAAGGGTACACACGACCTCTGCGAATCGTTCCTCGTTTACAACACCTACATGGATCGTGCCGACAAGGCTGTCCGTACTCATGGTGACGTAAGTTTCTCACAGGGCGGTTCTTTCTATGATGCCGTATACTGCTTGAAAAACTATGGTATGGTTCCCCAAATAGCAATGCCCGCTCCAGGCACACTCTATGGCGACAGTCTTTTCAACTTTAACCAACTCGACGCTGTAAGTTCGGCTTACGTAGAGGCTTTGGCAAAGGGGAAGCAAAAGAAAATTTCGCTCACTTGGAAGAACGACCTCTCAAATATCTACAAGGGTTACTTTGGCGAACTCCCCACAGAAGTAAAGGCTGAAGATGGCAAAACTTACACTCCGAAAACCTACGTAAGCGACTATCTCGGCTTGAATATGGACGACTACGTGTCGCTTACTTCTTACACTCACCATCCTTTCTACTCAAAGTTTATTCTCGAAATTCAGGACAACTGGCGTTGGGCCGAAAGCTACAACCTTCCCCTCGATGAGTTTATGGAGGTGATGGAAAGCGCTGTGAAGAACGGCTACACCTTCGCTTGGGGGGCTGATGTGACTGAGGACTACTTCGGCCGTCGCAATGGTAAGGACTATGCTTACGTTCCCAAGAACCTGAAGGTGCGCGACCTGACTGGTTCGGATGCTGCTCGCTGGGGAGGCACGATTAGCACGGGGGCTCAAATCAGTTCGAACGAAGAGCTGACTATTACTCAAGAACTTCGCCAGCAAGGATACGACAATTGGGAGACTACCGACGACCACGGCATGGTAATCTACGGTTTGGCTAAGGATAACCACAACAACGAATACTTCATGGTGAAGAATTCATGGGGCGACTATGGCAAATACCACGGCATGTTCTATGCTTCAAAGGCCTATGTTGCTTACAAGACCATGAACATCCTTATCAATAAGAAAGCCATTCCCGCCGCTATCGCAGCTAAGCTGGGTCTCTAATCAGAGAACGCTTTTCCTAACTAAAACTTTTATAATTATTGAGATTGATGCGCACCCTCCCCCAACGGAGGGTGCGTTTTCTCTTGTGAGGGCAGAAAGCGTTGCGCGGAATTCAATCGTAGACGAACGACCAAGAAGAATAGTGAAAACTGGAAAATAATTTAAAGAAAAGATTAGAAAAAACGTTGATTTACTTTGCCTTTCAAAAAAGATGGTGTAAATTTGCAGCCGATTAAGCAAAAGCAGAAGAAAGGTTGCTAGCAGCAAGAACGAATTTGCTAGGCAATCCTTCTGAACCAATCGACACTAAAAACATAACAAACACATTTAATGCCAGCACCGCAGAAGACTAATCGCCGCGAGCGCAACAATAAACCACAACATCGCATTAACGAACAAATACGTTGCCGCGAGGTTCGCATCGTTGGTGACGATGTTGAATCAGAGGTAATGCAGACGCGTCAAGCCATTCAGCTTGCACAGCAAAAGGGAGTAGATCTCGTGGAAATCTCCCCCAACGCCGTGCCTCCTGTATGCCGCCTGATTAACTACTCCAAGTTCCTTTACCAACAAAAGAAACGTCAAAAGGAACTGAAGGCCAAGCAGGTGAAAATTGAGGTGAAGGAAATTCGCTTCGGACCGCAAACCGACGAACACGACTACAACTTCAAGCTTAAACACGCTAAGGAGTTTCTTTCGGAAGGCGACAAGGTGAAGGCTTATGTGTTCTTCCGTGGTCGCTCGATCCTCTTTAAGGAACAGGGTGAAGTGCTCTTGCTGCGTTTCGCCAACGACTTGGAGGAATATGGCAAGGTGGAGCAAATGCCCGTGCTCGAAGGCAAGCGCATGATTCTCTTTATCGCTCCTAAAAAGACGGCAAGCCCGAAGAAGAACGAGGCAGCCACTGTAGAAGCAGAGCAGAGCGAAGAAGAAGTTAAACCCACAAAGAAAATGCCTCAGGTGAAAGCCAAAAAGGAATACACTGGTCCCTTCGTTGAGGGAGAGGATTTCTAAAGAAAAATCACCTAGGGTAACCTTCTAAAAAAGATTCCGCTAGCGCGCTACGTTCGGTATCTCACGTAGCCGCAGTGATTATATTAATCAACAAAAACAAAAAGAAAATGCCAAAAGTAAAGACTAATTCTGGTGCTAAGAAGCGTTTCGCTCTCACTGGAACGGGTAAGATTAAAAGACGTCACGCTTACCACAGTCACATCTTGACTAAGAAGACAAAGAAGCAGAAGCGTAACCTCGACCACGTAGCTATCATCGATGGCACCAACGTTCGTCAAGTTCGCGAACTCCTCTGCCTCCGTTAATCTTCTGACGGTCGAAGCGGCGCACGACATTCTTCCATCTCAGTGGCCGAGCAATGTCTGCACGAACTTTTCATCTTTCACATTAAAGTCTAACCGGATGTTCAGCTTCCAAAGTTCGCTTACTTTCTCTTTAAACAAAATCGAAAACAAGTGAGCGGCGCTAACCTCCAAAATGTAACAAAAAAATGCCAAGATCAGTAAATCACGTAGCTTCTAGAGCAAAACGTAAGAGAATCCTCAAACTCACCCGCGGTTACTATGGTGCCCGCAAGAACGTTTGGACCGTAGCCAAGAACACTTGGGAAAAAGGTCTGACCTATGCCTTCCGCGATCGTCGCAACAAAAAGCGCAACTTCCGCGCTCTTTGGATTCAGCGTATCAACGCTGCCGCCCGTCTCGAAGGTCTCTCTTACTCTCAGCTCATGGGTGGTTTGCACAAGGCTGGTATCGAGATCAACCGTAAGGTGCTCGCCGACCTCGCTGTAAACAATCCTCAGGCTTTCAAGGCCATCGTTGAAAAGGCTAAGTAAGCAAATCTTACGAAGATATTCAACACATACGATAGGAAGAAGTGTTCCACAATTGGAATGCTTCTTCTTTTTTGTTTTAATCTTAATAGGGAGTGATAATATTAAGGGATTTTTCAATAATGTAAGAATTGCATAGTTTTTTATGTGTGAATAGCATATACTTTACTTTTTTTTGTTTTACCC
>CAVFOF010000097.1:0-8849 GCA_963623895.1 bacterium
TGTTGGTACGCCTCGGTGTGGCCTATCTGCTCGTGGTGATGCCAGGTGACGTGCTCATCCACTATGGTTGGCTCACGCTACTGGCCTCGGTGGTCAACATGAATTGTTTTGTTGGCTACGCCCTACGACATTTGCCCCACTGCCGTTGGAGCTATCAAAAGGACTTGCCGCTGCTGAAGGAAATCTTTAGCTACATGGGCTGGAGCTTGCTCAACCAAGCCGCCTTGGTGGGCAGCACGCAGGGAGTGAGCCTGTTGGTGAACGTCTACTACAACGTGGCCGTGAACGCTGCCATCGGGGTGAGCAATCAGGTGAGCAACGTGGTGAACAACTTTGCTGCAAGTTTTGAGACGGCCTACAACCCCGCTATTATTAAGGAGTATGCGCAGCAGCAATACGAGCGGCTCAATCGGCTCATGGCCTTCTGTTCCAAAATGTCGGGACTGCTCATCGCCGTATTTCTCGTGCCACTCAGCATAGAAGCTCCCCGAGTGCTGAACCTATGGCTCGGCCATTACCCTCCACTCACGGTGGAGTTTTGCTTGCTCACGATGCTTGCCATCTATGTTGACAGCCTCGGCACGCCGCTATGGATGCTCATCTTTGCTCGCAAGGACATTCGCCTGTATCAACTTCTCACCTCGCCCGTGTTTACGCTCACCTTCTTTGGCGCCTGGTTTTGCCTTGCCCTTGGTTGGCCAGCCTTTAGCGTGATGGCGGTGAGGGTGGCAGTGTATGCTCTATTGCTTGGTTTCCGCTTAGTGTTCGTAAAGCACCTATTGCCAGGCTTCAGCATTGGCCAGTGGTGTCGGCAGATAGCCTTGCGCAACCTTGCCGTACTGCTTGGTAGCTTTATTCTCACTTATGCTTTGGCCCAACATCTTCCGCTTGATGGGCTGGCGCACATTGTGGTTGTCACGCTCTTTTCGATGGTGACGATGCTCGGACTGACTTACCTCATAGTGCTGAACGGAGAAGAGCGCAAGCAGTGCTGGAGTTTGGTAGGGCGATTGTTTATAAAATCTATATAATATAGAAGGAAAACAAGAATGGAAAAATACAAGGGAAGACCCACGAGTAATGAAGGAAGAAGTGAGGTAGAAATCAAGACTTACGACTTCTTGAATAAGTTGGGAGTCTCGTATGAAACGGTTTGTCATGAAGCAGCTCACACGATGGAGCAATGTCAGGAAGTGCAGAAGGCTCTGCCCGATGCTCCTATCTGCAAGAATCTCTTCTTATGTAATCGGCAGCAGACGCAGTTTTATCTGTTGATGTTGCCAGGAGAGAAGCATTTTAAGACGAAATTCTTGTCGGCAGAATTGGGATGTGCACGCTTGTCGTTTGCCAACGAGCAGCACATGATGGATTTATTAGGCATTCATCCGGGCTCAGTCTCGCCGATGGGATTGATCAACGACGAGGATAAGAAGGTGTTGCTCGTAGTAGATAAGGATTTATCGGCTTCTGAATACTTCGGATGTCATCCTTGTGTCAATACTGCAACGATGAAACTTCGCCTCCAAGACCTTTTGGATAAATTTGTGGCTGCCACTGGGCATGAATACAGAATGGTTACTCTTAAGGAGGAACTTTGATGGCAAATGATTGACCAAACTATAAGGAAAGAAAGAATTCAACGGATAATGACAACAAAGGAAATTGACGAACATTCATTAATGAATGCCCATCGCCTCTTTGAATCGGGCTATATAGACAAAATTCCAGTCGGGACAACGGATGGCTTGCAGCAAATACACCGTTATCTATTTGAAGGGATATACCCTTTTGCAGGCGTTATTCGCGACAAGAATATAGCCAAGGGAGGATTTCGTTTTGCCAATTCGCTCTATCTTAAAGCAGCTCTAGCTGCCGTGGAGAAAATGCCCGAAGACTCCTTTGAGCATATCATTGAGAAGTATGTCGAGATGAACGTGTGTCATCCCTTCATGGAAGGCAATGGGCGGTCTACCCGTATTTGGCTCGACATGATGCTCAAACGTACACTCGGCAAAGTGGTCAATTGGCAATATGTAGAGAAGGATCAATACCTCTCAGCCATGGAACGCTCTCCCATCAACGACCTCGAGCTACGTTATCTTCTCTCGCAGAACCTCACTCCCGACACGAACAATCGCGAGGTGATATTTAAGGGGATAGAACAGAGTTACTACTATGAGGGCTACGAGAAGTGATTTCCTTCTCCTATACTTGTGTACCCTATTCTATAACCCATCGCACCAGTAACCACCAAAAAGGAACTTCCGCCATGCGCCCCTTGCGAGTGCATAGCGGAAGTTATTTATTTAGGAATATTTTTGTGTTATGTGAGCTTAGTTGAGAGCCAACTCTACCACCTTCTTCACAGCGTCTTCAAGGCCGTTGACGTCCTTACCGCCTGCTGTAGCGAAGTGGGGAGCACCACCGCCGCCGCCCTTGATGAGTTTGGCAGCTTCACGCACGAGTTGACCAGCGTTCAAGTTCTTCTGTTCTACCAAGTCTTTGCTAATCATGACGGTGAGCAAAGGTTTGCCTTCGTGGGTAGAGCCAAACACGCAGAGGGTGTTGCTAGGAAGCGTGCCAGCCACTTGGAAAGCGAGATCCTTCACGGCATTAGGCTCGATGGACGTGGGAATAACGTACTTCACGAGTTTCACGCCATTTACTTCCTCAGCATTAGCCACCAGTTTCTCTCGCATAGAAACGAGTTGCTCCTTCACGTAGCCTTCCACCTGCTTCTTCAGTCCGTCGTTCTCCTCGATAGTCTTGCGGATAACGGCGGTGAGGTCTTTGGCATTGTTGAAGAACGACTTGAGGTTGGTGAGCACGTCTTGCTGTAGGTAGACGCTCTCTTCGGCAGCCTCACCCGTGATGGCCTCGATGCGACGTACGCCAGCGGCCACGCTGCTTTCGCTAACAATGCGGAACAATCCGATGCGACCAGTGCTCTTCACATGGCAACCGCCGCAGAACTCTACGCTCGTGCCAAACTGAACAACGCGCACTTTGTCGCCATACTTTTCGCCGAACAAGGCGATGGCTCCGAGCTTCTTGGCTTCCTCCATAGGCACGTCGCGATGATCCTGCAAGGGGATGTCCTCACGAATGCGGCGATTGACGATGCGCTCTACCTGACGGAGTTCCTCGGGAGTCACCTTTTGGAAGTGAGAGAAGTCGAAGCGAAGATAGTCGGGGGTGCAGAGTGAACCCTTTTGCTCAACATGAGTGCCGAGCACTTCACGCAGGGCTTGGTCGAGCAAGTGAGTGGCCGAGTGGTTGGCCTCGCTGCCACGACGGAGTTTCTCGTTCACCTCAGCCTTAAAGGTATGTTCGGGGTGAGTGGGGAGTTTCTTAGTGAGGTGGATGGGCAAGTTGTTCTCGCGCTTGGTGTCGAAGATTTCCACCTTCTCGTCACCGTCTACGAGCACACCCTTGTCGCCTACCTGTCCACCCATTTCAGCGTAGAATGGAGTTTGGTCGAGCACGAGTTCGAAGTAGGTTTGCTTCTTCTGCTGCACACGGCGGTAACGAAGGATTTTGCTGTCGGCCGTAGTGGTGTCCCAACCAAGGAATTGCGTTTCGCCTTCGGCTAGGATTACCCAGTCGTCCGTCTCAACGGCGGCGGCGTTGCGCGCACGCTCCTTTTGCTTCTGCATCTCCACGTTAAAGCCTTCTTCGTCTACCTCTAGCCCGTTCTCATGGCAGATAAGTTCGGTGAGGTCAAGGGGGAAGCCGTAGGTATCGAACAGAGTGAAAGCCTTTTCGCCCTCGACCACAGTTTTGCCCTCTTTCTTGGTAGCGTCAATCACGTTTTCGAGCAAGTTGATACCCGTAGAGAGCGTGCGAAGGAAACTCTCTTCCTCCTCTTGCATCACGCGGCCAATGAGCACTTGCTGAGCCACGAGTTCGGGATAGGCTTCGCCCATTTCCTGAACCAAAGTGGGCACGAGTTTGCAAAGGAAAGCTTCGCGCTGACCGAGGAATGTGTAGGCGTAGCGCACGGCACGACGCAGAATGCGACGAATTACGTAACCTGCCTTGGCGTTGGAGGGAAGCTGACCGTCGGCAATAGAGAAGGAGATGGCACGGAGGTGGTCGGCGATAACGCGCATGGCCACGTCGACCTTCTCTTCTTTACCATATTCAAAGCCCGAGAGTTCACCAATCTTCTTGATGATGGGCTGGAAGATGTCAGTATCGTAGTTGGAGTTCTTACCCTGAATAGCACGCACCAAGCGTTCGAAGCCCATACCCGTGTCGATAACGTTCATGCTCAATGGTTCGAGCGAGCCGTTGGCTTTGCGATTGAACTGCATGAACACGATGTTCCAGATTTCAATAACCTGTGGGTCATCCTTGTTTACGAGTTCGCGACCGGGCACTTTGGCCTTCTCTTCGGGCGTGCGGCTATCCAAGTGGATTTCCGAGCAAGGGCCGCAAGGGCCAGTATCGCCCATTTCCCAGAAATTGTCGTGTTTGTTGCCGTTGATAATGTGGTCGGCAGGCACGTGTTTTGCCCAATAGGATGCAGCCTCATCGTCGCGAGTGAGGTTTTCTTCCTCTGAACCTTCGAACACGGTGACGTAGAGGTCCTTGGGGTCGAGGTGAAGCACGTCTACCAAGTATTCCCATGCATAGTCGATGGCACCTTCCTTGAAGTAGTCGCCAAAGCTCCAGTTGCCGAGCATTTCAAACATGGTGTGGTGGTAGGTGTCGTGACCCACTTCCTCCAAGTCGTTGTGCTTACCGCTCACGCGCAAGCATTTTTGCGAGTCGGTGCGGCGGCGAGGCTCGGGGTCGCGCTGACCAAGGATAATGTCCTTCCACTGGTTCATACCAGCATTGGTAAACATCAGTGTAGGATCGTCTTTAATCACCATTGGGGCAGAGGGCACTACGGCGTGGCCTTTGCTCTCGAAGAATTTTTTGTATGATTCGCGAATTTCGTTGGCTGTCATCATAGTTGTTTTGTTGACTTATTTACTTATTATGGGGGCAAAGTTATAAAAAACTAACGTTAACTTGGTGATTAGGATAGGGTTAAATGAGCAATAAGGCTCATTATCCCCCCATAAGAGCCCGACGACAAGAGCTAGCATAAGATATTTCGTTGAAGCATGGGGCCAATTCGTCTATAAAGCTTGCCAATAGGTTGAGCCTTGCCAACAAGGCGATTAAACCTTTGCCGAGGGAAAGGGTCTTATTTACGTAGGCTCACAAAGCAACCGAGCGCATAACTCATAACATACATACAACACTCATAACATACATACAACACACATTATGATGAAACGTACCATTCTTTCCCTCATCGTTGCCCTCAGCCTGGGCACCACTATCACAGCAGCCACACTCGACAAGAAGGACAACAGTAAGGACCGTAAGGAGATGAGCACCCGTCAAGCCACTCGCATGGCTTCGGAACTGAAGCTCGACGACAAGCAGCAGGCTTGGTTCATCCCCCTCTACGCTGAATATCAAGACACGCTGCGCTCCCTGCGCCGTCCTCAAGGCAAGCCCGAAGCACCTAACAACGAAGCCGACGGCGAGAAGAAAAAGAAGGAGAAGAAAAACGCTCAACTCACTAACGAGGAAGCTACCAAGCAGATTGAGCAAACCTTTGAGCGCGAAGAGATGGAGCTGAAGTTGAAGCGCGAATACTACGCAAAATTCCAACAGCAGCTCACCCCGCAACAGCTCCATAGCATTTTCTGCCGCCAAGCCACTCCCAACCGCGGTCCGCAGCAAGGCGGTAACCGTCAGGGTGGCAACAACGGCATGCACCCCGGTGGCGGCATGATGCCTGGCGGCTTCGGCGGAGGCTTTGGCGGTGGCGGCGATTTTTAATAATTGCTGCACGCACTAAAATAGTGGCGGCGATTTCTAATAATTGCTTCACGCACTAAAACAGTGGTAGCGATTTCTAATCCCTGCTCCACGCATAAAATAAACGTCACAAAGTGGATGTTCCCCTTTTCCTCATGGGGAGCATCCACTTTTCTTTATGGGGTAATCAACTTGGAGGTAGAATAAGACGAACTGTCTAGCAATCAGCAAAAAACAAGAGTTTTTCAATCGAATTAAATAATTTATTGTAACTTTGCTCCCGACCCTTACAACCTTTTCAATGAAACATTCCTTAATCTTTACCCTATTACTGACAATCACCGCGGGGCTATGCGTGGGCTGCTTGAGCAAGAAAGAGCAGTTCAACATAGGCATCTCGCAGTGTAGCCAAGACGCTTGGCGAAAACAAATGAACAAGGAGATGCTGCGCGAAGCATCTTTCTACAACAAAAACGTGCAGCTCAACATACGCTCGGCTCACGACAACAATGAAATGCAAATTCGCCAAATCGACAGTTTGGTGAAGAGCGGCATCGACCTGCTCGTAGTAGCCCCTAATGAGGCCGAAGCCCTCACGCCAACAATTGAGGAGGTGATGAAAAAAGGCATCCCCGTGATTGTGGTGGACCGCAAAATAGACTCCGACCACTACACGGCCTTCATCGGAGCCGACAACTACAGCATCGGCAAGGACATCGGAGCCTACGTGGAGCAAGAATTGCAAGGCGAAGGCACTGTGGTGGAACTGACTGGTAACCTAGCCGGCACGGCCGCCAAGGAGCGTCACCGCGGATTTCACGATGCGCTTAAGCTGGCTCCTGATGTGAAGGTGCTGGCTCACGTGGAAGTGGGATGGGAAGGTCCTCGAGTGAAGCAACAGCTCGACTCACTCTTCGAGCGCGGCATCGTGCCTCAATTAGTCACCGCCCCCAACGACCGCACAGGCGTGCGCATTCACGAAGCACTGCTTGAACTCGACCACCCCGAAATCAAGGTGATTGGCGTGGACGGCCTATCAGAACGCGGCGGCGGACTCGACAATGTGGAGCACGGCCAACTGCAAGCCACCTTCGTCTACCCCACTGGAGGCGACAAGGTCATTCAGACCGCCCTACATATATTAAAGAAAGAGCCTTACGCTCGCGAAACACAATTGCGCTCGGCACTAATCAATGCCAACACTGCGCGCATCTTCCGCATACAGAGCGAACAGGTAAAGGAGAGCGAGCAGCGCATCGACCTACTTGGCTCACAGATGGACAAGTTTCTCTCGCGCTACTCCATGCAGAACATGCTACTCATGGCCTGCATCGCCATCATCCTGCTCATCGGCATCTTGCTGGCCGTGGGCATTCGCTCCTACTACAACACCCTACGCAGCAACGACGAGCTGGCTCAGCAGAAGCGCAAACTCGAGGAGCAGCGTGACCAACTCGTGAAAATGGCCAAAGAGATTGAGGAAAACACGCAACACAAGCTCACATTCTTTGCCGAAGTGTCACACGACCTGCGCTCGCCGCTCACGCTCATCGTCGCTCCCTTAGAGCAACTGCTCGCCATGCCCAACCTCACCGTGGAGCAACGCGAACTAATGAAGGTGGCACACAATAACGCCAACATTCTGCTGCGCTTGGTGGGCGAAGTGCTCGACTTCCGTAAATTTGAAGTGGGCAAACTGCAATTGGAGTTGTCGGAGGTGAAGATGGACCAAGCCGTAGAGGAATGGTGCAAACCCTTCCGTGCTTTGGCCAAGAAGAAGATGATACGCTACACCGTAGCTTGCAACACCACCGACAACAAGGACGAATGGGAGGGACTGCTCGACAAGCGGAAGATGGAGAGCGTGGTCTACAACCTCCTGTCGAACGCCTTTAAATACACTCCCGAAGGAGGAAAAATCAACGTGCTAGCTAGCCTCACCGATCATCCCGAACAAGGCAAAAAGCTACACCTCATCGTGGAGAACACGGGACAGGGCATTGAGCGCGACAAGCTGCCCCACATCTTCGACCGCTTCTACCAAGCCGATGCGAGCCACGATGGGTCGGGCATTGGGCTGGCCACCGTAAAGGCCTACGTGGAGCTACACGGAGGCACCGTGAAGGCAGAAAGCGTGCAAGGAAAAGGAGCACGCTTCACGCTCTGTGTGGCTTGCAGCGAAGAAGCCTTGAACCCTCAAAAGCACGTCTACGAGGAAACGAAGGTCGACGACGAAACGGCCGTTTCGCTCAACTCCATCAGCGAGGAGGAGCAAGAACGTGACAATGCGGTAGCTCCCTCTGTGATGAATCTGAACGAGGAATCTACTGCAGCCGAAGCCACCGACAAGCCCACCGTGCTCATCATCGACGACAACGAGGACATACGCAACTATCTGAAACTGCTACTCCACACCGAATATGTGATTGAAACGGCCGTTGACGGACAAGATGGCCTCAACAAAGCGCAGCAGCTGATTCCCAACGCAATTATATGCGACGTGATGATGCCCGTGATGGACGGTTGGGAGTGTTGCCGCCGCCTAAAGGACGAGTGGCAAACCTCACACATCCCCGTGATGATGCTCACAGCCTGCACCATGGACGAGCAGCGCGTCAAGGGCTTCGACTGCGGAGCCGATGCCTACATTGCCAAGCCCTTCAGCCCCGACATGTTCAAGGCTCGCCTGCGCAACCTCATCGCCAACCGCAGCCGCCTCAAAGCCTTCTTCACCGACCAAACCGCCGTCACCACGAGCAACGTGAGCGAACTCGACAAGGGCTTTGCAGAACGCTTGCGACAAATCATTGAAGACAACTTGAAGAACGCCGACTTCAACGTGGAGGACATGGCGGCCGAGATGGGCATGGCACGCAGCCAGCTCTATCGCAAAGTGAAATCGCTGATGGACTACACCCCCAACGAGCTGCTCCGCATCACCCGACTCAAAAAAGCAGCCGAACTCTTGCGACGCACCGAGATGAGCGTGGCCGAAGTGGCCTACGAAGTGGGCTTCTCCACTC
>CAVFOF010000098.1:0-2123 GCA_963623895.1 bacterium
ATAACAAAAACCAAAAGGTTGGAATGGACTATTTGACTACCGCTGAATAGTTACTCCAACTCTTCTAAACCATAAAGATTTATAAAATAGGCGGTTCTCTGCTATATTATTTCGTGAGGAAAGCATATCTTTGTAAAAAAATCTAATGTTGAACGCTTTATAAGGAATAAGTATGGCTAATTATATTCGATTCGATTGGGCGATGAAAAGGCTACTTCGCAATAAGGCAAACTATGCAGTGTTGGAAGGATTGATGTTTTCACTCTTGAACGAAAAATTCACCATTAAGCGTTTTCTTGAAAGTGAGACAAACCAATATAGCGAGAACGACAAATTCAACCGTGTCGATATTCTCGCTGAAAATGAGAATGGCGAATTGACCATCTTTGAGATTCAAAACACTCATGAGCTCACCTACTTTCATCGCATATTGTATGGTGTATCGAAAGTCATCACTGATTTCATCGATTTGGGCGATGACTACGACAAAGTAAGGAAAGTATACTCTATCAACATCGTGTATTTCTCCATCGGCCAAGCAAAGGATTATGTCTACCACGGAAAAACCGTATTCCAAGGTTTACATGAGCCCCATGATATTCTTCGACTATCCAATCGTCAAAGTGAAGTCTTTTTCGGAGAAAAAATAGAGAGAGGAAAGAATACCGCTCGTGAAGCGGGCGACATTTTCCCCGAATACTACCTCCTTTGTGTGGACAAATTCGATAAACTTTCCGTCAGCAATCTCGACGAATGGATTGCCTTCCTAAAGACGGGAGAGATAAAGGAGTCTGCGAAGGCTCCTGGTTTACTCGACGCCCGTAAATGTTTGGATGTAGACAAGCTTTCTGTTGAAGAAAGAAAAGACTATGTTCGACACATGGAGAATTTGCGCTACCAGCGTAGCGTCATCAAGACTGGCTACGACGACGGATTACAAGAAGGAAAACTTGTAGGAAGAGCTGAAGGAAGGGCAGAAGGAAGAGCTGAAGGAAGAGCTGAAGGAAGAGCCGAAGGAAGAGCCGAAGGAAGAGCCGAAGGAAGAGCTGAAGGAAGAGCTGAAGGAAGAGCTGAAGGTGAAATCGAAGCTAAAAAGAAGATGGCTCTCAACCTCCTATCCATGGGCATTCCAATTACCACCATCACTCAAGCCTCCGGATTGACGGAAGAAGAAATTGAGAACCTACAATAACAATAATCTCTTTCAATCCCTAATGCTATTTCTCGTTCACAAACACAACGAACGAGAAATAGCACATAACGTCAAAGAAAGAGAACAATCTACCTAGGAGGTAATTTAAAAGTCAAACATTCATTCTATAATTTTCACCTCATAAGGAGTGTGCGTCATAGAGGAAAGAACGCGCAGCATTTTATATTTATCCTTCACCTGAGAGGGAATGGTAAGCCATTCTCCAGAAGGTAGTCGCACTTGATTGTTATATTTTTTCTCAAAAGTAATAATGGGTTTTCCTGCTATTTGCAGATGAGTCCTCTTAACCTTATCCACTCCTACTACTCTCACAGTCTCCAGAACGACTTGCTGATGATCAGAAGTACACAACTGATAGCCATCGGTGAAAGTAACACTCAGTTTCGCCTTTGCCTTACCTCCCTTGCGCTTGCCTTCATTATTATTGACAACCAACTGCTCATAATCGCCCATCTCCACCTTAACATCTTCATTCAGTTGGACTATGATGGACTTCATCTGCATATATTTCTGTTTTGTATCGCTCTGCGCCAACAAATACCACCCATCACTAATTTCTTTAGTCCACGGAGCATAGCGAGCTACTATTTCCCTCGACACCAACGGCACATGACACAACGTCATCCCCAACGAAGCTACCCGTTCGACACCCAATTTTTTTAGTGATTGAATCATAGTGGTCGTGGCGTTGGCATCACAAATCACAACGCCATCAGCAAAGGTCACACGCAGCCTATGCCTTTTACCACGCTCCCTCAATTTTTCATCTGCCGGTTCTTGTTTTTCCTTCCAACTATAAGCATTAGACGCTTCCCTTTCTACCAAATTCTGCTCTTTGTTTGATGAGACCTCTAAAGTTGGCTCTTCCCAAAAGGAGTCGTCATCAAAAAGCGATAACTGCTTATATTGC
>CAVFOF010000098.1:2133-8655 GCA_963623895.1 bacterium
ATATTTTCGTTAGCCGACTTCAAAGATAGCATGAGTTTCTGAAAGCAGCAAACAGAACTCTACAAATCAATCTGCTCTCTCTGAAATTTCAACTGGATAAGATTTTCATAATTTCCTCTTAGGCCGATAGATTTTCGGATTAGGCCAGTAGGAAGCAACGCTTAGGCCGATAGTTTTTCTCGTTAGGCGGATAGTTTTTCTTACAAGAAAGCTCTCTCATTACCTCTATTGGAGCAAGGCATTTTGTAGCGATTGCTTATGAAAAAACGAGAAAGAATAACTTCACTTTGCCCGAATAAATTATTAACAAAGAACGCTTTTTTGCATTATTTTGTATTACACACTTCGTAAATTCAGGCAACAGAAAATGTAAAATTCACACCCACACTACAACAAATCGTATCAAATCAAAGTTCACACACATTATTAAGGTTTCCTACACCTGTAAGTTTAGTACGAGCAATTGCTGTTGCTTGCACTAATTGCTTACACTAGCATTGATTACCAATCGTTTTACGAGTGTAAGCAGCATTTTCTATTGCTTGCACCGTAGGCGATTTCTCGCACGAGCGAACTCGACTATTATGTCAACAAAAATGAGAGGTGCAAGCAGTGTAAGCAAAGTGTAAGCAAAAAAGAATACTGCTTGCACTCGTAAAGCTATTGATAATCAGTACGAGTGCAAGCAGTTTGTGCAAGTAACAGCAAAAGTGCAAGTAAAAGTTACGGAGGGTATAAATCCGCGATAAAAAGGGCGTTTCTTGAAAAATTGGAGGTTGCTTACACTGGAGCACTCTATCCACTAGCTTTATAAAGAGATCGAGCCAAAATAAGAAGTTATCCGACGTAATTCAGAATGTAAATTTTTCTAAATATCAGAAATACTTCAATCCACGATTTGGGCAAACTTAAAAGGATGCTCAAATCAGAATAACGCAAATTCAACTCAATACTAAATCATTCTATTGCTTTCCTTCAGCTGCTTGCAAAGTATTTAGCATAAGCATGCAGATAGTCATGGGTCCGACGCCTCCAGGCACGGGAGTGATAGCGGAGCAGAGAGGAGCCACGTTTTCAAAGTCGACATCGCCACTTAGGCGGAAGCCTTTGGGACGAGTGGCGTCGGGCACACGGGTGGTGCCAACGTCAATTACTACGGCACCAGGCTTCACCATGTCGGCCGTGAGGAAACCTGGACGTCCGATAGCGGCCACGATAATGTCGGCAGCGAGGCATTCCTCTTTCAACGTGGTGCTATGACTGTGGCACACGGTGACGGTGGCATCGCCATACTGCTTCTGCATCATGAGCATAGCCATAGGTTTGCCCACGATATTAGATCGACCCAACACTACGCAACGTTTGCCACTTGTAGGAATGTTGTAGCGACGCAGTAGTTCGACAATTCCTTTGGGCGTGGCGGGCACAAAACAGGGAAGACCTATGGCCATGCGACCCACGTTGATTGGCGTGAAGCCATCCACGTCCTTTTCGGGAGCTATACGTTCTATAATCTTCTGTTCGTCAATATGATTGGGCAGGGGGAGTTGCACGATGAAGCCATCCACACTATCGTCGTGATTGAGACGGTCGACACAGGATAGGAGTTCTTCCTCGGTGACATCGGATTCGTAACGAATGAGAGAGGACTGAAATCCGCACGTTTCACAAGCTAACACTTTGTTTTTCACGTAGGTTTCGCTTCCCCCATCATGTCCCACCAACACGGCGGCTAGATGGGGACGCTTTCCGCCATTAGCTACAATTTCTTTTACTCGCTCGGCTATTTCAGCTTTAATAGTGGCGGCTGTGGCTTTGCCGTCGATAAGAGTGTAGGTTGTGTTCATAGCAGAGACAATAATAAGTAAAGGCTTGCGCCTTCTAATCCGGTGCAAGCCTTTATGTGGTTTAACAATTTACGTTACTTTAGTTTGGGCATACTAGGCATACCGGGCATTTTGGGCATTCGAGCCATCATGCGTCCCATCTTCGAGTCGGTCATGAGTTTCATCATCTTACGCGTTTGGTCGAACTGCTTAACGAGGCGGTTCACGTCTTGAATCGTAGTGCCCGAACCGCGAGCAATGCGGTTCTTACGGCTTGGATTGAGAATTTCGGGGTGAGAACGTTCCTTGGGAGTCATGGACAGGATTATAGCCTCAACGCCTTTGAATGCATTATCATCGATTTCTACGTCCTTCAAAGCTTTACCCACACCAGGAATCATGGAAGCGAGATCCTTAATGTTACCCATCTTCTTGATTTGCTGAATTTGGGCAAGGAAGTCGTTGAAATCGAATTGATTCTTCTGAATTTTGCGTTGTAGTTTGAGTGCTTCCTTCTCGTCGAACTGCTCTTGAGCACGCTCCACGAGCGACACGATATCACCCATACCGAGGATACGGTCGGCCATACGGGCGGGGTGGAACACGTCGAGGGCTTCCATCTTTTCGCCTGTACCGACGAACATGATGGGCTTGTCTACCACGTTGCGGATAGAGAGGGCTGCACCTCCACGGGTGTCGCCATCGAGCTTTGTGAGCACAACGCCTTCATAGTCGAGGCGGTCGTTGAATTCCTTGGCGGTGTTCACAGCGTCCTGACCAGTCATGGCGTCTACCACGAAGAGCGTATCGTCGGGCTGAGCGGCTTCCTTGATGGCGGCAATTTCGTTCATCAATTCCTCGTCCACAGCCAAACGGCCAGCGGTGTCGACAATCACCGTGTCGTAACCCTTGGCCTTGGCCTCTTGAATACCCTCTTGAGCAATAATCACAGGATTTTTTTGCTCCAAATTCATGTAGATGGGCACCTCGATTTGCTCGGCTAGCACGCGCAACTGCTCTACAGCAGCGGGACGATAAACGTCGCAAGCCACCAAGAGGGGCTTACGGTTCTTCTTCGTCTTGAGATAGAAGGCCAACTTGCCCGAGAGAGTGGTTTTACCCGCACCATTCAAACCTGCCATCAAGATGACTGAGGGACGGCTCGAAAGTTTGAGTTCATTGGCATGGCCGCCCATCAATTCGGCTAGTTCATCGTGTACGATTTTCACCATCAACTGCCCAGGCTTTACGCTAGTCAGCACGTTCTGACCCAGAGCCTTCTGCTTGACGCGGTCGGTGAAGGACTTGGCCACCTTATAGTTGACGTCGGCATCGAGCAAAGCACGGCGGACATCCTTAAGGGTTTCGGCCACGTTAATCTCCGTGATTTGACCTTCACCCTTGAGTATTTTAAAAGATCTTTCGAGTCTTTCGCTTAGGTTTTCAAACATTTTGTGTGGTTTTCTTTATTATTTGTGTGCAAAGATACTGCTTTTCTCTTGCGTTACACTATCTTTGCATACAAAATTGCTTAACACTGTGAATAAATCTAATAAAAACAAACCCTCTTTTAGTCAAGCCAAACCCTTTTCTGCTTCCACCGAAAAGAAGCGTTGGCCAGGATTTAAACCATCAACCTCTCGTTGGCTCACCTACGGAATAGGCTTCTTGCTGCTTTTCGTGTTGCTCACCTGGGGCTATGGCGACGTTTTTGCCCGCACTGAGCAAGATAGCTACATTACGAGTGAGAACGAGTGTATGTATTTTCTCACGAGTCAACCCCTGGGCTGGGTGTATTGGTGCGCCCGCTGGCTGCTCCTCACCTACAAATGGGTGTGGCTAGGCGGCCTATTCTTAGCTGCCGTCTACACGCTCACCGCTCGACTGGCCGACCGTGCCCTCTGCCTGCCCCGACAATGGGAAGGAGTGGGCTTTGTGTTGCCCGTGGCACAGATGGCTTGGGTGCTTTGGCGAGGCATTAATATTTACTACAAAAACGAGCCTTCCCTCTTTATGGTGCTAGCTGTGGGCGTGCTGATAGCTTCGGCCGTGCTTGCGCTCGTGTCGTGGATTATCACTCGAAAGCGTAAAAAGTCGGTAGGCGATAAATTACGCCCTTGGGGTGCACTGATTGCAGCATTGCTGCTGATTGGCACTACGGCATCGGCTCGCTATTTCAATGAGAACGAAATACTTACGGCTCGCTTGCAACTGATGCAATGGGAACAAGATTGGGACGGCATGATTCAAGAGGCTCGCTCAGCCAAACTCCCCACGCGTGCCGTAGCAGCCTACCACGCTATAGCACTCGAGGAAACCGACCAGTTGCTTGAGGGCATGTACGACATCCCCTATGAATTTCCGATAGTGCGCATCGACAGCACGGCTGGGGTGGATGAATATAGAATTTTCAATCTCGACGCCAACTTTCACGCAGGTCTTATCAATGCGAGCTATCGTGCTGCGATGGACGAACTAGTGTGCAACGGCCCGAGAATTTATAGTTATAAGCGATTGGCCTTGTGCGCCTTATTAAATAAGGAAAAGCAGCTCTGCCAAAAATATCTCACCTTGCTCAAGCAAACACCGTTTGAGGGTGCATTTGTAGAGAAATATTCAGCTATGCTAAAGGATGAGAAGTTGATTAAGGAAGACCCTGAATTGGCTCACGTGATGACGCTTGCCCCCATTGAGGAGAATTTTGAGCAAAACTATCGTCAGCCCATTTTCTTAGGCTATAACTACGGCCTAAACTCAGGCACGGATGCTGCACTCATCACCTCGGCAGCGGCTTGCCTCTACGCAAAAGACCTCAACGCCTTCTTGCTTCGCGCGCAAGTATTGGCACAAAAGGGCAAGCCTTTCCCCGCTTGCATGCAGCAGGCCATTGCCATTATGGGAGCGAAGGACGAAAACTTGCTAAAGGCCTTTCCACAAGTGCAGCCCTACGTGTCGAACGAGATTTTATCGTTCCTCATGGATGCGAAGCCCTACGCTAAGGACCGCTTGAAGTTGCGCCACGAAATGCGCAAGCAGTGGCTCGGCACCTACGTCTATTACTACTACACGGAGAACAACGACCCCGACCAGATAGTTAAGACAATGGACAAAAAGGCCGAAGTAAACTAATCCACCCAACCTTCAAAATAGCTTCTACAAAAAAATGAAACATACCTTATTATATAGGAGTGCGTTTGCGCTCTGCCTTGCTCTGCTGCTCACCGCCATTGAGGCATGTCAGCCAGCCGCTGTGGTACCAGACTCGGCCACCGAAGTAAAAGAGCAGGCCAATATCTACCCCGACTATCGCAACATTATCGTTCCGCCCAACATTGCTCCACTCAACATCGAAGTACGCTCTGCCGGCTCAGAGTTCGTGGCTGCCGTAGAAGGCGGCGGGAAGCAGCTAGTGACTGCCGCTAAGGAGGGCGATGCGCTACAGTTCGACTCGCTAGAGTGGAAAAATCTGCTGCAAAGCGTCAAGGGAAAGGATTTGAACGTGACGCTCTATGCCAAGCGCGACGAGGGGTGGGTAAAATTTCCTTCCTACAAAATCTCCGTGGCCGAAGAGCCCATCGACCGCTACCTCTCATACCGCCTCATCGAGCCTTCCTACGAGCTCTACCGCCAAATGGGGCTTTACCAACGCGACTTGGAGACGTTCAACGTGGAAACTATCTACGAGAACAACCGCCAATGGGAGGAAAAGGAGAACCACTGTGTCAACTGCCACAACTACCAAAACTACAGCACGAAGCGCATGCTCTTCCACGTGCGTGCGGGTCATGGCGGCACAGTGTTTATCGAAAATGGCAAGGTGGAGAAGCGCACCATCAAGAGCGACTCTATCCTAGCAGGAGCCACCTACCCCACCTGGCACCCCGAACGCAACTGGGTGGTATTCTCGTCGAACCAAACAGGACAGGCTTTCCACATTATCGACAAACAAAAGATTGAGGTGGTAGACTATGGTTCGGACCTCATCTTCTACGACGTTGACAAGGCTGAAGTGAAAAGCATTATGCGCACTGACGACCAACTCGAAACATTCCCCTGTTGGGCTCCCGACGGCAAGAAGCTCTACTACACTTGTGCCTACGTGCCCGAATTTAAGGGTGTGAGCGAGAGCAAGCGACAAGACATCATCAGTCGGCTAAGCAAAAACATTCGCTACAACGTGATGAGCATGACTTTCGACCCTCAAACACGCACCTTCGGTCAACCCGTAGTGGAGGTAGACTGCGCCGCAAGCAACCACAGTGCGGCCGTGCCACGCATCAGCCCCGACGGCCGCTACTTGCTCTTCACGCAAGCCGATTATGGCCAATTCCACATCTGGCACAAAACGGCCGACCTCTACGTGAAAGACCTACAAACGGGCGAGGTGCGCGCATTGTCTCAGGCCAATAGCAACGACGCCGACAGCTACCACACATGGAGTTCGAACGGACGATGGATAGTGTTCGTGTCACGCCGCGACGACGGGTCGTATAGCCGTCCCTACATTGCCTACTTCGACAAAACCGGACAAGCGCACAAGGCTTTCCTACTGCCTCAACTCGAACCTAAGCAAAACATCTTGTTGGGCAAGAGCTACAACGTGCCCGAACTTACAAAGGATGCCGTCGACACCCGAGGCATTAAAGAAGAGATACTCAACAACTAAGCCTTTTTCCCAAAAAAGCTAACACCACAC
>CAVFOF010000099.1:0-8489 GCA_963623895.1 bacterium
GTGATGCGTCGCCCCCAATTTTTTTAATCAATTTTTGGGCAATTTCTTGCTGAGTTTAGCAAACTTTCTCGAGTTTCTTCATCACGCTGAAGATGAAGAGGAACGAAAGGAGGCAGAGGCCTACAAGCACTCCCCACACTGCTACCAAGGGTACGTTGCCCCAAAGCAAACCAGGGATAGACACGAGCATATTGCCCGCTGCCGTTGCTACAAACCAACCACCCATCATGGTTCCTTTGAGCTTGGGAGGAGCTACCTTCGACACGAAGGAGATGCCCATGGGCGAAAGCAACAACTCGCCAAAGGTGAGGATGAGGTAAGTAAAGATGAGCCAGTTGGCCGAAGCCACATTCTTATCTTCCCAACTAATGCCCATTGAGGCAAGAATCATTACCACGTAGCCAAGACCAGCTACCAACATGCCGAGACCAATTTTGCGGGGAGCAGAGGGTTCTTTACCTTTCTTTGCCAACCAACCAAACAAGGCCATGCTCACGGGGGTAAGACCTACCACGAAGCAGGGATTGAACTGTTGGAAAATAGGAGCTTTCACCTCAACGCCAGCAGGGTCGAGCGTAGCGTATTGATAACCTAAACCGCCTAAGCAAGCCAAAATTACAATGCCCGAGATAACCTTTGCCCTACCCGTTTTACCTTGGAACAAGGAGAACAGAGCATAAACCATCACGATAACGAGCAACAAGTTGCGTACGTCGAAGAGCATGCTCTGAATGCCCGTGGAATGGGTTTGAGTGAACTGCTCAGCGAAATAGGTCAACGTCAGACCATTCTGGTGGAAGGCCATCCAGAAGAAGATCACCACGGCAAACACGAGGCAAAGAGCCACCACGCGATCCTTGGTTTCGCTCTTGCTCAACTCGGGTTCGGCGGTTTCTTCCTTTACAGCAGCGGCCTTGGGCTGCGGAGTGCCAAGCACTTGCTTATAGCTATTTTGGAAACCGAGATAAATGGCTATCGACACAATGAGCGACACGCAAGCCACGCCGAAAGCAAAGTGGTAGGAGTCGGCCTCGCTCACGCCATATTGGGTTTGGGCATATTCCATAATCTTCACTGCGGCCGTAGGAGCGAAAAGCGCACCAATATTAATGGCCATGTAGAAGATGGAGAAGGCGGAGTCGCGCTTGCCTTGCATAGCGGGCGAATTGTAGAGGTCGCCTACCATCACTTGCAAGTTGCCTTTAAACAAACTGGTGCCCACACTAATCATGATGAGCGCACCAAACATCAGAGCGGCGGCCAAAGTGCCAGCTCCTGCGGGGATGGAGAGCAAAGCATAGCCCAAGAACATCACAACGATGCCAACGGTGACGCAACGGTTGTAGCCGATTTTGTCGGCTATCATACCGCCAAACAAGGGCAAAAGGTAAACTAAGGCAAGGAAGCAGGAATAAACAAGACCTGCGTTGCCATCCGTCCAGCCGAAATTGGCCTTTAGGAAAAGCACGAACACGGCGAGCATGGTGTAGTAGCCAAAGCGTTCGCCCGTGTTGGCAAGGGCTAGTGTGTAGAGCCCTTTCGGTTGTCCTTCGAACATAGATTTTTAATTTGATTAATGGCCTCGCTGCCTAGCTAGCGGTGCTTTTCACGCAGCGAAACAAGGTTTTGTAATAATAATTTGTATATAGTTTGGCTGCGAAGTTAGACAAAAGTTTTGAGATTTCACTTTTCTTTAAGCATTTATTCAATTTTCGTCCGCCCTCACTTGAGTTCTTCTTTCAAGAATTTCCAAGTGTAGCCTTTTTCGGTTTTCACTAAATCCTCGGGCGTTCCCTCGAAGAGCAGTTGGCCACCGCCACGACCACCTTCAGGCCCCATGTCAATGAGGTAGTCAGCCACCTTGATTACGTCGAGGTTGTGCTCAATGATTACCACCGTGTTGCCACGGTCAACCAATCGCTGCACTCCCTCCATCAACACACGGATGTCCTCGAAGTGGAGGCCAGTGGTGGGTTCGTCTAATATATATAAGGTGTTGCCCGTGTCACGCTTAGAAAGTTCGGTGGCAAGTTTCACACGCTGACTTTCACCGCCCGATAACGTGGTAGAACTTTGTCCTAGTTTGATGTAGCCTAGACCAATCTCTTGCAACACTTTGATTTTGTGCAGAATGTGGGGCACGTTTTCGAAGAATTCCACCGCTTGATTGATGGTCATGTCGAGCACATCGGCGATGCTCTTCCCCTTGAAGCGCACCTCTAGCGTTTCGTGGTTGTAGCGCTTGCCTTGGCAGCTTTCGCAAGGAACGAACACGTCGGGCAGAAAGTTCATTTCAATCGTCTTGTAGCCGTTGCCCTTACACGTTTCGCAACGGCCGCCCTTCACGTTGAAGCTAAAGCGACCAGGCTTATAACCACGAATTTTGGCTTCGGGCAGGTTGACGTAGAGTGAGCGAATGTCGGAGAACACGCCCGTGTAGGTGGCGGGATTGGAGCGCGGTGTGCGTCCTAACGGACTTTGGTCTACGGCCACCACCTTGTCGAGATGCTCTAAGCCCTCGATGCGTTCGTAGGAGAGAGGCTCACGCAACGAATGGTAGAAATGTTGGGAGAGAATGGGAAGCAAGGTATCGTTTATCAACGTGCTCTTTCCACTGCCCGATACGCCCGTCACCACAATCAACGTGCCGAGTGGGAAGGTGGCGGTAACGTTCTTTAGGTTGTTGCCCTTTGCCCCTACCAACTTGAGTTCCTTGCCACTGCCCTTGCGGCGAGTTGGTGGCACGTCGATGGCGCGTGAGCCGCTGAGGAATTGCGAGGTGAGCGTTTGCGTCTGCATCATTTGCTGCGGTGTGCCTTGAAAGACGACTTCGCCGCCTAAACGACCAGCCTTTGGCCCCATGTCTACGATGTAGTCGGCGGCCAGCATCATGTCTTTGTCGTGCTCCACCACCACCACAGTGTTGCCCAAATCGCGAAGCTCTTTGAGCGAATGAATAAGACGCACGTTGTCGCGCTGATGTAGCCCAATACTCGGTTCATCGAGTATGTAAAGCACGTTCACAAGTTGCGAACCTATCTGCGTGGCTAAGCGAATGCGCTGACTCTCCCCACCCGAAAGCGTCATCGAGGAACGGGAGAGCGAGAGGTAGTCGAGCCCCACGTCGAGCAGAAACTTGAGGCGCGACAGCAATTCTTTTAAAATTTCGTGGGCAATGGCACGCTGCTTTGTGCCAAGTTCGCCCTCTACGTTGGAGAGGAAATCGTAGAGTTCAGCCACGTCCATGTTGCTGAGTTCGGCTATGGTTTTTCCAGCAAAGCGATAAGCTAAAGCCTCCTTGTTTAAGCGCGCACCGCCACACTCTGGGCAGCAAGCCGTTTTCGAGAACTGCTCTGCCCAACGCTGCGAGGCGGCCGACATTTCGGCATCCGCCATTTGCTGAATGTACTTTACCAATCCGTCGAACTCCACATAGTAATCGTCGGTGGTGTGAGCTATTTTGGCAGGGATGCGCAAGCGGTCGGCGCAACCATTAAATATTTCGTCCATCGCATCCTCGGGGATGTCGCAAATGGGTGTCTTCAAGTCGCAATCGTAGGCTAGAAGCACGGCCTCCACCTCCCAAAAGATTAAGACGTTGCGATATTTTCCCAAAGGAGCTAGGCCGCCCTCGCGAATGGAGAGCTGATTATTGGGCACGACCTTTTCCTTATCCATCACGCTCACAAAGCCCAAACCCTTACACTTGGGGCAAGCTCCCTGAGCAGAGTTGAACGAGAAATTATGAGGTGCTGGTTCGCGGTAGGAGAGTCCCGACACGGGGTCCATTAGTTGTTTCGAGAAGAAGCGCGGCTCGTCAGTTTCAGCGTCCACTATCATCATCAAGCCGTGGCCTTGCACCAACGTCTCGGCCACACTTTTGTGAAGCCGTTCAGCGTCTTTATCTCTCACCGCCAACTTATCTACCACCACCTCGATGTCGTGATTTTTATAGCGATCAAGACGAAGCCCTGGCGTTATCTCCATCAACTTCCCGTCGACACGCACCGTCAAGAAGCCTCGACGACGCACTTGTTCGAAGAGCTCTTTGTAGTGACCCTTTCGACTGCGAATGAGTGGGGCTAAGAGGTAGACTTTCTTGCCTTCATAGGCTGAGAGAATCATTTCTACGATTTTCTCCTCCGTATATTTTATCATCCTTTCGCCCGACACGTAGGAGTAAGCCTCACCTGCTCTGGCGTAGAGCAAGCGCAGAAAATCGTAAATCTCCGTCACGGTGCCCACCGTGGAGCGTGGATTCTTGCTCGTAGTCTTCTGTTCAATGCTAATTACGGGACTCAACCCCGTGATTTTATCCACATCGGGACGCTCCAAGTTGTCGAGAAAATTGCGAGCATAGGCCGAGAAAGTTTCGATGTAACGCCTTTGTCCCTCGGCATAAAGCGTGTCGAAGGCTAAGCTACTCTTTCCCGAGCCGCTCAAGCCCGTTATCACGCTTAGGCTGTAGCGTGGCAACGTGACGTCAACGTTTTTCAAATTGTGCACTCGAGCACCTAATATTTCTATCTGTGAGTCTGACATAAAGTCGTTGTGTTTCTTCTTGTAAAGGCAGTTTGGCGATTTTTTCGCCGCATTATCTATGATATATCGGGAGTTAATTGGTAGTCGCCCCGTTCTCAATATAGCTACGAAGCAGATTGATTACCTTTTTAATGTTATACTTCTTACCATCAGCCCCTCGAGCTTGAATGTTAAGGTAGTAAGCCCCGTCGGGAGCGTCGTGGCCATTGGCGCGTCCGTCCCAACCGCCTTCGAGGTCGCTCCATTCGTAGAGTTTCTTCCCCCAGCGGTCGAACACCATGGCCTTAAACGAGATAATGCTTTGGTAGCCCTCTTTCACCTTGAACACGTCGTTCACCCCGTCGCCGTTAGGCGTAAAAGCATTCGGCACTTCGAGCTTCGATTCCGAGATGGTCACGCTGAAAGGTTCGTCCATTTCGTAGGCGATGGTGTCGGTGCCTTGCACGAAACTCACCTGCAGTTCGATAGTGTAAGAGCCCGACTGATTGAAATCGTAACTGGTGTTCTCGTCGTAGCGTACGAGGAAGGGCGAGCTCTCGCCCGAACGGGTGAAGCGCCACTCGTAGAGCGGTGTGTAGTCGCCTACGTTTTCGGGATTGGCGGCAAAGTCGGCATGAAAGGGGGCTGAGCCGTCGTATTGGGTATCGTTGACCTCAGCTCCGTCGTCATCGGTGTAGACCATCGTGGGGCTGGCCGTAGGCAGTTCGTTCTGAGCCGCCGCCCAAAGCGTGCAAAAAGTGAATAGGAAGAGGGTGAGAAGGGTACGCATGAGGGGAAAAGTTTTTATTGAATAAAGGGAGCGCATAAAACGTCCGCCCTTTCTTTGTTCATATATAATGATAGGTGGCAAAGTTACTAATAATTGAGCAGATTGTTATTCTGCTCAATCATTTTGTGTTTTCCACTGCTTAAAATCAGCAACTAGCTAGTCTTTTTCTTTCTCAATTTGGCCAAAATCAGCCCTCCAAAGCGCAATTTCAGTTGTTAAAAAAGCAATTAACATTTGCACCTTGCAGTACGCTATCCGCCCGACCGATTATACATCTCTTAACAATTGTCAAACCGTCCCAAATGCCCTTATACACTACTATTGCGGCGAGTTACGCTCACCCACCGACTTGCGAAAACGGAAGTATTAAAAGCCATGAGCAAAAATGTTAAAGTAGTGATAATCAGAATAAAGCGTTTTGTCAATCGAGCATAATTTCGTAACTTTGCAGCCGTAAACCTCACGAGGCGAGCAAAACGGCACGCTGCGAACGCTCCCATTTGAAGGCTACGGCCAACAAGCGGATGCGACAAAGCAAGCCCTTTGTTCCTCAGTGTATTTGCTGGTTTTCTCTCCCTTGATGAAGATTCCGCACCGCAAGGATGAAAGACCGCCTGGCGAAGTTCTTTTCCTTGCCCTAGGCTCAAAAGCAGCATGGCTAAGCTGTAACATTTTGAAGCCGCCAGCAATCCTCGTGGCAAAACTTAACCAATGACATTTAAGCAAGTACTATTTATTTTAGCAACTCTCGTAACATTCACTTTCTCCATCCACACTAACGCTCAGAAACAATCTGGCGACCAGCAACACGGCAAGGCTTCTTACTATAGCAACCGTATGCACGGACACCGCACTAGCGACGGTTCTCGCTATCACAAAGATAGCTTAACGTGTGCCCACCGCACGCTCCCCTTTGGCACATTGCTTAAGGTGACCAACAAAAACAACGGCAAGGAAGTGGTGGTAAAGGTTACCGACCGCGGTCCCTACGCTCATGGTCGTGTAGTCGACCTCTCCATGGCTGCTGCCCGCGAGTTGGGCATGGTTTCATCGGGCGTAGCCTCGGTGATGGTGGAAAACGTGGGCTTCGACACGGAAGAAGCCGACTCAAAGAGCGACGCCATCATTCCTGAAACAAAATACCTCGACCCTGCCACAGGTCACTTCTACACCATGAAGGAGTGGAAGGAACGTGGCGAGGCTAAACGTCAGCAACACTTGGCTGAATTGCGCAAGAAGCAACAACCCCGCTACCGCATTCTCAACACCAAACTGACGGCTAAAAACACTAAGAACACCTCCTCTCATAACACAACCTCCGCTGCTGCCCACGACAAAGCTAGCAAGTAAGCCTAGCCTCCCCTAGCGCAGCATCTCAAGCGGATTCTTCATAACTACGACTTTACAAGACTGAAATGAGCCACTTCTTTCGATAGAGAAGTGGCTCATTTCTTCAATTAGTGAAGAACCTGAAACTTAAAGAAGTTATCACAAAATTGGGGTCATTTTCCAAGTTAGCAGCGATTGAGCGTGTGTATTTCTAATTTCAGAACTTGAGTAAAAATTCAGAACTTGAGTAAATAGTTAGTGCCCACCTCGTTGAGAGGCGGGCACTAACTATTAGTTTTGGTCGTAAGCATGCTTCGGATAGTCCACGGTGTAGTGCAGACCGCGGCTTTCCTTGCGCTCAAGAGCCTGACGCGTAATGAGGTAGCCCACGTTGATCATGTTGCGCAGCTCGCAAATGTCGCGCGTAGCCTTTACCTTCTTATAGAGTTCCTCGGTCTCTTCGTAGAGCAAGTCGAGGCGCGTCCAGGCACGCTTCAAGCGCAAGTCGGAGCGCACGATGCCCACGTAGGCCGACATTATCTGTTCCACCTCCTTTGCGTCTTGAGCAATGAGCACCTTTTCCTCGTTGGTCATCGTGCCGCTATCGTTCCATTCGGGCACGCGGTCGTTGAAGTCGTATTCGGCAATATGCTCGAGCGAATGTTTCGCTGCTGCGTCGGCATAGACTACGGCCTCGATGAGTGAGTTGCTAGCCAAGCGGTTGCCGCCATGCAAGCCCGTGCAAGAGCATTCGCCCACGGCGTAAAGGCGATTGATAGACGAACAAGCGTTCAAGTTGACCTTAATGCCGCCACAAAGATAGTGGGCACAAGGCACTACGGGGATGTACTGCTTCGTAATGTCGATGCCGATGGAAAGGCATTTTTGATAAATGTTGGGGAAGTGATGCTTCGTCTCCTCGGGGTCTTTATGCGTTACATCGAGACACACGTGGTCGAGGCCATGCATCTTCATTTCCTTATCGATGGCACGAGCCACGATGTCGCGCGGAGCGAGCGAGAGGCGCTTGTCGTACTTTTGCATAAACTCCTCGCCATTGGGCAAACGCAAAATGCCGCCGTAGCCGCGCATCGCCTCAGTGATGAGATAAGCGGGGTGCTTTTCGCGAGGATTATAGAGTGCGGTGGGGTGAAATTGGATAAACTCCATGCCCTCCACCGTGGCTTTGGCACGATAGGCCATAGCGATGCCGTCGCCCGTGGCAATTTCGGGGTTGGTGGTGGTGGAGTAAACGGCTCCGCAGCCACCAGTGCAGAGCACGGTGACGCGTGACAGGAAAGTATCTATTTTATGTGTGTCGGGGTCGAGCACGTAAGCGCCGTAGCATTCGATGTCGGACGTGCGGCGGGTCACCTCTATGCCCAAGTGATGTTGTGTGATGATTTCTACGGCAAAATGGTTCTCAAGCACGGTGATGTTAGGGTGGCGACGCACGGCCTCAATCAGTCCGCGCTGTATTTCGAATCCCGTGTCGTCGGCATGGTGCAGGATGCGAAATTCGGAGTGTCCACCTTCGCGGTGTAGGTCGAAACTGCCGTCTTCCTTCTTGTCGAAGTTGACGCCCCACTCCACGAGTCGCTTGATGCCCTCGGGGCCATTCTTCACCACTTGTTCCACGGCGTAGGGATCAGAGATGTAGTCGCCAGCTATCATCGTATCTTTAATGTGCTTATCGAAGTTGTCGATTTCCAAATTGGTCACCGAAGCCACGCCACCTTGCGCTTTGGCTGTGTTGGCTTCCTCAATCGACGTTTTGCAAACGAGGGCCACCTTTCCTTTGCCCGAGGCGGCCACCTGGAGGGCGTAACTCATTCCGGCCACACCGGAA
>CAVFOF010000100.1:0-701 GCA_963623895.1 bacterium
CGCAAACAAAACGTCAGCGTGCTCGCCTTTCGGATGAAACCGTCAAAAGTGCGTACGGCGGAACCTCTATGAATTATTCAGGCTAGCATTTCGGTTTTAGCTCGTACTTTCTTTTTTTGCATCAGCCGATATCGGCCTTCTATCGCAGTTTATCGGGCTTCTAATCGCATTGGTGCGGGGGCGTATAGCTCGCAATGAGTGGCCTAATCGTTCTTATCCGTAGACGGTAGTTTCTTCGGTTTAGGAAACTCGCTTTTCCTATTAGGCGGCTAGTTTTTCGTATTAGGCGGGTAAGTAATCACGATTAGGCCGCTAGGAAAAACGATTAGGCCACTAAGAAAACACGTTTAGGCCGCTAAGAAACTGCTGTAAGCGTGCGTTCTCCGTCTCTATTCCTTCTATATTAATCCTTATGCGTAAAAGTGGAGCTTTACACCTATGAAAGAGCAAGTTACGGACATATCAAAAGTAATGCAAGACATGACAGCAGAGATGCGGTTGATGTATGAAACCATCAATCTGCAATGTGCTGAGATTGCCAAGCTTAATCGTAACATAGAGCCTTTGAATCTTCAAATTCGCAAGAAAGACAATGAACTTGTCAAGTTAAGAGACCGCTTGTCCCTATATGAGAATCCCGATAAGATCTCCTGCAATAGCAGCACCCCTCCAAGCAAGGAACGTATGAAAGACGAGATCGT
>CAVFOF010000100.1:711-4423 GCA_963623895.1 bacterium
AGGCCACTAAGAAAACACGTTTAGGCCGCTAAGAAACTGCTGTAAGCGTGCGTTTTCCGTCTCAATTCCTTCTCTATTAATCCTTATGCGTAAAAGTGGAGCTTTATGTTTAAAAATTAGTGCTACAGGAGGGTTGATTTTCGCAAGAGGATAGGCCGTAAAGCCTCGTTTGCGGATAGAGCTTACACTGCTGACGAAGCTAGCCAACGGAGCAGACTGAAAGTTGTTAGTTGATTGCAGTAAATTGTCCTAAATGTAAGAAAACTTATTCCTTTTTCCTCTTTTCGCTGAGGAAGAACAGGGTTGCGAGTCAATACGTTTCGGTCAAAGAATACGCAATTGAGAGATTATTACTAATTTTGCACGCTTAAATAATTGACTCACAAACACGAAATGAATAAAATTTGTTGCATCGGGCACATCACGCACGATAGAATTATCACTCCGCACAGCGAAGTGGACATGCCGGGAGGCACGTCGTATTATTTTGCTCACGCCATGTTCCACCTTAATCGAGGCGAAAACTTCGAACTCGTCACTTCTTTGGCCGCAACCGACATGCAGGCCGTTGATGATCTTCGTGCGATGGGCTTGAAGGTGAGCGTAGTGCCCTCGCAACACACCGTGTTTTTCGAGAATAAGTATGGTGAAAACCAAAACCACCGCACGCAGCGAGTGTTAGCCAAGGCCGACCCTTTCACCGTGGAGTCGCTCAGCGGGTTCAAGGCTAGCGTCTATCACCTCGGTTCACTCCTGGCCGACGATTTCTCAGCCGACGTTATCCGCTTCCTCAAGCAGCGCGGCATGGTGAGCGTAGATGCTCAAGGCTACTTGCGCGAGGTGCGCAACGAGCAGGTGTTTGCTTGCGACTGGAAGGGCAAGCTCGAGATGTTGCGCCACATCGATGTGCTCAAAGTGAATGAGTATGAGATGGAGGTGCTCACAGGTCATGCTGAGGCTCACGATGCCGCTTTGCAGTTGGCGGAGTGGGGCGTGGCTGAGGTGTGCGTCACGCTCGGCAATTATGGTTCCGTAATCCTTGAGAACGACCACTTCTACGACGTTTGCGCCTATCCGCCTTCGCCCTTAGTTGACGCCACGGGCTGTGGCGACACCTACTCCACGGGCTACCTCTATATGCGCTCACGGGGTGCCTCTCCCAGCGAGGCTGGCCACTTTGCTGCCGCTATGTCAACGCTCAAGTTAGAGCATTCAGGTCCCTTCCAGTGTACGGAGGACGATGTGTGGCGGTTGATGGGCAAATAATTGAAAAAAATGAGCACAAAATTGGGGGGCGATGCGTCCCCCTAATTTTGTGCTCAATTTTGTATCTTAGTGTGCCTCGAGCCAGTTTTTCCCCTCGCCGCAATCGGCAATAAGGGGCACGCTCATCGTGTAGGCCTGCTCCATCTCTTCCACCACGATTCGCTTCACCTTATCAAGCTCTTCGGGTAGCACGGAAAAGTTGAGTTCATCGTGTACTTGCAGAATCATTTTCGAGTGGATTCCCTCCTCTTGAAATCGGTGGTCAATGCGCACCATAGCCACTTTGATAATGTCGGCCGCCGTGCCTTGAATAGGAGCATTCACCGCGTTGCGTTCAGCATAACCTCTGACCACGGCATTGCGCGAGTTGATGTCGGCAAGGTAGCGACGGCGACCAAAAGCCGTGATGATGTATCCCCGCTCACGAGCAAGCTCCACACTCTGTTCCATGTAGGTCTTCACCTTAGGATAGGTGGCGAAGTAGTTGGTTATAAGTTCCTTAGCCTCCGCTCGCGACACGTCCATTCGTTCGGCCAGACCAAAGGCTGAGATTCCGTAGATAATGCCAAAATTTGCCGTCTTGGCCTTGCGCCGTTCGTCACGAGTCACCTCCGAAAGCTCTTTGTGGAACACGCGAGCAGCTGTAGCCGCATGCACGTCATGGCCTTGCTTAAAGTCGCTCACTAGCTGCTCGTCGCCGCTGAGGTGAGCCATGATGCGCAATTCAATCTGCGAATAGTCGGCTGAGAAGAACACGCAGCCCTCCTCAGGCACGAAGGCTTTGCGAATCTCTCGCCCATCGTCGCCCCGAACGGGGATGTTTTGCAAGTTCGGGTTCGACGAAGAGAGTCGGCCCGTGGCCGTCACCGCTTGGTTAAACGAGGTGTGGATGTGTCCCGTGCGGGGATTGATGAGTTTGGGCAGCGCATCAATGTAGGTGCCGATGAGCTTCTTTAGTGCTCGATGCGCCAAAATCTTCTCCACAATAGGGTGCTTGGTTTTCAGCGACTCCAGCACCTCTTCGCTCGTGGAGTATTGTCCGCTCTTCGTCTTCTTTACCTTATCGCTTAGCTTCATTTCGCCAAACAACACCTCGCCCACCTGTCGAGGGGAGGTGAGCAAGAATTCATGGCCAGCCTCCTCGAAGATTTCCTTTTCGAGTTGCTCCATGCGAGCCTTGAAATGTTCGCCCGTTTCGCTCAGTCCCTTCGTGTCGAGCGTAACGCCGTTTCGCTCCATTCGTGCCAATACGGGCATGAGCGGCATTTCGATGTCGTTGAATACACGGGTGAGTTCGTTTTTCTCCAGCTCCTCCTTTAGCGGAGCGTAGAGTTGCAAGGTGATGTCGGCATCCTCGCAAGCGTAGTCGCAGATTTCGCTCGGTGCCAGGTCGGCCATGTTCTTCTGTGTTTTCCCTTTCGAGCCAATCAGTTCCTCGATGTGGATGGTTTGGTAGTCGAGGTAGATTTCGGCCAGGTAGTCCATGTTGTGACGAAGCTCGGGTTGTACGAGGTAGTGAGCCAACATCGTGTCGAAAAGGGGGAAGCCCACGTGGATGCCATAGCTGGCAAGCACCGTGAGGTCGTACTTGATATTTTGTCCCACCTTTAAAATTTCGCTGCTCTCGTAGAAGGGACGGAATAGTTCCACCATCTCTTGCGCACTCTCCGTTTCACGTGGAACAGCCACGTACCAAGCCTCTCCCGTCGCCGTGCTGAAACTCAAACCTACTAATTCGGCGTCGATGGCGGCGATTGAGGTGGTTTCTGTGTCAAAGCTGACTGTCTGCTTTGTCAACAAAAAGTCACAAAGCTTGCGTGCATCCTCTTTATTCTCAACGAGTTTGTATTTATGCGGCACGTCAGTCAGCGTCTTGTGGCTAGGCTGAATTTCTTTTTCTTGACGGTCGATGGGTTCTGCGTCAAAGAGAGTACCCCATTCGCTAACTTTTTTTGGCTTTTCGATGGCTTCGTCCATTTTATTGAGGAAGGAGCGAAATTCAAGTTCTTCGTAAATCTTACGCAGTGTGGCCTTGTCAGGTTCAGTGGTGCGCAGCGAGTGGAGGTCGAGGGGGAGGGGAACGTCCGTTTTGATGGTGACGAGAAATTTTGAGAACTCGATTTGCTTCACGTTCTCCTCCACCTTCTTTTTCATCGCCCCCTTCAGTTGGTCGGTGTTGGCGAGAAGATTTTCGATGGAGCCGAATTGGTCGATGAGCTTCACGGCCGTTTTCTCACCTACGCCAGGACAGCCAGGCACGTTGTCGGCCGTGTCGCCCATTAGGCCGAGTAGGTCGATTACCTGACTCGTTCGCTCAATGCCATATTTGGCGCAAACCTCCGCCTCGCCTAATTTCTCCATGCCAGCCGCCCCATGACCAGGACGTCGCATGTAGATGCCAGGGCGCACGAGTTGGGCATAGTCCTTGTCGGGCGTGACCATGTGT
>CAVFOF010000100.1:4527-8470 GCA_963623895.1 bacterium
GTCCTTGTCGGGGGTGACCATGTGTACCTCCAGCCCAGCCTCCACTCCTTTTAGGGCGAGCGTTCCAATCACGTCGTCGGCCTCAAAATTTTCCACCTCAAGGATAGGGATGTTGTAGGCACGGATGATGTCCTTTATGACGGGCACAGCCCATCGAATGTCCTCGGGGGTAGCCTCACGCTGAGCCTTATATTCGGGGTAGGCTTCGTGGCGAAAAGTGCCGCCAGCGGGGTCGAAGGCAATGCCTAAGTAGTCTGGTTTTTCGGTGTTTATCACGTCGTTGAGCATGTTTACGAAGCCGAAGACCGCACTCGTGTTTTGCCCCCTCGAATTGATGCGGGGCGAACGGATGAGGGCGTAGTAGGCACGGTAAATCAGTGCGTAAGCGTCGAGCAGATAGAGCGTTTGCATAGTGAAATCGTTGTTTAGATTACAAAAATACGTAAAACCTCCCGCAAAGCCTTAGTTTTTTAGTAAATTTGTCAGCTGAAACGCCGAATGATGCGTTTTTTCGTAACACATAAACGCTAAGCAAAGGTGCTGAATGGCTCGCTCGGTTGAGCTAAAAAACACCTCCCTTCAACCTATGGATATTCTCTCAGCAATACGTCAGCCTGTAGAACAGGAATTGGCTCATTACAAACAACTCTTCGACTCGGCTCTCACCCATGACGACGACTACCTAGGCCATGCCTTGGCCTATGTGCGTCAGCGCAAGGGCAAGATGATGCGCCCTCTGCTCGTGTTGCTCGTAGCCAAAGAGTTGGGCGAGGTGAGTATCCACTCGTTGCGTTCGGCCGTCACGCTCGAGTTGCTTCACACCGCCTCGTTGGTTCACGACGACGTGGTCGACGAGAGCAACGAACGACGCGGACAACAATCCGTTAATGCCGTCTACGACAACAAAGTGGCCGTCCTTGTGGGCGATTACCTGCTCTCCACTTCACTGCTGCAAGCCACGCAGACGGGCAATTTGCGAGTGGTAGAGATCATCTCACGCCTAGGTGGCACGCTCTCTGAGGGCGAGGTGTTTCAGCTAGCCAATATTCGCAACGAGCAACTTTCGGAGGAGGCTTATTTCCGTATTATTCAGAGCAAAACGGCTGCTCTCTTTGCCGCTTGCGCCGAACTCGGAGCTATCTCGGCTGGCGGCACGGAGGAGTACGTAGCACGAGCAAAAAAGTTTGGCGAAATAGTAGGCATCTGCTTTCAGATTCGTGACGACATTTTCGACTATTTCTCCGATTCTAACGTAGGCAAGCCTACTGGCAACGACATGTTAGAAGGCAAACTCACACTGCCCGCCCTCTTTGCCGTCAATCATTCGGATAGTCCTGAAGCCCGTTGCTGGGCCGCCAAGGTGAAAGAGGGCTCTGCCACGGCCGAAGACATTCAGAATCTCGTGGAATTTACCAAGCAAAATGGCGGTATAGCCTATGCCGAGCAGCGCATGGAGGAGCTGCGCCAAGAGGCGCACAACCTGCTCAGCCATTGGCAAAACAAAGAGGTAAAAGCCGCCTTGGCGCAATACATCGATTTCGTAGTTAAGCGTAACTTATAACACCCTATAAAAAAATAGGGGGCGACGCGTCCCTGCGTCTGCAATGATAAAAGCGCTAGCAGATGGTTTTCAGCTGCCTGCTAGCGCTTCTTCTTGCATCGACGCAGGGATGCGTCGCCCCCTAATTTTGGGGCAATTTTGTTCTATTTTCTTAGAAAGGCTTCACGTCTTCGCCTAAGATGTCGCTCACCAAGAGGTTGGCTAAACGGCTCGTGCCGATGCGGAAGAGACCTTGTTTGATGAAATCTTCGCCAAGGATTTCACGTACCACGGTGTAGAAGTCGATGGCCTCTGCGCTCGTTTTAATGCCTCCAGCGGCCTTAAAGCCTACGAGGTTGCCCGTTAGCTCGTGATACTCTTTAATGGCCTTACACATCACGTAAGCGGCCTCTAGCGTGGCGGCAACCTCAATCTTACCTGTAGAAGTCTTGATGAAGTCGGCACCAGCGTACATGGAGAGGATAGAAGCCTTCTTGATGGCTTCGGCCGTCTTCAGTGCTCCCGTTTCGAGGATGACCTTGAGGGGCTTGTCGGCGCAGGCAGCCTTGATTTCGGCAATCTCGTCGGCGCAAGTTTCGTAGTCGCCGCTTTGGAATGTGCCTACGCTCAACACGCAGTCGCACTCGTCAGCACCATCGTGTACGGCAAGAGCCGTTTCAGCCGTTTTGATTTCGATGAAGGTCTGTGCTGAGGGAAAACCGCCTACTACGCAAGCCACTTTCACGCCGTCGGCCTCAAGACTTTCGCTCACAATCTTGGCGAAGTTGGGGTACACGCAGATAGTAGCCAAGGGGGGAAGGTCGGGGTGTTCGTCGGCAAATTTATTGACGTTCTCCGTAAATTTCAGCACGCTCTCTTGCGAATCGGTCACTTTAAGCGTGGTGAGTTCTACGGTGCCGAGTAGTTGCTTCAGCACGTCTTGGTTGTTGTATTTTTCGCGGTTATCTGCCACCAATTGGTGTACGGCAGCGGTCACTTGGGCATCGTCGAGGTTTAGGTCGAACTTCTCGAAGGCTGCTTCATACTTGCTCTTTTGAGCGTCGGTTGTATTCATTTTTCGTAAAATTATTGTTGTTGTTTCTTTATCAGTTTCTCGTTGTTAAGATGACGTTCTGCGTCGCGTTTCGTCTTCTTCTCAAAGCTTTTTCTGAGGGCTTCGCCGAGGTCTACGCCCGTTTGGTTGGCTAGGCATACAAGCACCCAAAGCACGTCGGCCATCTCTTCCGTGGGATCGCTCGTTTCGCCCTTTTTGAAGGATTGGTCGCCGTATTTTCTGGCCATCACGCGAGCTAATTCGCCCACCTCCTCGGTGAGACAAACCATGTTGGTGAGTTCGCTAAAGTAGCGCACGCCGTAGCGGTGTATCCACTTGTCCACGTCGTGCTGTAGCTGGCGAAGGGTGGGGTTGTAGTCGCTCTCGTTAGTGGCTGGAGTTTCAGAGGTGCTGGGTTGAAGGTCTTTCATGGTGGGAGGAGAGGAGGGGAATTCCTTCTTTGTTTTCCCTCCTTTATTCTATGTTAGTTGTATTCCTACTCTTTATTTTTCGAGTTTTACTCTTTGTTTTTCGAGTTTTACTCTTTGTTTTTCGTGTCCATACAGATGGTAACGGGCCCATCGTTGAGCAGTTCCACCTTCATGTCTGCTCCGAATTCCCCCGTGCCGATGGGGCGGCCAATGGCGGCCTGTAGCGTTTGGCAGAAGTACTCGTAGAGCGGAATAGCGTGGTCGTGCCCCGCAGCCCGAATGTAGGAGGGGCGATTACCCTTCTTATAGGAGGCCATGAGCGTGAATTGGCTCACTACGAGTGCCTCTCCGTCCACATCGAGCACGCTGCGGTTCATCACCCCGTTTTCGTCGTCGAACACGCGCAGACCAGCTATTTTGCGGCAAAGCCAGTCGGCATCTTCCTGGCTGTCGGCCTCCTCAATGCCTAGTAGGATGAGGAAACCTTGCTTGATGGCCGATTTTACTTGGCCGTTGATGGTGACGGAGGCGTGGCGCACACGCTGAATAACTGCTCGCATGAGGTACTTTTTAATGGGGTAATTAGGAGAATGAATCTGTATGAAAGTGAACTTGGGCGCATGCCCTTTGGGCAAAATTACGAATTATTCGGCGGTTTTGTGGAGGTTGAGATAGATTTTTTCGCCTCGCACATTGCCAAGCAGCGTTTGCAACGCCTGCATGGGGGCTTCTTTCACGCCTTTCACGCTCTTGAAATGCTTCAGTAGCGTTTGCTTTGTTGTCGGGCCTATGCCAGGCACACTGTCGAGTTCGGAGGCCACTTGCCGCTTCGACCGCTTGTCGCGGTGGAAGGTGATAGCGAAGCGGTGTACCTCGTCTTGCATCTGCGTGAGGGTATGGAATAGTTGGCTATTGGGC
>CAVFOF010000101.1:0-8326 GCA_963623895.1 bacterium
AAGCATCACAAGTGAAATGCTCGAAGAAAGCATTTACACCCAGTACGAGGTACGACTCACAGTTTGCAAGTATCGAGAGTTTGCAAGAACAGACTTGACAGCAAATGATAAGTAACGAGTCAAAATAATCTTTATATTTACTACTCAATGCGGGTTATTAAAGTGGAATCTAACGACAATGGCTGACAATGAGAGACAATAGGCTTCGCCTTTTAGAAACCCCGTGGGTCTTGTCAGAAAAAAAGATTGCCTGTTATTGTCAGCTATTGTCGTAAAAAAAATCTCCTTCGCAATAGGAAGGCTTTCATTTAGGAAAGTCCGTTAAAAGTCGTGTTTGTCGTTTTATACTTACCAAACTACAGTTGTTATGCGCAGAGTTGTCGTTTTTGACAAATATCATTCGTGTATATGTGGGGCAGTTAAGCCTGAATGTTTGTAATTTTGCAGCCGAGAAGAATTATAAAAATGCAGAATACAAGTAATACTAAATTAGTAGGGAAAATTTTCGCCACGGGCATGATGTCCTTTTGCGGCGTGGTGAGCGAAACCGCGATGAACGTTACCTTCCCTACGTTGATGACAGAATTTGGCATCGGCACAAGCACGGTGCAGTGGATTACAACGGGCTATTTGCTCGTGTTGGCACTCGTTATCACGATGTCGTCCTACCTCAAGCGCAACTGTTCGCAGCGCACGCTCTTTCTTACCGCCATTTTGAGTTTCATCCTCGCCACGTTGGCTTGTTTTTCCGCTCCCTCGTTTGCGGTGCTCATGCTTGGGCGTATGGTGCAAGGCGTGGGCACAGGCATTGCCCTGCCGCTGATGTATAATATCATTTTGGGCGAAGCCCCTAAGGAGAAGATTGGCACGTTTATGGGCGTTGGCATGCTTGTCACCGCTGTGGCACCAGCAGTAGGTCCCGTTCTTGGAGGATTTATTGTTGATATGTTCGGTTGGCGCTACATTTTCCTCTCCCTATTGCCCTTGTTGCTCCTCTCGCTCGTTGTGGGTTGCAAACTTATCAAGCGGTCGGTGCCCTCCGAGCGTTCCCACTTCCACCTTTTTGACTATGCCCTCATCGTAGTGGGTTATTCCACGTTTATCCTTGCCCTCGTTCAAGCCTCTTCAGCGGGTTGGGTGAGTGTGGCGGTCATCTCTCTTTTAGTGGTGGCAGCCGTGTCGTTGACTTGGTTTGTGAAGCAGTCGCGTCGTGAGCCGCACCCCCTTCTGCGTGTAGAGGTGTTGGGCTATCGCAACTTCATGCTAGCCCTGGCCGCCATCCTTATCGTGCAGTTTTCCGTGTTGGGCTTGGGCTATGCCATCCCCAACTATTCACAAATAGTCAACCACACGGGAGCTTTCACTGCTGGCGGACTGCTAGTGCCGGGCTGCGTGGTGGGAGCCATCCTCTCCCTGCTCAGCGGCCGTTTACTCGACAAAGTAGGTGCTCGCATCCCCATCCTTACCGGCTATGGCTTTATGCTTCTTTCGTTGCTTCTTTTCGCTTGGTATGGCGACTCGATGACCACACTAATGTTCTACGCCTTTTATGTGGTGTTCACAATCGGACAGGGTATGGGTTGCCCCACGGCCATCACCTTTGGCCTCTCGCAGCTGCCCAAAGATTTGTCGGCCGACGGCAATGCCTTGGTCAATAGTTTCCAACAGTTGGCTGGTGCGATGGGTACGGCCGTAGTTTCCACCATTGTAGCCTCGCAGCAGCTCAGTGCTTCCGCTTCGCAGTTCTCTCTGGCCACCGCCGTGGGCACGCAACGAGCATTCATTTTGCTTGCCGTGATGCTGCTCGCTGCCTTTGTGGCTTGTTGGAGGATGACGGGGAAGAAGCAAGCTAAGTGATGGTTAGAATCACAAAACGCATTGTGCGAATGATTTGTTGAGGCCGAAAGCTTGCAACATAACGCAAAAGAAAGTTTTCCACATCTCAGTTAACTATAGTGTGGAAAACTTTCTTGTTTAAGTGGCGTAGGGCTAGTCTTATAGATGTGAGGGAGTTCTTTGTTTATTCGTAGGGGTAACCTTCTTCTTTAATAATTTCATTGAGCACCGACGCGGGGAAGCATCGCCCACACTTTTATAATTATTCCGTGCTGCGTTTATTGCTCTTCGCCAATGGGCACGGCGGTGGTCGACTTCACGTTGCCGATGACGAAGACGCTGTTGAGGCTACCTAGGCAGTGCATTTTTCCCAAGGTGTTGAGCATGAAGTCTTGGTAAGCCTCCATGTTGCGTGTGTGCACTTTGATGAGAAAGTCGAAGTCGCCGCTCGTGTTGTAGCAGTCGGTGATTTCGTCGATGGTTTGCACGGCATCCATAAACTCCTTGATGTAGTCGTGGGTGTGTTGCTTGAGCCGGATGTTACACCAGATGATGATTTGGTTGCCCACTTTGTGCGAATCGACCAACGCCACGTACTTTTTGATGTACCCTTCGCGCTCAAGTCGCTTTTGGCGGTCGAAGGTGGGCGAGGTGCTGAGGTGTACCTTGTCGGCCAGTTCTTTAGTGGTGAGTTTGGCATTTTGCTGTAGGGCACGAAGGATAGCCCTGTCGGTTTTGTCGAGATTTTCCATTCTGTAAAATATGTTTTGTGGAGGATAATTTCCCGTAAAACTAATATCTTTGTCGCAAAGATAGCATAATTTCCCGTAGTTTTAAAGAGTATTGTTCGGTAAAGAAACTCGGCGTAACTTTGCCGCCGAAAACAAGAAACAACAAACAAAAATCAAAAATACTTTTTATGACAAATCAATCAACCAATGCGCCTTTCCGCGCCGACATCGTGGGCAGCTTTCTTCGCCCCCAAGAGATTAAAACCGCTCGTGCCGCTTTCGAAAGTGGCGACATCACTGCTGCACAACTCAAGGAAGTGGAGGACAAATGCATAGCCCAGCTCATTGAGAAGCAGAAGCAAGCGGGACTAAAGGTAATCACCGATGGCGAATATCGACGTAGCTACTGGCATCTCGACTTCATGTGGGGACTCAATGGGGTGGAGCACATTGAGCTTGCCCACGGCTACTTCTTCCATGGCGAGGAAACCACCAAAGGCTCGTGTGCGCTGACGGGAAAAATTTCGGGCGAAAACCATCCCTTTGTAGAGCACTTCAAATATGTAAAGCAGTTTGAAACGGAGGACACAGTGGCTCGACAGACCATCCCCGCTCCTGCCCAATTCTATGCCGAACTCTTCCGAGGCGAAAGCAACACGGCCAACACGCGCCGCGTCTATCCTAACCACGAGGAACTAATCGACGACATCGCTGCTGCCTACCGCACGGTGATTAAGGAACTCTATGCCGCTGGTTGCCGCAACATTCAGTTTGACGACTGCACCTGGGGCATGGTGTGCGACAAGGAGTTTTGGGAAACCATGACGGGCTGCGGCTATAGCGTAGACGACTTGATGGCCATCTATCTCGAGGTCAACAACAAAGCCCTCGAGGATGTACCCGCCGACTTGGTTATCAACACCCACGTATGTCGTGGCAACTACCACTCCACTTGGGCTTCGCAAGGCCCCTACGACGCGGTGGCTTCCGTGCTTTTCGCTCAGGAGAACGTGGGCGGCTTCTATTTGGAATACGACGACGAGCGTTCGGGCGGTTTTGAGCCGTTGAAGCACGTGCCCGCTGGCAAGAAGGTGGTGCTTGGTTTGATTACCACGAAAAGCCCCGTGCTCGAAGATCGCGCCACGGTGATAAGTCGCATCCACGAGGCTGCAAAGTATGTGCCCTTAGAGAATCTTTGCCTCAGTCCGCAGTGTGGTTTCGCTTCGTGTGAGATTGGCAACAAACTCACCGAGCAGGAGCAGTGGGCTAAGATTGCTTTAGTGCAGAGCATCGCTCAGGAAATTTGGGGGTAAGCTTTAGCCGTTTTTCGAATTGCTTGCACGCTGTTTCCCACAAGGGCTGCAAATTGTGGAAAACTTACGTAAAAATCCCTTTTAAAGAGGCAGAACAACTCAAAGGATGGACTAATCCCTACGAAGTAGAGGCTTAACTATATGCAAAAAAGCGTGAATGCTCGATAGCGGCTATCAATGAGAAAAAAACAACAAGCCCTAGTGCAAAGCCAATGCTTACTTTGCGCTAGGGCTTGTTTTTTTTTTGGGGGGGGACTTACGATCCGTTACAAGAGGAGTGGTTTCAGTTGGGAAACTAGAGGCGGATTTCCTCCATGTTCTCTAGGTCAAAGTAGGCAATCTGATGATTGAGTTTTGCTAGTGCTTCGGCCTCTTCGCGAGTGGAGCAGATGACGGTGGCGTCGTAGTAGTACTGGTTGTTGTCGGAGTTGAGCCAGCCGCCATAAGCGTTGACGTTGCTGTGGCTCGTCACGTAGTTGACAACCGTGGTCAAACCTTCAGTGCCGAAACTGTCTTGCGTGTCCTCCACGGCCACAGCGAAGCCTTGGGTCACGGGCATAAGCGTTTCAGCGTCCACGGTGAAACCGTCGGGGTTGGCGGCAGCAATGGCTCCAACGGCCTTGTACAGCGCAGCTTTGCTCAGCGTTTTGTGAGTGACGTAGTTGGCTAGCTTCACGGCTTGAGTAGAGCCTTTTAGCGTGTAGTTTACGGCAAATTGTCCGTAGTAGTAGACGGTGGGCAGCGTGTTTTGCTCAAAGTCGGTAAGGGCTTTTTCCACTGCCTCTTGGGCCTTCTCCGAGTTGTCGTACCATCCATCGCAGTCGGCAAGGTGTTGGCTGAGGGCAGCGAAGTAGGTCTGCGTGGTGTAGTTCTGGTCATTGTCGACCACCACGGCACTCTCGTTCTCGCAGCTAAACTGGTAATAGGTTTTGTTGCTGTCGGCATCATCGTTGTCCGAACAACTGGCGGCTACGAAGGTGCCTACCATGATGGCAAAGAAGGCCATCAACAGTTTAAGTTGTTTCATTTCTTTGATTATGTGTGATGATAAAGTGTTACTTTTCTTACGTTTACGCTTACTAGCGTGTGTTTTGATGCCTCAAAATTAAGCATTTATTTTCAAATAGAGGAGAGCTTGGCGAACGGAGCCGATAATTAGTCCGTATTTGCTCGCTTCAGCCTTGCGACCTTCACATTTTTGTAATGCGGCTGTAACAAGTTCGACACACTTTAGCTCTAATTTTGCAGCACGATTAAATCCCTAAAGCAATGACAAAGAAAGAACAAAGCTACAAGGAGTACGTGCCACGCGACGTGAGCTGGATGTACTTCAATCGTCGCATTCTGCAAGAAGCGCAAAAGGAGAGCATCCCCCTGCTCGAACGACTCAGTTTCTTGGGCATCTACTCCAATAATCTCGACGAATTTTTCCGGGTGCGTGTGGCCTTGCTCAATCGTCTTGCTGAGTGGGACGACAAGGAGTCGCGCGAGGAACGACAAGAGGCTGTGCAGACGCTCAAGGTGATTAACCGCCTCAATGCACAATATGCTAAGGAGTACGACCAAGTGATTCGTCAAGTGGAGGCCGACCTCGCCGCCGAAAACATCCTTTTGGTGAACGACACGCAACTCGACGAAGAGCAGCAAGCCTTCGTGCGCAACTTCTACTACCAAAACCTAGCTGGCCACATTGCCCCCGTGTGGTTTTCGGCCGTAAAGGACTTGAACAATGAGTCGGACGAGTGCATCTACCTAGCCGTGAAGATGCGCAAGAAAACGGACAAGACGCACCCCGAATATGCCCTGCTACAACTGCCCGTCAATGTGGTGGGCCGCTTTGTGCAACTACCTAATAAGGACGGAAAAAGCTACATCATGTACGTTGACGACGTGGTGCGCTTCGCCCTGCCCTTGCTCTTTGCCGGACTCAACTACAACCTCTTCGAGGCCTATGCATTTAAGTTCACAAAAGATGCCGAGATGGAGATTGACAACGACCTGCGCACGGGTCTGATGCAGAAAATATCGAAAGGCGTGAAGAGCCGCAAAAAGGGGCAAGCCTTGCGCGTAATCTACGATGCTGAAATGCCGCGCGACGTGCTGAAGCGCGTGTTGGGCAAACTCAATGTGGACAAACTCGACACCATCTTGGCTGCGGGTCGCTATCAAAACCACCGCGACCTCATGTCGTTCCCCGACTGCGGACGCAGCGACCTGAAATATCCCAAATGGACGCCCATCATGAAGCCCGAACTCATGGGCGAAGGTTCACTGCTCGAAACCGTGCGCAAGAAGGATCGCTTCATCCACGTGCCCTACCACGACTTCGCCTCCTACATCCGCCTGCTGCAAGAGGCCGCTGTGCATAAGGAGGTGAAGAGCATCCGCACCACGCTCTATCGCTTGGCGCGCGAGTCGAAGGTGGTGAAGGCTCTAATCAATGCGGCGCAAAATGGCAAACAAGTGACGGTGGTCATCGAGTTACTAGCACGCTTCGACGAGGCTTCAAACATTAGTTGGTCGAAGAAGATGCAAGATGTGGGCATTCACGTTATCTTCGGCGTGGAAGGCTTGAAAGTACATTCTAAAATCACGCACATTGGCATGCGTAAGGGAGCAGACATCTGCGTAGTGAGCACAGGTAACTTCCACGAAGGCAACGCTCGCTGCTACACCGACTACATGCTCATGACGGCCAATCGCAACATCGTGCGCGACGTGGCACAGGTGTTCAACTTTATCGAACATCCCTACTTGCCCGTAAAATACAAGGAGTTGCTCGTATCGCCCAACGAAATGCGCAACAAGTTTGTGCGACTCATCAACGACGAAATCAAAAACCATAACGTGGGCAAGCCAGCCTACATTCGCATTAAAATCAACCACATCACCGACCCCTTGATGGTGAAGAAACTCTACGAGGCCTCGGCCAATGGCGTGCCCGTGGAACTCGTGGTGCGCGGCAACTGCTCGCTCGTGACGGGCATTCCGGGCAAGAGCGACTCGATGCGCATTGTGGGCATCATCGACCGCTACTTGGAGCACGCCCGCATCTTCCAGTTCTGCGCTGGCGGCGAAGATAAAATGTTTATTGGTTCGGCCGATTGGATGCCGCGCAACCTCAACAACCGCGTGGAAGTGGTCACTCCCGTCTACGACCCCGCAATCAAAGAAGACCTCAAAGCCGTGATCGACTTTGCGCTCAACGACACCCTGCAAGGCCGCACCGTAGATGGCACAGGGCGCAACCTTGAGTGGCGCGGTTTGAACTACGAGCCAGGCGACGATGTGGAAATGCATCGCTCACAAGAGGAAATTTATAATCACTACAAGAAATAACACTAGGCTTATGGCTCGACTAAATTATGCCGCCATCGACATTGGGTCGAATGCTGTGCGCTTGCTCATTAAGAGCATCGACCGCGAGGCAAACGATAAGAATAAATTTAAGAAGGTGATGTTGCTGCGTGTGCCTTTGCGCCTAGGTTTCGACATCTTTAAAGACGGCGCACTGAGCGAAAAAAAAGCCGAAAAGCTGCGCCGACTGATGAAGGCTTACCGGCAGATGATGAAAATCTACGACGTGACGGACTATCGCGCCTGTGCCACTTCGGCCATGCGCGATGCGGTGAACGGCCCCGAGGTAATTCGCCGCATCCTTAAAGATACGGGCATCAACATCGAGATTATCGACGGAAAGGAGGAGGCTCGCATTGTCTACTCCAATCACCTAGAGTGTATGGCCGACCGCACGGGGGCTTACATCTACGTGGACGTGGGTGGCGGCTCGACGGAGGTAAACTTCCTGACGAACGGCGAGCTGCACAGTTCGGTGTCGTACAACATCGGCACAGTGCGCTTGCTCACGGGCAAGGTGCGCGACGATGAATGGCTGCGCCTAGAGGACGACTTGCAGCAGATGATGAGTCGTGGCATCGACCACATCAACATCATCGGCTCGGGCGGCAACATCAACAAAATCTATCGCATGACCAGCATCAAGGATAAGGACTTGCAACGCATGCCCATCTATTCCGTGCAAGCCATTTACGATGCGCTCAACCCTCTGAGCGTGGAGCAACGTATGGAGCAGTATGCCTTGAAGGACGACCGCGCCGACGTAATCATTCCCGCCGCCGAAATTTTCCTTCGCATAGCTCGCATGGTGAAGGCCGAATACATCCACGTGCCCATCATCGGCTTGGCCGACGGTATCATCGACGAACTTTACGAACAACGCGAAATGCGCACCCCACAAAAGGTTGTTTAGCTAAAACTCTGCAACAAATCAGAGCAACAAATCAGAGCAACAAATCAGAGGCGACGCGTCCCCGCGTCGGCGCAAGAAGATACTCAAATAGCTATTGATTATTATAGCTTTGTGCTAGCGTTACTTCTTGCGCCGACGCGGGGACGCGTCGCCCCCAATTTTTTGCTCCAATTTGT
>CAVFOF010000102.1:0-8196 GCA_963623895.1 bacterium
CGCACTTTCCGTAAAAAGGGTTGACTTGCAACGAAGAGAAATACGTAATTTTGCAGTCGAATCCCAACACTTTTTTTTGAAATAGAATGACTAAATCAACAACGGCTAAGGTGGACATGCTCAACGGCCCGCTTTTTTGGAAGATATTAGTGTTTGCCCTTCCCTTGGCGGCAAGCAGTTTGCTGCAACAGTTGTTCAACTCGGTGGACGTGGCCGTAGTGGGTCACTTCGCCAGCAGCAAAGCCTTGGCGGCCGTGGGTAGTAATGCCCCCGTAATCAGCCTGCTCATCAATCTTTTTATAGGCATTTCGATGGGAGCCAACGTGGTGCTTTCGAACCACCTTGGGCAGCGTGACGACGAAAGCACGCGCCATGCGGTGAGCACGGTGGCCGTGGTGTCAGTGGTGAGTGGTCTGCTGCTAATGTGTTTGGGCATTGCCGTGTCGCGCCCCATTCTCGAACTGATGGACACGCCAGCCGATGTGCTCGACATGGCCGTGCTCTACCTGCGCATTTACTTTGTGGGCATCCCCTTCTTTTTGATATTCAATTTTGGCTCCGCCATCCTTCGCAGTATTGGCGACACACGACGCCCGCTCTACATACTCGTTGTGGCGGGCATTATCAATACGGTACTCAACCTTGTGTTTGTAATCTGCTTCGGAATGGGAGTGGAAGGCGTGGCTATCTCCACGGCCATTGCCAATGCGGTGAGTGCCAGCTGTATCATATGGCTACTACGCCGAGAGCCAGGAGCCATTCAGCTACGCTTCGACCACTTACGCATTTATCGCAAAGAACTGCGCCGCATGCTGCAAATTGGCGTACCTGCGGGATTGCAAGGCATGGTGTTCTCCTTATCGAACGTGGTAGTGCAGAGTGCCATCAACGGCTATGGCTCGGCCGCTATTGCAGGGTCGGCAGCAGCTGCCAACTTCGAGTATTATTGCTACTATATCATCGTGGCTTGCAATGGGGCTGCGATTTCGTTTATTGGGCAAAACTATGGTGCGAGAAAGTACGACCGCGTGCGCCGCATCTACCACATTTGCATGGCTATGGGCGTGGTGGGATGTTGTGCAGCCAACCTATTGCTCACGCTGAACGACCATTTCTTTCTCCGTTTCTTCAGCACCGACCCTGAGGTGATACGCTATGGAGCGATGCGCATGGAGGGCGTGCTGATGTTTCAGTTTATGGCCTGCAGTTATGAGGTGACGGGGTCGGCCTTGCGAGGCATGGGCGAGTCGATGTTGCCCACGTTGATGACGGTGCTTGGCACGTGCGTGTTGCGCATGATTTGGGTATTTGCGATAGTGCCCCACTATCATGGTTTTGCCGAGTTGATGCAGATATATCCGATTACTTGGGTGGTTACTGGTACGATGGTGTTGGTGGCCTATCGTGTGAGCATAAAGCGGCTTTGCCCTGAGCGAACAGAGTGAAACTGTTCGGCGGGTAGTTAATCACTATTGGGGGGCTAGTTTTTACTATTCGGCGGGTAGTTTTTACTATTGGGCAAGTAGGAAAAATAGAGGGATGGATGGTGGTGGTGTGGTGTGTTGGATTGGTAAATATTTGGACTCGTTTGTTAATTTTTGTTTGTTATACTGCTTGCGTTGCTGCTTGCGTCAATGCGGGGGCGCATCGCTCCCCAATTTTGTGGCCATTCTTGGATTTACTACACAGGGAGTTTACTTTTGATGTTTGCTGTTACTTGCACTAATTGCTTACACTTGCACTGATTATCAGTTATTTCGTAAGTGTAAGCAGCATTTTTTCTTGTTGACATAAAAGAGAGGTGCTTACACTGTGAAAATTAGGTGTATGATCTGCAAATTACATTATACAGAAACAGTGCAAGCAAAGCTGAATTAGTGCAAGCAATATTTTTTGCTGCTTACACTGTTGAAACGATTGATACTCAGTGTGAGTGAAAGCAGTTAGTGCAAGTAACAGCAGAAAGTGCATGTAAAGTTCTTGGGGGGAGGATTTGTGCTATTTTGCTTCCATTTATGAGAGAGGGAATAATGTGGAAACGATATTTACATTTTTTATCTTTAAACCCACCGCAAAATTGGGGGCGATGCGTCCCTGCGTCGGCGCAAGATGGAACGCTAGAAGCCGAAGCAAATCGATTGATTCTTGAGTTTTTTCTTGGCTTTCCTCTTGAGTTTCTTCTTAGTGCCGACGCAGGGACGCATCGCCCCAATTTTGTAGTGAATTTGTTTGGTGTTTCCGTAAAAAAGCAATAACTTTGCGAGAAAGAAAGCTATTCTTATGCAAAACAACTGTCACCTATCCAAACTCATTTTGGAGCAAGCCAAAAAGTATGGCAATCGTGCCGCACTGAGCTACCGCGACTACGACCTCGGCAAGTGGGTCGACGTGTCGTGGACGGAATTTGCCCGCAAAGTGAAAAAGACCTCACTGGCCCTGCTTCGCATGGGCGTGGGAGTGCAAGAGAACATTGCCGTGTTCTCACAAAATAAGCCCGAAACACACTACACTGACTTTGGTGCTTACGGCATTCGGGCGGTGACAATCCCCTTCTATGCCACGAGCAGTGCTGCCCAGGTGGTGTACATGCTCGACGATGCGCAAGTGCGTTTCCTCTTTGTGGGCGAACAGACACAATATGATGTGGCATTCAGCGTGATTTCCGTGGCCAAATCGCTCGAGAAGATTATCATTTTCGACCCGAAGGTGAAGAAGAACGAGGCCGACCACCTCTCCATTTATTTCGACGACCTCATCCGCAACGAGCTGGAAGGCACGCTCGATGAGCAGCTGGTGGCCGAATATCGCCAACGTCAAGCTGATGCCAATTTCTCGGACTTGGCCAACATTCTCTACACGAGTGGCACAACGGGACAAAGCAAAGGCGTGATGCTGACCTATGGGCAGTATCACGAGGGCTTCCGCGTGAACGATGCCGTGCTACCCTTGAGCGAGGATGACGTATTTCTCAACTTTCTGCCCTACACCCACATCTTTGAGCGGGCTTGGTGCTACTTGGGCATGACCGAGGGGGCTAAGCAGTGTGTAAACCTGAAGCCCGTCGACGTGTTGCAATCCATGCAGGAGGTACACCCCACGTGTATGTGTGCCGTACCCCGTTTTTGGGAGAAGGTGTACCAGGCCGTGCTTGAAAAGATTGAGAAAGGCTCGTTTATGGAGCGCAAACTCATTAGCGAGGCTCTCGAAGTGGGCAAGCGTTATTGGGTGGACTACAAGTCGAAAGGCAAGTCGGCTCCAATGGGGCTCAGCTTGCAGTATAAGCTCTACGACAAGACGGTGATAAAACTGCTGCGCAAGACGCTTGGTCTAGAACGTGCCAATTTCTTCCCCACTGCTGGAGCGGCCGTATCGCCAGAAGTGGAGAAATTTGTGCATGCCGCTGGCATCTATATGGTGGTTGGCTACGGACTGACGGAAAGCCTCGCCACCGTGTCGTGCGACATCCCTGGCAAGCCCAATTCGCTAGGTTCGGTGGGCAGACTAATCGATAAAATTGAGATAAAGTTTGGCGAAAACGATGAGATTTTGCTTCGCGGAAAGACCATCACTCCTGGCTACTATAAGAAGGACGCTCAAACAAAGGAAGCCATCGACGAGGACGGATGGTTTCACACGGGCGATGCAGGCTACCTGAAGAATGGTGAACTCTACTTGCGCGAGCGCATCAAGGACTTGTTTAAAACATCGAACGGCAAATACATTGCGCCGCAGATGGTAGAGTCGAAACTCGTGCTCGACCGCCACTTCGATCAAGCCGTGATTGTGGCCGACAAGCGTAAGTTTGTGAGTGCACTCATCGTACCCAACTATCAGCTACTCGAGGCCTTCGCCCTGCGTAAGGGCATTGATACCTCGAATCGCGAAGCCTTGTGTAAGCACCCCGACGTGATGAAATTCTACATGCAGCGCATCGAGACGCTCCAGCAAGACTTGGCCCACTATGAGCAGATTAAACGTTTCGTGCTACTGCCCCACCCCTTCACAATGGAGAATGGCGAACTGACCAACACGCTGAAGGTGCGCCGCCGCGTGGTGTACGACCACTACGCTGAGCAGATTGAGCAGCTCTATGCTGAAGCGTAACCTTTTTTTATTTTCACTTCTTAATATATTATATACATTCCCTTGTGCCCTCCCCCATTGAGGCACCCACTCCAAGCAGATTATGATCACTTCCGACCAACTGAAAGACATTCAAGCCCGCGTTGAAGCCCTCTACCACTACCTCGACATCGAGGCGAAAACCATGCAGCTCGAAGAAGAGCAATTGCGCACCCAAGACCCTGGGTTTTGGGATGATGCCAAGCGCGCTGAGGAACAGATGAAGAAGGTGAAGGGCATAGAGAAATGGATTGAAGGCTACAAGCACGTGAAGACGCTGGCCGACGAGTTGGCCTTGGCCTTCGACTTCTACAAGGAGGAGATGGTGACCGAGGAGGAAGTGGACGATGCTTACGCTAAATGCCAAGACGAGATTGAGGCCTTAGAACTGCGCAACATGTTACGACAGGAGGAGGATCAAATGTCGTGTGTGCTAAAAATCAATTCGGGCGCAGGCGGCACGGAGAGTCAAGATTGGGCTTCGATGTTGATGCGCATGTACATGCGTTACGCTGAAAGCCACGACTATAAATGCACGATCTCTCACCTGCAAGATGGCGACGAGGCGGGCATTAAGACGGTGACGATGGAAATTGAAGGCGACACGGCCTTTGGCTACCTTAAGAGCGAGAATGGCGTACACCGCCTAGTGCGTGTGTCGCCCTACAATGCTCAGGGTAAGCGCATGACATCGTTTGCCTCAGTGTTTGTAACGCCCTTGGTAGACGACACCATCGAGGTGTACGTTGACCCCTCAAAGGTGTCGTGGGACTTGTTTCGTTCGGGCGGTGCTGGCGGTCAGAACGTGAACAAGGTGGAAACGGGCGTGCGCCTGCGCTACCAATACACCGACCCCGACACGGGCGAAACGGAGGAAATTCTCATTGAGAACACCGAGAGCCGCAAGCAACTTGAGAACCGTGAGAACGCTATGCGCTTGCTGCGCTCCCAACTCTACGACCGTGCTTTGCAAAAGCGCAAAGCGGAGCAGGCCAAGATTGAAGCGGGGAAGAAGAAGATTGAATGGGGCAGCCAAATCCGCAGTTACGTGTTCGACGACCGCCGCGTGAAGGATCACCGCACGGGTTTTCAGACGAGCGACGTGAACGGCGTGATGGACGGCAAGATTGACGGCTTCATCAAGGCTTACTTGATGGAGTTCGCCGAGAAATAGCCGCCGATGGCATTGTCTTGAATTACATATAACCTCTAAATACTATATCACTATGAGTAACAAACATAAACTTCAGAAAAGCAAAGCGCGCGAAGAGCGCGAGGAGAAGGAACGCCAAAATGCCAACAAGGTGGTGGCCGGTATTGTGATAGCCCTGGCCGTGATTGTGACCCTTGCCATCGCAGCTTACTTCGCTGTGCAATAAAAATCTATTGGAGGTGAGCCACTAACACGTAGCTCACCTCTTCTTTAAAATATTAATCATATGCCTCTCGAAATAGAACGTAAATTTTTGGTAACGGGCAGTTACAAGGAACTATCTACCTCGCACAGCCGCATTATGCAAGGCTACATTTGCAGCGGGCGCGGCCGCACCGTGCGAGTGCGCCTTCGTGACGATAAGGGATACCTCACGATAAAAGGCCCTTCGCTGAACGGTGGATTGTCGCGCTACGAGTTTGAGAAGGAAATTACGAAGGACGAGGCACTCTCCTTGATGCGTTTGTGCGAACCCGGCATTGTGGACAAAACCCGCTGGCTCGTCCCCATAGGACAGCACATCTACGAGGTGGACGAGTTTCACGGCGAGAACGACGGACTCGTGGTGGCCGAGGTGGAGCTAGGCAGCGAAGACGAAGCCTATGAGCGTGCGCCATTTCTTGGCGAAGAGGTGACGGGCGATAGAAAATACTATAACTCCTCGCTGCGAACTTTTCCCTATAAGGACTGGGATAAGCTGAAATCATAAAACATCACAAATAAATAATGCTGAAAAAACTTCTACTTCTATTAAGTTGTATCTCATCAACCAATCTTCTAGCTCAGAACTTATACGTCAACGGAAATAGTACGATTATAGACAAAGAAACTGGCACGCACTATGCTACCGTTCAAGCCAATGAGGGCGACACTTTGCTCCATTTCACCTTAGATTTTGGAGAGCCAAGCGTGACACACTTCCAACTTGATGGCATAAATTACCACCCACACAATGATAGCATAAGCGTGGTAGCCAATCGGCTTGCGCATCAACTTGTTATTGAAAGAGATGATAGGAAAGACACTTTGTCGTTGGTGTTGACCACTCTGCCTTTAATCTCTATTGAGCGAGAAACAACGAAGGAATTTTCACTCGACGAAGAACTGCCCACCACCTTCACCCTCTACGACCCCTATCAGAGAACCAACAATCAGCGAGTGTTTACCACTAAGGCGTACACCTCATTGCGAGGAGCCACTGCAGCCAACCTTGATAAAAAAAGCTTTAAACTGAAGTTTGTTGATAACCAGTTTAACGAAGAGAACGATGTAACCCTACTTGGCATTCGCAACACCGACACCTACATTCTCGATGGTGCCGCCATCGACTATTCACGCATGCGCAATAGAGTGTGCTTCGACCTATGGAACGAGTTCTCAACGCTTCGTGATAACGACATGATGCGTAACGGCACAAAGGGCTACTTTGTGGAAATGATACTTGACGGTAAATATCACGGCATTTACTGTTTGTCAGACAAAATCAACCGCTCTCTTCTCGGACTGAAAAAGACGCAAGGAGAAGGGACGGATGCCATCGTACGCGGCGTATTATACAAATGCAAGGCAGGTGATTTGCCCACCGTCTACTTAGGGAAGCCCACAGAACCTTGGGTGAGTACACAAAAAGATAGATGGTTTAGTTGGTACTTGAAATATCCCGACGAAATCTGCGACAACCGCAGTTGGAACGCTCTCTACGAACTTTTAGAACACACTAATGAACTGGGAGTCTCAGCCGACTCTGTGAACTACACAATGAGCAATCTCTACGAAGACAATGTGGTGGAATACGCTGTGTTTGCGATGTCGATGAAGCTACTCGACAACATGATGCACAACACGTATCTCTCCGTAAAGAACTGCACCAAGAGCTTGAAATGTTGGATAACACCATGGGACATGGACGGCAGTCTCGGGCGTTCGGGTACAGCCAATAGATTTGTAAACCCAGCTAATTCTACTGACGTATTTCAAGACTGTCATCCCTTTCGCTACTACTACGACAATCAGGTAGAACCATTCTACAGCAAGTTCTGCGAGAAATGGCAAGAGTTGCATGAGGGAGTGCTCTCGAGCGAACACGTGAACGAACTCATTGACAAATACGAGCAACAGCTAGAAGGTGCTGGAGCATGGAAACGCGAACGCAACCGTTGGTATGGCATGTATAACTTTTGGCTTGACCGCCCTATCGAACTAGCAGAAACATTGGCCGAGGAAACTGCCTACATGAAGTGGTGGTATAAATCGAATGAGGAAAATCTAGAGGAGCTACTGGGAAAGACCCACATCTCGGAATATTCTATTCTCAGACAAAAGGGATCTACCACCATCTATAACCTAACTGGCCGCTCGATGGGGAACAAGAAACTTGACGAGCTGCCCCACGGCATTTACATAGTAAACGGGAAAAAGGTGGTGAAATAGCCTTCGCCTAGCAATAAGAAACTAAAGTTTTCTGATTAAGAATAATGCCTCAAAATTGGGGGCGACGCGTCCCCGCGTCGGCGCAAGAAGGAACGCTAGAAGCTGAAACAAATTGATTTATTCTTGAGTTTCCACTTGCGCCGACGCGGGGACGCGTCGCCCCCAATTTTGTGATATACGCTATAGATTGTGGCCTCTCCGCTGAGAGCAGTGGGACTGCTGATGAGGAGCAAACCAGGCTGCGGCGAATAGCAATGAAGCGAGGTGTCGACAGTTGGAGCAGACGGCACGGCCGTGGCATCGGAATAGTAGGAGCCTTCGCCTAGCAATAAGAAACTAAAGTTTTCTGATTAAGAATAATGCCTCAAAATTGGGGGCGACGCGTCCCCGCGTCGGCGCAAGAAGGAACGCTAGAAGCTGAAACAAATTGA
>CAVFOF010000103.1:0-8179 GCA_963623895.1 bacterium
ACGCTAAGGCTGGTATCGCTCTTACCGACACCTTCGTTAAGGTTGTTTCTTGGTATGACAACGAAATCGGTTACTCTAACAAGGTGCTCGAACTCATCGCTCACATGGCTAAGGTTAACGCCTAATGCTGTAGCGTAAGTTCATACCTTTGAACTTTTCAATAAAACAGCCGTTGCAGTGCCTCGTGTATTGCAACGGCTATTTTAATATTCTAATTTCTTTCTCAACTTTCCGACTAAAGGCGGCTCGAGATTTAATCCCTTATTGCTATCATGGATCTTATTACAATTTTAGGCCCTACGGCTTCTGGCAAAACAGCAGTAGCCGTGCAGTTAGCTCACAAACTGAATGCAGAGATAATATCGGCCGATAGTAGGCAGGTATATCGTCGCATGGATTTGGGCACGGGGAAAGATCTTGAGGATTACGTGGTCGAAGGGGAACAAGTGCCGTATCATCTCATTGACATCGTAGAACCTGGCACGAAATACAACGTTTACGAATATCAACGCGATTTTTTGGAAGCCTACAACGATATTCGCTCGCGAGGAAAGCGGGTGGTGGTGTGCGGGGGAACGGGTCTTTATTTAGAAAGCATTTTGCGCAGTTACCGCTTGTCGCCTGTGCCACAAAATCCGGAGCTGCGTGAACAATTGAAGGATAAATCGCTAGAGGAACTGACCCAATTGCTGAGCCAGTATAAAACCCTGCACAACACAACGGATGTTGACTCTGCCCAGCGAGCCGTTCGAGCCATTGAGATAGCCGAATATTATAAGCATACGCCTTTGGACGACCGTCCGTTTCCTACGCTCATCTCTTACAACATCGGCATTGATGTGGATAGGGAAACGCGTCGCTCGCGTATTTCAGCCCGATTGAAGCAACGTTTCGACAACGGAATGCTCGATGAGGTGAAGGCTTTGCTCGATGAGGGCATTAAGGCAGACGATTTAATCTATTACGGTTTGGAGTATAAATACCTTACGCTCCATGCCACGGGACAACTCTCCTATGATGAGATGTTTCGACAACTTGAAATAGCTATTCATCAGTTTGCTAAGCGTCAGATGACTTGGTTTCGGGGGATGGAACGAAGGGGAATCGAGATCCATTGGATGAAGGCTGAAGAAGCCTTGAAGTGGACTCCTAGTTTCGATTAACTTGTTCGATTTGAAAGGTTATTTGTTATAAAACGATCTCACAATGAAAGCATTAAGTTCTTGGGCTATTATCTATTGCTCCAAGGAAGGAAACGCCCATAGCCAGCGACGCTGGAAAAAAATACGTAACTACTTGCAGGAGCAGGGAGTGGCTTTCGATTTTGTGCAAAGCGAAGGCCAAGGGTCGGTGGAGCGGTTAGCTTCGATGATGAATCGCTCGGGCTATGGCACCATTGTGATAGTGGGAGGAGACTCGGCTTTAAACCATGCGTTGTGTGGCATAATGAGTAGTGAAAATCCCACGGGTAAATGGCCCACTTTGGGCGTAATACCCAATGGGGTGGGGAATGATTTCGCTAAGTATTGGGGGCTGAGTTATGAGAATTACAAGGCTAGTGTAGACGCTTTAATTCGTCATAATGTACGTAAAGTGGATGTAGGTGTAGCAGATGTGACCAATCGTGACGGCATGGTGGAACGTCTACACTTTCTAAATTGCATCAATTTCGGAGTGGCTTCCTCAATAACCGAACTGCGTAAAAAAACGAGACGGCTCTTCGGCTTTCGAACCATCTCGTACGCATTTTCCGCCTTGCTTCTTTTATTTAAACGATTGAACTTTAAATTTGTGTTCGACATGAGTGGCGAACACGTGGAGCAATCAGCGATGAGTGTCTGTGTGGGGTCGGCTCATGGCTATGGCCAAACGCCGAGTGCTGTGCCTTATAATGGACTGCTCGATGTGACTCTAGTTTCTAAACCTGCCGCATTCCAAATCTTTCAAGGCTTATGGTTGCTTTTCACTTCACGTTTCCTTAGTCATCGGGGTGTTCGAGTGTGGCGAACTAATCATATTAGCTTCCGTAAGTTGTCGCAAGCCAAATTAAGTTTGGATGGTAGAGTTTATCGTAAGAGTATTAGTCAAGTTGACATTCGCATCCTTCCAGAAGAAATAGAATTCTTGATTCCTTAGATAGGCTCGGGGATTATCCAATATTTGAAATTCTTTGTAGTTTCTCTACATCTAGCAGCTTGATGTAGCGACCGTGAATTTCTACCAACCCTTCGTTAGCAAAGCTTGTTAAGGTGCGTATGGCGTTGCTTGTAGTCATGTTTGAGAGATTGGCAATGTTTTCACGCGTGATGTGTAAGTCGAGCGTTTCTCCGTCTTCATCGTAGCCGTACACGTCGAGTAGGTCGAGCAGCGTTTCAGCCAGTCGGCCGCGTACGTGCTTTTGCGTAATGCTCACAATGCGTTGGTCGGCTTTGCCTAAATCCACAGCTAAAGCATGCATGAAGAAGTGACAAAGGTGAGCATTCGTTTCCGCCATTCGATAAATGATGCGCATGGGGATGGAGGCGATGGTGCTTTCTTCAAAAGCGGCAGCCGAAGTGACGTACGCTTCGCCAGCCATTGAAGCGCGGTAACCAAAATATTGTACGGGGCGCAGAACGCGATTGATGAGCGTGTGTCCGCTCACTCCTTGGCGAAAAATCTTTACTTTCCCTGTAAGCAAGCAAAGCAGGTTGTCAGGCTGGTCGCCTTCATTATAGATTACTTCGTTTTTTTGATAACGATTTACACGTATGTTTTGAATAAGGGTGTTGCGCTCTTCCTCGTTGAGCGTATCCCAAATGTCACTCAGCGTGTGGGCAGCTCGCTGTTTATCAAAATTCTCAAGTCTTGTCATGTAAGTGTTTGAAATGCAAAATGCAGTTTCCTTTTTGCTCGGTTAACTCAAAAAGCTTTTTTTGCAAAAAGGCCTTATTTAGGGCAAATGTAGCCATAATCTTAAAAATAGCCAAATTATAAGCCCTGTTTTGTCAACTGCTATTACAAAATAGCGAAGAAAAGCATTTTTTCTTTTGAAAAATATTTTGTATCAATAAAAATGCTTACATTTGAGAGCCGTTTTAAAAGAGCCGCCCTCACAGTGGTGGCTTATCTAGAGTGGATGGATAGAAGTTGGGCAAATAGTAAGCTTGTCTTCAGGTGTCCATTAAGGATTGAAAGCGGAGAATAAACCCAAAATAATCCAGTATAAATAATACCTTTAAATCAAATATTGCCATGTGTTATCTAAGATTCGATAAGGCACAAATGACCAACTTGCAAGAGTCGCTCTATAAGGAGTTGCTCATTACAAATCGGTCGGGGGCATATTGCTCAACCACATTGTTGGGGTGCAATATCCGAAAGTATGACGGCCTTCTCGTGATTCCCGTTCCCGAACTTGATGATGAGAACCACGTGTTGCTCTCCTCACTCGACGAAACGATTATACAGCATGGTGCCGAATTTAACTTAGGCATACATAAATATCAGGGCGATAACTACAGTCCGAAAGGACATAAGTATATCGTAAGTTTTGAGTGGGAACAAGTGCCAACATGGATTTACAGAGTAGGCGGGGTTCGGCTGAAAAAAGAAATTAGCTTCGACACCTCTATTCATCGCATTTACATTCGGTATACTTTGCTTGATGCGCATTCCGAGACCACTTTGCGTCTGCGTCCCTTCTTAGCCTTCCGCAGTGTGCGCCAATGGACACACGAAAACGGAGTGGCCAATCGCAGTTACGATGAGGTGGATAATGGGGTGCGTATGTGCTTATATCAAGGCTACCCTGACTTGTATATGCAGACGTCGAAGAAGGCCGATTGGGTGTATTGCCCCGACTGGTATCGCGGACTCGACTATCCAAAGGAACGTGAGCGCGGTTATAACTCCACAGAAGATTTGCTAGTGCCTGGATATTTTGAAATGTCCATTAAAAAGGGCGAAAGCATTATCTTTAGTGCAGGTATTGCTCCCATCAATCCTAAGGACATCAGCGAATTGATGGAGAATGAAATTGCCCAGATTGACCATCGCGACAACTTCTATCACTGCTTAGTAAATGCAGCGCATCAGTTCAGAGTGAGCAAAGATGGCGAATCCTATATTTTGGCGGGCTACCCTTGGTTCAAGGCTCGTGCTCGTGACACCTTTATCTCCTTGCCAGGCTTAACTCTTGCCATTGGTGAGAACGATAGGTTTGAGGAGTATATGCAGACGGCAACGAAGGCTATTTACAATTTCATCCGAAAGGAGCCTATGTCGGTTGATATCTATGAAATGGAACAACCCGATACGTTGCTTTGGGCCATGTGGACCATTCAGCAGTATGCCAAGTATACTTCACGTAAGGCTTGCTTTGAAAAATATGGTAAGCTTTACAAGGATATTTTGGACTTCATTTGGAACGGACAACACCCCAATCTCTTCGTTCACGAGAATGGCTTAGTTTATTCCAATGGTCGCGATAGGGCTGTGACGTGGATGAACTCGCAGTCGGGAGGTCGCCCCATCGTGCCTCGCTCGGGCTACATTGTAGAGTTCAATGCATTGTGGTACAATGCAATGAAATTTTTGGAACAACTGATAGAGGAAAGCGCACAGCCAGAGTATGAGGGCCTATTGCCCTTGGTGAAGAAGGAAACGGAGAAGATGACTCACTCTTTCAAGGAAGTCTTCCTCAACGAACATGGCTATCTGCTCGACTATGTTGACGGGCAGATGATGGATTGGAGCGTGCGTCCCAACCAACTCTTCGCCATTGCTTTCGACTATTCGCCACTCGACATGAAGGAGCGCAAGTCGGTGCTTGACATCTGCACACGCGAACTCGTTACTTCCAAAGGCATTCGTTCGCTTTCGCCCAAGAGTGGAGGCTATACTCCCATGTATGTAGGTCCACAAACGCAGCGCGACTTCGCCTATCATCAAGGCACGGCTTGGCCTTGGCTCACTGGCTTCTACTTGGAAGCTTACTTGAGAGTGTACCGCATGAGCGGCATCAATTATATAGAACGTCAGCTCATTGGATTTGAGGAAGAATTGTTCTATCATTGCATCGGCACAATACCCGAACTCTCGGATGGCAATCCGCCTTTCCATGGACGTGGTGCTATCTCGTTCGCAATGAATGTGAGCGGCATTCTGCGTGCGCTCTATCTACTGGAAAAATATAATAATGCCATGGAATAAGTTGGAATGTAATAATCATTCCACTTCTCAACAAATCAACAAGTTATGAAAGTATTAATGTTTGGCTGGGAATTTCCCCCTCACATCCTCGGTGGTTTAGGAACAGCCAGCTACGGCATCACAAAGGGGCTCTCTCTCCAGCCCGATATGCATATCACTTTCTGTCTGCCACGTCCTTGGGGTGATGAAGACACAAGTTTTATGAACATTATCGGTATGAGCGAAACGCCCATCGTGTGGCGTGATGTCGACTATGATTACGTAAAGCAGCGTTTGGGTAACAAAATGACTCCCGAACTCTACTATCAACTGCGTGACCATATCTATGCCGATTTCAACTATCGCCAAACAAACGACTTAGGATGCATCGAATTCTCAGGCCGTTATCCCGATAATCTTCAGGATGAAATCAATAACTACTCCATTGTGGCTGGTGTGATAGCCCGACAACAGGAGTACGACATCATTCATGCCCACGATTGGCTCACTTATCCAGCAGGCATTCATGCCAAAAGCGTGAGCGGAAAACCTTTGGTAATTCACGTACACGCCACCGACTTCGACCGCTCACGCGGACAAGTGAACCCCACCGTCTATAGTATAGAAAAAGATGGTATGGATCATGCCGACTGCATAATGTGTGTGTCTGAACTTACGCGTCAAACCGTAATCAATCATTATCACCAGAACCCCAACAAGGTAATAACGATGCACAATGCTGTCTATCCTCTCTCTCAAGATATTCTGTCGATGGTGGAGGAGAAACGCAAAGAGCGTGCAGGCCGCAAGGAAAAGGTGGTGACCTTCCTTGGCCGCATTACGATGCAGAAGGGACCTGAATACTTTGTTGAGGCTGCTGCCCTAGTGCTTCAGCGCACCCACAATATCCGCTTCTGTATGGCGGGTTCGGGTGACATGATGAACGACATGATTAACATGGTGGCCTCACGCGGCATTGCCGATCGCTTCCATTTTCCAGGCTTTATGCGTGGAGCGCAAGTGTACGAAGCCTTCGCCGATTCTGACGTCTACGTCATGCCATCGGTGAGCGAGCCTTTCGGAATTTCTCCCCTTGAAGCCATGCAATGTGGCGTGCCTTCCATTATCTCAAAGCAAAGTGGTTGTGCTGAGATTTTGAACAATTGCATCAAAACCGATTATTGGGATATCAACGCAATGGCTGATGCCATGTATTCTATTTGTACCAACGAGTCGCTTCATGAATATCTTCAAGTGGAAGGTATTAACGAAGTAAACCAAATTACATGGGAAAAGGTAGGCAAACGCATATTCGATGTCTACAACCAATTGATTTAAACACACAATCTACTCCAGAATCATGAAAACAGTTTGTCTATATTTCGAAATACACCAAAATATCCACTTGAAGCGTTATCGCTTCTTCGATATCGGTACCGACCATTATTATTACGACGATTACGAGAACGCTCGTTCTATTAGCGAAACGGCCGAACGCTCCTATGTGCCAGCTTTGCAAACTCTGATAGAGATGGCACAAGCTAACCCAGGCGAATTTAAGTGTGCAATTTCGCTTTCAGGTTGCGCTATCGAGCAACTCGAAAACCATGCTCCACAATGCATTGAGTTGCTTCAGCGACTGAACGACACTGGTTGTGTGGAATTCTTGGCAGAGCCTTATTCTCATGGTTTCTCATCATTGGTTAATGAAGAAACGTTCCGCGATGAAGTAACTCGCTTGTGTCGTAAGGTAAAATCTCTTTTCGGACAAGAACCGAAAGTTTTCCGCAATTCTTGCCTCGTTTATTCTGACGATATAGGCGAGTGGGTGGCTTCTATGGGATTTAAAGCCATGTTGGCCGAGGGTGCAAAGCACGTGTTGGGATGGAAGAGTCCTCACTTCGTGTATAATTGTTGCCGCGACCCTCGTCTTAAATTATTGTTGCGCGATCATTCACTCTCGGAAGATATATCCTATCGTTTCAACGACTCTTCGTGGAGCGAATATCCACTTTTTGCCGACACTTATGCTGATTGGATAGCCAATCTGCCAGAGGAAGAGCAAGTGATAAACATCTTTATGGAACTTTGTGCTTTAGGTATTTTCCAACCGCTTTCGTCCAACATCCTTGAGTTTATGAAGGCACTCCCTGCGCAGTTTAAGCAACGCGGAATTACTTTCAGCACCCCCTCTGAAATATGCGGTTGTGTGAAGTCGGCTGGTGATTTGACTGTTACTTACCCCACTTCTTGGGTTGACGAAGAGCGTGATATGTCTCCTTGGTTGGGCAACGTCATGCAGCGTGAGGCTTTTGATAAACTTTATTCCATTGCCGATCGTGTGCGCATTTGTCGCGACCGCCGCTTGATGCAAGATTTCGATTATCTGCAAGCTTCCAACAATTTGCGCTTTATGAGCACGAAGCCCAATAGCTATGGTGGTTATCGCGGTATCTATGATTCGCCTTATGACGCTTTCACTAATTATATGAATATCTTGGGCGATTTTATCACTCGAGTGAACAATCGCTATCCCTCAGATATTGATAATGAAGAACTCAATTCGTTGCTCACTACGATAAAAAATCAGGGTGACGAAATTGAGATGAAAGAAAAGGAAATTTCCCGCCTACAAAATATGCTTGTGCGCTTCGAAAAACAAGAAGAGCAAAAGAAAACTCCTGCTGCAAAGAAAACTACAACTAAGGCGGCTGACAAATCTGCTGCCAAGCGTATAGTTACGAAAAAGTAGCTTCGTTGTAGGCAAGGTAAACGATAAAACACAGAACTTAATCGTTTTTATTTTGAATAAAGCTTCCTTATATAATGTCTATGTAAGGAGGCTTTATTGTGTTATTGTGTTGTTTCAAGACGAATAATTGGTTTTGGTAAACCGACAAATCGCTTGATTTTCGCTCAAAAAGGCAAAAAAAAAGAAGGAAAAGGTTGGGCAAGAATGAAAAATGTCGTAAATTTGCACCTCGTAAGCGGATAGCATGTCCAAGGT
>CAVFOF010000104.1:0-2430 GCA_963623895.1 bacterium
GCCTTACCAATGCCACGAGCTGCACCCGTGATTAAGGCTGTTTTACCTGTTAATAATCCCATTTTATTGAGTAGATTTATTTGATGTTTCTTTGTTTTGGAATGTGCATTTCTTTGAAAATGCCCATTTATTTCGGGGAAGCCTTGTTGGGTAGCCCCTTTGTTTGGCTTCAAGCCTTTCCGCCTATGCTTACTCCACGGCTGGCGGCATGTTGAGCACACGCACGAGTAGTGACCTCACGATGGGGTATGTTTCGTCCTCCTTCAGTCCCTCGCCTAGGCGGTCGTAGATGTAGGGCACTTCGAGGCCTTTCACGGAGTAGTGGATGATGTCGGCCATGAGCGGCACGTTGTCGATGCGGAAGCGGCCTTTGTCTACGCCTTCTTGCAGCACTTTTTGCAAGATGCGGTGCTCTTCTTCGTCGAAGGCTTTGCGCACCTTTTCTACCATCCAAATGTTTCGGAAAAACTCAGCGCGGAGAGTGCCGTTGCGTGCCACGGTGTCGCGGATGTTGCTGAGGTGTGCGTAGATGAGGGCGAAGATTTTTTCTTCGGGTTCGGTAATTCTGGTCAGCACCTCGTCCATCTTTTCCGACAACCGCTCCAATTCTTCTTCTATCACGGCATAGTAAATCTCCTCCTTATTGCGGAAATAAGTGTAGAGCGTTCGTCGGCCCCGTCCCGAGGTCGATGCAATGTCGTTCATCGTGGTGGCTTCTAGTCCTTTGTGTGCAAAGAGTTCGCGAGCCACTTCAAGTAATTTCTGGCGTGTTTTGGTGATTGACATAGGGCGTTGTTGACACAAGTTTATAAGCACACTTCGGCTTTCTTTGTGCAAAGATAGTGCAAGGCGAGAGCATAACAAAGAAAAAAGCTTGTTTTTTTCTTTGCTATGCCGAGCCGCAGCCTATCTTGGCGAAGCAAAGATGTTAAAAGGCGAGAGCATAACAAAGAAAAAAGTTTGTTTTTTTCTATTTATGCTCTCGCCTTGCACTATCTTTTTCTTAAAAAATTAGTGAAGAGAGTCGGTGTGTGTAGCTCTTGGGATAGAAGAACTTGCCGTTGGTGTTTCAGATTCGACCTCTTGCGTATTTTGCTGCTCAGCTTGCTCTTGTTCTCTTTTGCGTCGGCGTTGCCAATAAACCCATTGCGCATGACGAATAGAGTCTTGAATGTGTACACTATCCTCGTGCGTCATAGGGGGAGGCAAGGTGTCGACTGCTGCTGCTTGCTTGGCCACAGGCATCGTGTCGGCAGCCACTACGGGGTGCGTAGGTTCGGGGTCGGCCGAATGTAGGCTACTGCTCCACCAAGGATAGCTCACTCCTGCAGCAACGATAAGCAGCAGCACAACGGCGAGGGCGATGTAGCGTCCCGTGTGAGAGTGAGTCTCCTTCTTCTTACGATATTTCTTATGTCGGAAGGTGCTAGGCTCGGAGCGGAGCGCATCGTTCGGGGTGCTGAGGTCGGGATGTGGCTCTTCTTGTTGCTTTTTCTTTTTCTTCTTATCCGATGAAGTTGGAACTAGGGGGCGGGGCGCATTGTAGGAATAACCTTCGGGCAATCGTGGCGGAATGTTGGTTGTGCTGCTTCCGCTAGGAGTGATTTCCAACGACTGTAAGTGAGGTGTTGTAGGGGCTTCCTCCGTAGGCTCTTCGTTGATCTCTTCTGCTTCTTCGGTCTCCTCTACCCATTGATTGTCGGGGTTGAGTAATTCCTCATCCTTCTTTTCGTTTTCTTTATCCATAACGATTAGTCGTCTCTGCGTCCGCTAGTAAATATAAGAATGTAGTAGATGAGTGTGGCCAACGAACTCAAAGCGGCCACCACGTAAGTGTAGGCGGCTGCACTCAGAGCCGACACGGCCATGGGGTGGTCGTAGCTCGAAGTGATGCCAGCACGCTGCAGCCAAGCCGTGGCACGGCGTGAAGCATCAATCTCTACGGGCAAGGTGATGAAACTGAAAAGCGTGGTGAGGGCGAATAGAACGATACCAGCGAACAAAATCATCGGCATAGTTTGCACTAAAATAATACCCGCAAGCAGTATCCATTGCACCCAATTCGACGCAAACGACACCACAGGCACGAGAGCCGAGCGCAAGGTGAGCGGAGCGTAGGCCGTAGCGTGTTGCACGGCGTGGCCACACTCGTGGGCGGCTACGGCGGCTGCTGCCACTGAGTTGCTGCTATACACGGCTTCCGAGAGGTTTACCGTATTGTTTGCAGGGTTGTAATGGTCGGTCAGGAAGCCTTGTGTACACGTTACCTGCACGTTGTAGATGCCGTTGTCGTGTAGCATCTTCTCGGCCACTTCTCGTCCCGTCATGCCCGAGGCGAGGGGCACTTTGGAGTATTTCTCAAACTTACTCTTGACGTTCGATTGCACCAGGTAGCTAATGAGTGCAATCGCTATAAATAGTATCCAATAC
>CAVFOF010000104.1:2440-8137 GCA_963623895.1 bacterium
AATACATAGTTTCTTCTAACGTTTTTCTAAATGCAATCGAGGTGTTCTCAATCGCAACGCGTTAATCACTAATCTTTAATGCTAAAATTTTATTTTGCTTTTCTTTTGAATTTACTAGCTATGAATTCGAAGCATTCGTTCATAATTTGCGCTCCGAGCAGTCGCAACGAGGCGATATAGGCTATGGCCGCCACCACGATCTTTATGACGATGCTCAAATAGATGTTGCCGTCAGTGAGCAGTGCAGCCGCCCAAGCTATAGCCATTGCCACGAGGGCGAGGAAGCAGAAGGGCATTACATCGCACACGGCATGCCATAAGTGTAGGCCGATGAGGCAGTTCACGAATCGGTGCCAAATGAAGAGCCACAAGGTGTTGACCATGACGTAGGCTATCACCATCGCTTCAATGCCCCAACGATACATTACAACAAGAAGCAACATTTGTACCAAACACAGTGAAATAGTGTTCCACATGAACACATTGCTGCGCCCTTGGCTGATGATGAAGTTGGAATAGAACGAAGCAATGGGCACGAAAGCACCGCCTAGGCAGAGCAGTTGCATGAGGTGGGCACTTGGCAACCATTTGCTGGTAATGGCGATAGTTATGAATTCGGGGGCTATGAGTGCTAGGCCGAATAGAGCGGGGAAGGAGAGAAAGGCGGTGAGGCGGAGCATTTTGCGAAACATGCGCTGCATTTGGGCTGTTTCGCTCGGCTCGATGCGGGCAAAGAGCGGTTGCGTCACGCTCCACACCATGCCGGTGAGCGTGGTGTAGCCCATGCCCGTCCATTTGTTGGCTTGGTTATAGTAGCCCACCGTTTGTTCGCCATAGAGACGGCCGAAGAAGATGCTGAAAATGTTGTTGTTGATGGTGGTGAAGATGTTCGTGGCCAAGAGTTTCGAACTGAATCCTATCATCCCCTTTAAGGGACGCAAGTCGATGTGTAGCGTAGGCCGCCAGCCGGCAAAGGCCCACGTGCCGATGGTGGTGATGAGGCAGTAAACGAGGTTTTGGATGGCGATGCCCCAATAGGCAAAGCCGTTCCAAGCTAAGCAGATGCCCACTAGGCCCGAGGTGATTAGGGCGAGCATCGTGGTGTAGGCCATTTCGCGAATGCGCATATTGCGGAAGAGCCAAGCGCGGGGCGAGGTGTTGAGCGAGGAGATGACAAAACTCAAAAAGGCTAGTCGCGATAGCGGTACTAGCACGGGTTGGCGAAACCATGCGGCGATGAGCGGAGCGCAGCAGAAGAGTACGGCATAGACGCTGAGGCTGCATAGTACGTTGAACCAAAACACGGCGTTGTAGTCGGCTTCGGTGATGTGCTGTTTGCGGTTGAGCCCTGAGATGAAGCCGCTCTCTTGCAGCGAGGTGGCGATGAGCGAAAAGATAGTGAGCATGCCCACCATGCCGTAGTCGGCGGGTGAGAGCAAACGGGCCAATACGATACCGAACACGAGGTTCAGCACTTGCTGGGCGGCATTATTGATGCCTCCCCAAAGCAAGCCGTTGGCGGCTTTCTCTTTCAGCGTGTTGGCGGACATTTTTTATAATGTATATATAAGGTGTGGAGAATAGGGAAGAAAGTTTGCTGGGATAATGGGATAAGAAGTAAACTCTCTAATGAATCTTCTCTTAAAAGTTTTTAGGATAATAGCAATGCGGCCACCACGAGCAAGGCGAAGGTGAGCATGTTGCGCGAGGTGAAGCCGAGGATGCGGTTGAGTTTGCGCCCTTTGTTTATTTCCACCATCTTTCGCCACGTGAGGTAGTGTGGCAATAGGTAGAATAGGGGGAGAATAGCTGTCCAAAGATGCCCTTCGAGGGCAATTAGTGCTACGCAGAGATAGCCCGCCACGCCTTGTAGCAGATAAAAGAGCGACCCGAAGCGTTCGCCAAAGGCCACAATGAGTGTGCGCTTTCCGCTAAGTGCATCTTGCTCGCGGTCGCGATAATTATTGAGCACGAGTAGCGTGTCGGTCACCAAGCCACAAGCGGCTGCGAGCCACCACACGGAGGGCGAAAGTGTCTGAGCTTGCACGTAGTAGGTGCCGCACACGGGCACAAAGCCGAAAAAGAGCCACACGAGCAAGTCGCCGCAGCCCATGTAGGAGAGTAGGGTGGTGTAGAGAAAGGCAAACACTACGCAAGCCAACCCCACTATTACTAACGGCCAACCGCCAAAGGGCAGCAGGCAGCAACCTAGGGCGCAAGCGGCCACGAGTGTGACGGCGATGCCGCGCTTCATTGCTCGCGGACTAATCCACCCTTGTGCGCAAGCTCGCTCTGGACCGAGCCGGTCGTCGCGGTCGGTGCCTTTCTCGAAGTCGAAAAGGTCGTTGATAAAGTTGGCGGCAATTTGCATCAAGGCGGCAAAGGCGCAACACAGGGCGGCGGCTAACCACTGCCCCCGACCTTCGCTAAAGGCCAAGGCGGTGGCTGTCACCACGGGGATGAGTGCCGCGGTGAGCGTCTTGGGGCGTGCTGCAAGTATCCAATATTTCAGCATATGTTGGTGCGTAGCGTGGGGCTTGTGTCGATTTTAAATAACGAAACTTATTTCTCTGGTAAAAAGTCGAGCAGCATTTTGAGCGACTCGGGGTCTTTCCAACTCCAAAAGCGATTTTCTTTCAACACCTTGAAGGCTTGCATCTGATCCTTGCTTACAAAGTTTTTGAATTGCGACTCGTTGGCAGGGATGACGACACCTTTGATGTTGAAGTAGTAGGTGTCGGTCAAAGGGATGCCCTTCTCGTCGTCGCGCGTTTGCGTGTCGAGCGCAATGAACGTTTCGCTACCAGGTAGTTCCACGGTAAAGTTGTCCATGCCCTTGCCGCCGTAGGTTTCTTCGTTGTATTGCGACATGTTTACGTGCGTGTTGCAGAGCAAGTAGTTGTAGCCTTTCTGCGCCACCACGCGCGCCATCACCGAGTCCACCTTCATGTAGCGCAGCGTGTCGTCGAAGGTTACGCCCGTGATGTTCTTCACGTAGGCGCGCATCGGTTTGTTGGTTTTTTCGTCGAGGTAAATCAGCGAACCGTCTTTCAGCCAAATGTTGGCTTTAGCCTTCACGAAGCGGCCAAAAGGTTGCAGAATTTTTGCATCGTGGTATTCGGGGAAGAGTAGAGCCGTTTGGCTACGCTTCTCCTCGCGTGCCTGTTGTGCAAAGGTCGACACCGAGCACAGCAGGCAGATAAAGAGTAAAAGGAAGTGCTTCATTCTGAAAAAATACTTGTGTTATGTTTTTTGCGCTCAAGCCTACACCTATTATGTATATGTAGATTAGCGCACTTGCTACTGGTTGCCGAGTTTCTTTTCGATAAACTCTATGATAAACTCTGCCGTGCGCTCAATGCCTAGCACGGAGGAGTTGATGCAGAGGTGGTAAGTGTCGGCTGCGCCCCATGTGCCCGAACTGAAAAAGTTGTAAAAGTCGGCACGCTCGCTGTCGCCTTTCTCAATGATGTCGCGTGCCTTCTGCTCGTCGCAGTTGTTCCACTTCATCACGTTGGCAATGCGGTCGTCCATGTTGGCCGTGATAAACACGTTCACGCAGCGTGGATGGTTGCGTAGCACGTAGTCGGCACAGCGGCCAATGAAGATGCACGAATGATCTTCGGCCGCCTTGCGGATGGCATCGCTTTGAATGCGGAAGAGATTCTCGTTCGAAAGTTCGTTGTTGTAGAACGTGCTGCCGCTGCCCACGAAGGGAATGATGTTGCCCAAGGTGCGCAGGAACTTGTTCTTCTCGTCGCTGCGTTCGAATACTTCGGGGCAAAAGCCGCTCTCTTTAGCTGCAAGCAGCAGAATTTCGCGGTCGTAGTAGGCTATGCCCAAGGTGTCGGCCAGGAGGTGGCCGATGGCGCGTCCGCCGCTGCCAAGGGAGCGGCCTATGTTGATAACGTAGGGTTGGCCGTTGGTTATGTTGGAAGTCGAGTTATCCATAGGTTGTGTGGGGGATTATGCGTTGTTAGGAATTTGTTTCTTAAACTTTTTTACCTGCTTTACGAGTAGCACAATGGCTAGAATAGAAGCTAGGCCGTCGGCCACGGGAGCTGCGTGCCACAAGCCTTCGAGTGGGTCGCTAAACACGTGTGGTAGGATGAAGATGGCTGGCACGAGGAAGATGAGTTGTCGGGTGAGCGAGAGGAAAATGCTCTTTGGTGCGTAGCCAATGCTTTGGAAAAAGGAGGTGGACACAATCTGAATGCCCACAATGGGGAACATCATCACCATGCAGCTCAGTGCGTGCGAGGCCATTTGGATGAGTTCGGGAGAGTCTTTTGCAAACACCGACACGAATGGGGTGGGGAAGAACACGCCAATCACGAAGCCGCAGAGGGTGACGAGTGTGGCAAAGCCCAGTGCTCGTTTCAACACGCCAATCACGCGGTCGTAGCGTTTCGCACCGAAGTTGTAGCCCGCAATGGGTTGCATGCCTTGGTTAATGCCAATCACCACCATTACGATGAAGAGGATGAGGCGGTTGCAAATGCCAAAGGAACCCACTGCCATGTCGCCGCCATAGGTGGTGAGGCTGCGCGTCATCATAGCGGCCACCATGCAGGCGCAAAGGTTGATGAGAAACTGCGGAAGCCCCACGAGCAGCGACTCGCGCACAATGCGCATATTTAGTTTGATAAAACTTCTTCTTAGGTGAATAAAGTCTTTCTTGTTCGAAAACAAGCGCAACTGCCACATGAGCATCGTAAACTGTGCTAGGATGGTGGCGGTGGCAGCTCCCTTAATGCCCCAACCTAGGCCGAAGATGAGAATGGGGCAGAACACGCAGTTGAGAAGCACCGTGCCAAAGGTAGCAAACATGGCCTTCTGTGGGCGGTTGGTGGAGCGCAGCATGGCATTGAGGCCAAGGTAGAGGTGCGTCACTACATTGCCCACGAGGATAATCGACATAAAGTCGCGAGCATAGGGCAGCGTAACCTCGCTTGCGCCAAAAAAGCGCAGAATGGGGTCGATGAAGCAGAGCAGAATAGCTCCGAGCAGAATGCCCAGCGTGAGGTTCATTATCACCACATTGCCCAAAATCTTTTGAGCCGTTTCGTAGTCCTTTTGTCCGAGTTTCACGCTCATCAATGTGGCAGCACCCACACCCACCATAGCTCCGAAGGCCGCTGTGAGCGACATGAGTGGCCCAGTCAGGGCCAATCCCATAATGGCTTCAGGCCCAACGCCTTGGCCAATAAAGATGCCGTCGATGATGTTGTAGACCGATGAGGCCGCCATGGCCACGATGGCGGGCACGGCATACTGCATAAGTAGTGCGCCAACAGGCTTTTCTGCTAGTACGTTAAATTGATTAGTCTTTGTCTGTTCCATATTTGTAATTCCATGCAAAGTTACAAATAAGATAGGGAAGTCGCCCCCGCCCCGACTTATAAAAAATGAAAAAGAGCGTTGGCTTTTGTAGTTCTTTAAGGAATGAAGAAGTAAAAATTATCACAAAATTACCCCAAAATTGGGGGCGACGCGTCCCCGCGTCGGCGCATGTGGAAACTCAAGCAGATATTATTTTCAAAATAAAAAAAAAGTTGGCTTTCCTCTAGCGTTTCTTCTTGCGCCGACGCGGGGACGCGTCGCCCCCAATTTGTTGATAATTTTGTGATAAATTCTATCTCTCGATTGGTCAAAAACACGGATTGGGGGCTTAGCATGGTGCGCATTTCAAAACTG
>CAVFOF010000105.1:0-7438 GCA_963623895.1 bacterium
CCCTTGGCCTTGAGAATGATAAAGGCGGGACTCAACGCAGAGCTTGACGGTCAAGCAGGCATTCAGGAACTAGCGGGCGATGCCACCATGCTTTTTTATATGCTTGACGAGGCACAAGAGGGCGGACGAGCCTTCTTAGAAAAGCGTAAGCCCGACTTTAAAAAATATCCCAAACTGCCCTAATCCTCGTTACTAGAAACCATGCATTTCTTGCCTTTCAAACTGCGAGTAGTGCCTCGCACGCTCCACTTTAAGCAACCCGCTGGCACCTCGCGCGGAGTGTACTACGATCGAAAAGTGTGGTACGTAGTAATGACCTCCGTTGACCTTCAAATTCGCTTCACGGGGGTGGGAGAGTGCGCCCCACTTCATGACCTCAGTGTAGACTATAGCGAAAACTATGAAGAGCGGTTGCGAGCCGTGTGTACCGAGGTGGAAGCCACACAAAATCTTGACTCCAAGAAGTGGCGGCATCTTCCCTCTATGCTCATGGGACTGCAGACAGCCTTCCGTTCGGCAGCTGGTTCGTTGGCTGGCGATTATCTCAAACTTTATCCATCGGCCTTTACCAAGGGGCAGCGAGCCATACCTATTAACGGACTCGTGTGGATGGGCAACTTCGAAGAGATGTGTCAGCGCATGGAGCAGAAGCTAGAACAAGGCTTTCGATGCGTAAAACTGAAGATTGGGGCGATTGACTTTGACAGTGAACTACAACTAATAAAGCAGCTCCGCTCCCGTTACAGTGCGGAGACCATTGAGTTAAGAGTGGATGCCAATGGAGCATTCACTCCGCAAGAGGCTCCCGAAAAGTTGGCCTTGCTTTCCCAATACCACATCCATAGTATAGAACAACCCATTCGCCAAGGAAACTGGGAGGAAATGGCTCGCTTTTGTGCCAATACTCCGCTACCCATCGCCCTCGACGAGGAACTTATCGGGGTGGACGACTTTCAGCAGAAAGAGGAGTTGCTCGACAGCATACGTCCGCAATATCTCGTGCTCAAACCCACACTGCATGGAGCTTTTACGGGGGCAGCCGAGTGGATGGCTCTAGCTAAGGAACGCCAAATAGGCTACTGGGTGACCTCCGCTCTCGAAAGCAACATTGGCCTAAACGCCATTGCTCAATGGTGTGCCGCAATCGACGAAAACACCACGCTGCCACAGGGACTTGGCACAGGCCAACTGTTTGAAAAGAATTTTGAGCCTTCGCCACTTTGCCTAGAGAACGACTGCATGTGGTTCGGTAGTGAAAAGCAACGCTCGTTCTTAAACGAGATAGAAGCATTTAAGAACGAATGGAAGAAGGATTGCCCCACAATGACTGTGCAAACCTCGGGAAGTACGGGCGCACCTCACCTCATGAGGGTGGAGAAAGTCAAGATGTGGAACAGTGCAGAGGCAACCGTTCAAGCCCTCGGTCTGCAAGCGGGCAACACGGCGCTGCTCTGCATGCCACTGAAGTATATCGCTGGTCAGATGATGTTGGTAAGAAGTTTTGTGGCACAATTGCAAGTGATAGCTGTAGCTCCCACCTCCCACCCATACGCCCAACTGCACGAAGCCCCTGACTTTGCCGCCTTAACGCCCATGCAGGTGTATGAAACGCTGAGAGTGCCTCATGAGCGGTCGCTCTTGCGTCGCACACTATGTACGATTATTGGCGGAGGATCTATTCCGCATAGCTTAGAGGATGAGTTGACTCGTTTTCCTAATCCTATATATAGCACTTATGGCATGACCGAAACCCTTTCGCATATTGCTCTTCGCCGTATCAATGGCTCGAAGGCAAGCGAATGGTACACCCCTTTGACGGGCGTAGAGGTTAGTCTGTCTGAGGCGGGCACTTTATGCGTGTATGCTCCGCAGGTGAACGAAGAAAAACTCGTGACCAACGATCGGGCAGAATTGCTAGCCGATGGCAGATTCCGCATTCTCGGTAGGCAAGACAACGTAATTTGCACGGGGGGCATTAAGCTTCAAATAGAGCAGATAGAGCGAAAACTTGAAGCCCTAAATATGTCCTTCCAGATTACGGCAGTTCCCGACGAACGACTCGGAGAAGCCGTGGCTTTGCTCTATGAAGGAAGGGCTAGTTTAAGGGCGCAGCTTGAGGAGCAATGCCGCTTGTTGCTTGACAAGTATGAAGTGCCCCGATGTTATTTAAACTGTGCTTCTTTACCTCAAACAGAAACGGGTAAACCAGCTCGTGCTGAGGCTCGAGCTTTAGCCAAGCAATTACAATTAAAACAACCAGACTGATGAATTCTGATAAAACAACAAGCGATTTTCGCGATGACATAAAAAAGGCCATCGAGGTGATGAATGCGGGAGGCGTTATCTTGTATCCCACCGACACCATTTGGGGCATTGGTTGCGATGCCACCAACGAGGAGGCTGTGAAGCGTGTGTTCCAAATTAAGCGGCGAGACGACGCCAAGGCATTAATCACCTTGGTCGACTCGGAGGCTAAACTTCAAAACTATGTGCGCGAGGTGCCAGAGGTGGCTTGGCAACTGATAGACGTGATTGACAAACCTCTCACCATCATCTATGATGGAGCACGTAATTTAGCTCCCAACCTGCTAGCCGAAGACGGCAGTGCAGGCATCCGCATCACCAAAGAGGCTTTTAGCAAAACGCTTTGTATGAGAATGAAAAGAGCCATCGTTTCAACCTCGGCCAACATTAGTGGAGAACCCTCGCCAAGGACGTTCAGTGATATTTCACATGAAATCCTTCAAGCCGTTGATTACGTGTGTACTTCTCGAAGAGAGGAGATGCACAATCCTCCCGCTTCTAACATCATCAAACTCGGAGTTGGCGGAGAGGTGAAAGTTATAAGATAGATTCACGTGAGAAACAAAATGCAAACTGATTTAGACTTAAACAAAGAAGATGCAGAACGGATGAACGGAAGGGCTTATGCCTCGGTGAAGGGTAACAACAAAACCCTACGTCGACTGACCATTTGGATTACGAAACATCTCAGTCAGCGACAATTCATCTTGCTGCTAGCCTTGCTTGTGGGGCTAGGTTCAGCAATAGCCGCTCAGGTGCTGAAATTCCTTATCCACGAAATTGAGCATATGCTCACCTCGCAGTTTGATGTGACCCACTCCAATTGGCTGTTCCTTGTCTACCCCGTGGTGGGCATCTACTTTACTGCGCTTTTCATAAAATACATCGTGCGCGATGATATTGGGCATGGCGTGACCAAAATCCTTTATGCCCTCTCGTGTAAACAAGGAAACATTAAAGGGCACAACTGCTGGTCGAGCGTGGTGGCTTCAGCCCTTACCATTGGCTTTGGCGGATCGGTGGGAGCGGAGTCGCCTATCGTGCTGACAGGCTCGGCCATTGGTAGCCGGTTGGGGCAGTTCTTCCAACTTGACCACAAAACCATGATGTTGCTCATTGGTTGTGGAGCTTCAGGAGCCGTTGCTGGCATTTTCAAAGCTCCCATCGCAGGATTGATGTTTACCTTGGAGGTACTCATGGTGGACCTGACGATGGCCTCGCTTCTTCCCCTGCTCGTTAGCTGCCTGACAGCCTGCTGTTTAACCTATGCTTGGGCGGGGATGAGCCCCATGTTCAATTTCCAACTAAGTGAGCCTTTCGCAGTGAGCCGAGTGCCTACAGCCGTGATGCTAGGCATCTTTTGTGGGCTCGTTTCGCTTTATTTCACTCGGGTAATGAACTCCTTCGAGCAGGTGTTTGGAAAACTGCATAACCGCTATGCCAAACTGGCTCTTGGAGGCATCGTGTTGGCCGTGCTCATTTACTTCTTCCCTCCGCTTTATGGTGAAGGCTACTCTACCATTACCACCTTGCTGAGAGGCGACTCGGCAGCAAACGTGAACGAGGTGTTGAACAACTCCTTATTCTATGGCCACTCAGAGTACCTACTTCTTTATCTAGGATTAATTATCCTAACTAAGGTGTTTGCCACCACCGCCACTAACGGTGGAGGTGGCTGCGGCGGTACGTTCGCTCCTAGTTTGTTTCTCGGTTGCATTGGGGGGTACGTATTCTCGCAGATATGGAATGAATATGGATTTTGGAATGTTTCTGTTCCCGAAACCAATTATGCCTTGTTAGGCATGGCAGGCGTGATGAGTGGTGTGTTTCACGCTCCCTTAACGGGCGTGTTTCTCATAGCCGAGCTGACGGGCGGTTATCAATTGTTTATCCCTTTGATGATTGTGTCTGTGGCCTCTTATCTTACCATTAATGCTTTCGAAAAACATAGCATCTATGCCATGCGTTTGGCACGTAAGGGGGAACTCCTTACTCACCATAAAGACCGCTCCGTACTCACTCTCATGTCGCTCGATGCCATCATCGACAAAGAACGCCCCTTACTTCGCCCCGACATGTATTTGGGGAATATCGTGCACGCTGTGTCGATGAGCAAATCGCTGCACTTTGCCGTGGTCAACAAAAAAGGAGAACTGCTCGGAGTGATTAATGTGAACAAAATACGACAAATAATCTTCCGCAGCGAGCTCTACCGTATGTACAAGGCCGAGCAGCTGATGCAGCAACCAGAAAAGCTGCTGAGCACCGACGATAACATGCAGACGGTGATGGACAAATTTGCTCATTGTGATGCGGGAACACTGCCCGTTCTCAGTGCAGATGGAACCTTTGTTGGCTTTGTCTCGAGAGCCAAACTCTACGCTTCTTATCGACAGGTAATGAAAGATTTCTCAGAAGAATAACAATTTTACACAATGCAATTATACGGACTTTTAGGATTTCCACTCGGGCATAGCTTCTCTGCTAAATATTTTGCAGAGAAATTCGAGAGGGAAGGCATCGATGCTGAGTATCATAACTTTGAGTATGCTGAGGTGTCAGCTGCTTTTTCCTTCTTAATGAAGCAACCCCAACTTGTGGGTTTTAATGTGACCATCCCTCACAAGCAGAACGTGATACCCTACCTTAACAGACTCACCCCAGAGGCTGAGGCTATCGGAGCTGTGAACGTGGTCTGCGTGAAGCGGAACGACCAAGGAGAAATGGAATTAGTGGGCTGCAATTCAGACGTGATAGGCTTTACTCAGTCTATCCGCCCGCTCCTTTCGCATACGCTCCACACCCATGCCCTCGTATTGGGTACGGGGGGAGCCTCAAAGGCCGTGATGTATGGCCTGAAAAGTATAGGAATAACTCCTATATTTGTAAGCCGCACTTCTGCAGAGGGACGATTGACCTATGCCGACTTAACTCCCGAAATCATGGCCAAATACAAGGTAATTGTCAACTGCTCGCCCGTTGGAATGTATCCCCATGTTGATCAATGTCCAGCCATTCCTTACCAATTCCTCAGTCCAGAGCATGTGCTCTACGACTTGGTTTACAACCCGTTGGAAACCTTGTTTATGAAAAAAGGAAAAGAGCAGGGAGCCATTGTAAAGAATGGCTTGGAAATGCTTCACTTGCAAGCTGACGCAGCTTGGGATATGTGGCAGGATGAAAGTCTTTAAGCAATTATTCTGAGGCATTGATAAGTTTTTTGCATAAATCCTCCCATTATCCATAAAAAAAGCATACTTTTGCATGACATTATACTCATCAAATAAATAACAACAATCAGTCATGAAAAAGACTATTCTGGTTACAGGTGGCACCGGCTTTATCGGTTCACACACCACTGTTGAATTGCAAAACGCAGGTTACAACGTAGTAATCATTGATAATCTATCTAATTCAAAGGCCGACGTGGTAGACGGTATTGAGAAGATTACTGGCATCCGTCCCGCCTTCGAAGAGGTAGACTGCTGCAATTTCGCTGCGCTAGAAGGTGTTTTCCAAAAATATCCTGAGATTACTGGCATTATTCATTTCGCTGCATCGAAGGCCGTTGGCGAAAGTGTACAGTTGCCCTTGAAGTATTACGAAAACAACTTGCTCTCGCTTATCAACCTACTTAAGCTAATGCCAAAGTATGATGTAAAGGGCATTATTTTCTCCTCTTCTTGCACCGTATACGGCCAACCCGATCCTGAAAACTTGCCCGTTACAGAGCAAGCTCCCATCAAGAAGGCAGAAAGCCCCTACGGCAACACAAAGCAAATCAACGAGGAAATCATTCAGGACTACGTACACAGTGGAGCTAAAATCAACGCAATCATCCTTCGCTACTTCAACCCCATTGGTTCACATCCCACGGGTATCATTGGTGAAATGCCTAACGGCGTGCCTGCTAACTTGATTCCTTACCTCACGCAAACCGCAATGGGCATCCGTCCTTGCTTGAAGGTGTTCGGCGATGACTATGATACGCCTGACGGATCTTGCATCCGTGACTACATCTATGTAGTAGACCTTGCTAAGGCTCACGTGGCTGCTATGGCTCGCATCGTAGAAGATAAGAACACGGATTCCGTAGAAATCTACAACGTAGGTACGGGTAACGGCGTAAGCGTGCTCGAACTCATCAATACTTTTGAAAAGTGTACTGGCGTGAAACTCAACTACGAAATCGCTCCTCGTCGTGAAGGCGATATCGAAAAGGTTTGGGGTAATGTTGACAAAGCCAACGAAGTGCTCGGATGGAAGGCCGTTCATACACTCGAAGAAGCCCTCTCTTCTGCTTGGAATTGGCAACAGAAACTCCGTGAATGCGGAATTATGTAGTAAGGATGCTCCTTATAAGCAATCCTATTTCTAAGGAGTTAGTTGCAGTAGCGTTTGAAGAATTACACTGCATCTAACTCCTACTTGTTTAATCCCTAAAACTGAATTTTCGTGCAACCTTACTATCTTATTCAAGAGTCTTTACTGCGAAAGAACTTATCATTGATAAAGAACATCGCTGAGAGAGCAGACGTGGAATTCATTCTCGCTTTTAAAGCCTTTGCCTTATGGAAAACGTTCCCTATTTTTAGAGAATACATTAACCATACCACGGCCTCTTCGCCTTATGAGGCCAGATTGGCTTACGAGGAGTTCGGGTCGAAAGCACACACGTATTCTCCAGCCTATGAAGAGGACACTTTCGACGTTATTCTGCGTTGTTCAAACTATGTAACGTTCAACTCGCTTTCGCAATATGCCAGGTTTTATGATAGGGTAAGAACGGGCGAAGAGGTGCCAAGCATTGGGCTGCGTATAAATCCAGAACACAGTGAGATTGAAACCGAATTATACAATCCTTGTGCTCCAGGATCGAGATTCGGAGTGCTTGCTTCGCAACTTCCAGTGCAACTTCCTAAGGGTATCGAGGGCTTTCATTGTCACTGTCACTGTGAGAGCTCGGCACAAGATCTAGGACATACCTTGGAGTGGATAGAGAAGAAATTCGGTCCTTGGTTGTCGCAGATAAGGTGGCTGAACTTGGGAGGGGGACACTTGGTGACGCATAAGGATTATGACGTGGAGTTGCTAATTCAGTTACTCACCAATTTTAAAGAGAAATATCCTCATT
>CAVFOF010000105.1:7448-8079 GCA_963623895.1 bacterium
ATGGCATTAAGACGGCTATCTTGAATGTTAGCTTCACTTGCCATATGCCCGATTGCTTGGAGATGCCATATCACCCGAAAGTGAGGGGCGCTGAAACCTTAGAGAATGCACGTGAACGGGGGATGGAGACTTTGCCCACGGTGTATCGCTTAGGAGGTAACAGTTGTTTAAGCGGTGACTACATGGGGTATTGGCAGTTTTCACAACCTCTTAGAGTAGGGGATAGCGTGGTGTTTGAGGACATGATTCATTACACTACGGTGAAGACGAATATGTTCAATGGTATTCAGCATCCATCGATTAAAATAGAACGCATGGAAGGTACGATTGAAACCTTGCGTGAGTACACTTACGAAGATTATAGAAATAGAATGGATTAGTTGGTATGAATAGTTGTATCTATCTTCCTAATGGCCTCCCTTGTATACAAAAAATAGACAACTCTAAGGGTTTTAACTTGTCAATGTGGAGAGAGGTAGAAGGCGGCTTACGTGTTCTTTTTCTTAACCTTATGCCAGAGAAAGAAAAAACTGAGTGGGATATTGCTCGTACGTTGGCGGCAAGTGATGTAAACTTGCAATTGCTACCAATGAAGATAAAGGGGCAAATTTATAAGACAACCCCTATGGTC
>CAVFOF010000106.1:0-8019 GCA_963623895.1 bacterium
TGGGAACGTATACGTTCCCAATCGTTGGTTGAGGTAGTGCAGTAGCGTTATTTAGCCCCTGGAGTAATGATGAACGAGAATTCGTGGTCGGCATAGGGGATTAGGTATTTGGCTAGAGGCCAAGACCCCCATGAGTCGACGCAACCAAGTCCCATTTGTCGTTGCGCAATGTGCACCACGGTGAAGGGGCGAGGAGTGAGGTCGCCCGAGTGCATTTGTTGCGCCTCTTTCACCATTCCTCCGTCGAGGTCGGCGGTGAGATAATTGATGGAAGTCATCTCTAACGGCTCGGGGGCGGTGAAGGTCAATCCCTCTTGTGTTTCGCCATTGTAGACGCTCCACCAACGCACGTCGGTCTTGTTTCCACTTTCTTGCGGACGGATGTAGGGAGAGTATTGATCGGCTACCTTCTGGGTGTAGACACCTAGGAAGGTGGAAGTGTGACGATCCACATAATTCTCAATCGGGCCACGTCCGTAGTAGCGGATGGTGTTGTAGGCTTGAGGCATCACGAGGGTCATGCCAAAGCGTGGAAGCACGGGTTGACTTTTTGCTTGCTTGTTAACCTTCAGTTGTTGTTTTACGGTGAGTTGGCCTTGCGTGTTCAGCGTGTAGGTCAGTGTGAGATTGCCCTCTACGCTAGGCATTTGGTAGTGAGCTACCACTTCGGTGTAGAGTGCATGTTCGCTCACCTTGAAACTGTCGAGCTTCATTTCGGGGTCTTTCCAGGCAGCCAGTTGCTTTTGGATGGATGCTCCGTAGTCGTTGTCGGTCGGTGCGCGCCAGAAGTCGGGCTTCAGTGAGTAGCCCTCTTCAAGAAGAGGCTTGCCTTCCACGTCGAGATAGTCCACCAAACCCGTCTTTTTGTTGAAGGTCACAGAGGTGCTTGCGGCTGAGAGGGTGAGGCAAGCCAACTGCTCTTCTTTCTTCACTTTGGGCGTGTTGCCCTTTTGGCCTACTGCCGCAAGTTTTGCGGGCATGGCATTGTTTACCTTTTGTAGAGTGGGATAGAGGTAGGAGGTGAGGGGAAACTCTTGCTGAGCCACTACGTAGCCCGCTTCGAGTAGCGGTTCGTTCCTCTTGAGACGGTAGTCCACTTGCAGCACGTATTCCCCACGTGCCTTGGGCATTTGGAAACCTTCGAGTTCGATGCTTGCATGTTGTTGCGGAGCAACATCGATGTCGGCCACTGTGCCAGCAGCTACTTGTTCGCCATCGAGCAAAAGCGTCCAGTTGAGCGAAAGGTTCGAGAGTGAGGTAAAGAAGTTTTCGTTGTACACATCGACCACTCCGTTTACGCTATCTTTCAATGTGGTCCACACGTTTTGATAGTAGTAGCGCACCTCGTCGGCATGAGGATGAGCTACGCGGTCGGGGTTGAACAGGCCGTTACAGTTGAAGTTGTGGTCGCTAGCAGGGTAGCGTCCGAAGTCTCCGCCGTAGGCATAGATTTCCTTTCCGTTCTTATTCTTTGAACGTAAACCTTGGTCAACAAAGTCCCACACGTAGCCGCCTTGGAAGTGAGGATATTTGCGCACTAAATCCCAATATTCAGCAAATCCGCCTTCGGAGTTGCCCATAGCGTGTGCATACTCGCAAAGGATAAGTGGCTTGGTGATGTCGGTGCGCTTAGCGTAGTTCTCGCACTGCTTGTAGGGCAAATACATTTCGGCATAGATGTCGGTGCCGCGTTCCAGAATGGCGCGTTCGTAGTGTACGGGGCGAGAACTGTCGTAAGTCTTCACTAGGTCATAGGTTTTTTCGAAATTCGGCCCATAGCCACCCTCGTTCCCTAAGCTCCACATGAGGATGCAAGGGTGATTTTTCAGCACGTGGGTGTTGTTGATGCTGCGCTCCAGGTGAGTTTGTTCGAATTTAGGCACTTTGGCCAGTGTCTTCTCACCATAGCCCATGCCGTGTGTTTCGAGGTTGGCCTCTGCCACCACGTAGAGTCCGTATTTGTCGCAGAGGTCGTACCATCGTGGATCGTTGGGGTAGTGGCTAGTGCGCACAGCGTTGATGTTGTATTCCTTCATCGTGCGGATGTCTTGCAACATTCTCTCCGTGCTCACCACGTAGCCTCCGTCTGGATCCATCTCATGGCGGTTGGCTCCTTTGATAAGCACTGGCTGACCGTTTACTAAGAGTTGTGCGTTTTTTATTTCAATCTTGCGGAAACCTACGTTTTGCTCGATACTTTCGATCACCTCGTTGCCGTCCTTCAAGTCGATGCGCAGCTTGTAGAGGTTCGGTGTTTCGGCTGTCCATTTTGCAGGGTTTGTTAGGCTCCATTCCACGTTCGTCTTGTTGCTTAAGGCGATATTTTGCGTTTTCACCACCTTTCCTTTATCGTCGGTTAAGGTCAGCTCGGCCGTTTTACCCTTGCATTTTTCGCTTTCGAGCTTGATGTTGAGCAAACCATTTGTGTAGTTGTCTGTGAGGTCGGGTGTGATAAAAACATCTGTGATGTGACTCTGCGGACGGGCATAGAGGTAGACCTCACGAGCAATACCTGTGAGTCGCCAGAAATCTTGGTCCTCGAAATAGGAACCGTCGCACCAACGCATCACTTGCATGGCGATGAGGTTCTCTTTTCCGGCTTGTAGATAAGGGGTGAGGTCGAACTCTGCCGCCGTCTTAGAGTCCTCACTATAGCCCACGAACTTGCCGTTGACCCATAGGCTGAGATTGGAGGTAGCAGAGCCTACGTGTAGGTAGATTTTCTCGCCTTTCCAAGTGGCGGGAATGCTGACTTGCTTGCGGTAGGAACCCGTGTAGTTGTTCTTCTCCTCTACGTAGGGTGGGTTAGGTTCAAATTGCGTAGCCCAAGCATAGCCAATGTTCTTGTAGGTGGCGTCACCGTGGCCATTCAGTTCAAACAGTCCGGGCACGGGGAAATCCTCCCAGGCCGAGTCGTCGTAACCGATCGCATAGAAGCCTTCGGGGGCTTCATTGTGGTTTTTGTTGAATTGGAATTTCCATTTTCCTTCGAGCGAAAGGTAACGGCTAGACAGTGTTTTATTGCCTTGTTGCGCTCCCTTGATGGTTTCGAAGGCGAAGAAGTCGGAGCGTGGGGCTTCTGTGCCGATGCGGTTGGCTGCAGGGTCGAGCCAATAGGGAGTCTTCGCTTTTTGGGCGTAGCTCGAAAGGCATCCTGCGGCAATCAGTGTGAGTAGCAATGATGTTTTTTGCATGTGGATATTAGCTTGAGGATTTATTAGAAAGGTATCATTGTAGCTGCCTTTGGACTGTAAAGCGTGGCATTGACATTCCGTTGTTCTTAAGGCAGCTGTTAGCTATTTCTTGTTTATTGATTAGTGTTTTGCTTCAGTTGTGAGTAGGCTTTATAGAGACCTAGTTGGCCAGCGCGGCTTAAGTCGGCACTTGCCTTTTCCTTTTGTCCTGATTGTTTGTAGGCAATGGCTCGATTGTAGTAGGCTTCGGGCAGTCGGGAGTCGAGTTGTAAGGAATGGCTAAAGGCTTCGATAGCCGCTGCGTGGTCGTTCACTTGCAACATGAGGCAACCTAGGTTGTAGACCACATAGGCATTCTGCGGAGCTAGTCGCTGCGCCTTGGCCAAGTCGGCTTTAGCTAGGGCGAGGTTGGCTTTCTTGTTGGCCGCTTCGGTGTTGATGGCATGCGCATTGTGGCTCAATACGTTGGCTCGCTGCATCAAGGCTACCACCGAACTCGTGTCGGCCTGAATAGCTTGGTTAACCTCGTTGAGTGCGGTGGTGAAATCGTAGCGAGCTAGGGCAATGGACGATTTGATGAGTTTTCGTTCAAGCACGGAGCAGTTCTTCTCTATACGTTCCAACTGCCGCTCGTCGTTGTCAGCGTTTTGTGCTGCATTCGCTTCCACCTCAGCGGTGAGGTTGTAGTTGCGGTAGGAGGTATTGGCATGCTTCAGTTGGTTCATTTCCGTAAGGAAACCTGTGGAGTGGTAGCCGCTGACATACACGTTTTGGAAGGCGGGTGCATACATGGGCATAGGCTCGTCGTTCACCTGTCGGTTTTGCACTTTTCCGTAGAAGTTGCCAAACACGTTTCGAGCAGTGTCGGGATCTTCTTGCACCAATTGTTGATATTTATCAAGCTCATGGTCGGAACGTAAGCGCACCTTTGTTTTGCTTAGCGGACGAGCTTGGCCGAAGGAGAGGTCGAGGTTTCGTCGAGCCACGATGCTCTCGTCGCTTTGTGCACCTCGCACGTCGCCCAATTTGCGTCGCAATTGCGCTCGTTGCAAGTAGCCGTAGAGGAAATTGGGGTATGTCTTTATCAGTTTTGTGTAGTCGGCAATGGCTCCTTTTAGATTGCCTATTTGAGCTCGCAGTTGTGCTCGGTTGTAGAGAGCCAACGTGTTGTTTGGCTCCGTTTTCAGCACGAAGTTGAAGTCTTCTTCTGCTCGGTTAAGGTCGCCCACGAAGGTGCGCAGCAGCCCTCGGTTGTAATGCGCTACGAAATGGTTGGGTTGCAGTTCAATGGTTCGGTCGTAGTCGTCGATGGCCAAACCGAATTTTCCTAAAGCGTGTCGGGCTTGTGCTCGAGCGATGTAAGAGTCGTAGTCGGTAGGCAGCAGGGTGATGGCCTTCGTTAGGCACGAGTCGGCCTCTTTGTAGTGACCTTTCGATAGCTCGTAGCGTCCCTTAAAACTCCAAGCGTTGCCCTCACGAGGATTCTTTTCTAGCAGTTTGTCAATCCACACGAAGGCTTGTGTCGTGTCTTTCTGTTCCAATAGGCTTTGTGCCTTTACCATGTAGGTGCGGTAGTAATTGGGCCATTTTTCTAGCAGAAAGTGTAGGTCGGAATCGGCTTTGGCATAATCCTTTAGTTGTAAGTAGCAGAGTGTGCGGTTGTAGCGTGCCCCTTGGTCTTCTGGGTTCTCCTTGAGTGTGCGGGTGTAGTCGTCGATAGCTCCTGAGAAGTTGTCGTTGTGTATGCGGCACAAGCCTCTCAGTTGGTACACCTCCACGATGAAGGGGTTGAGTTCGATGCTTCGGTTGCAGTCGGTTTCCGCTCCTTTGTAATCCTCGAGTGTGAATTTCGCGTAGGCTCTATAATAGTAAGGAGAGGCGAGGAACGGTTTGCTTTCGATAGCTTGGTTAAAATAGTGTATGGCGGTGATGTAGTCGTCCACGCTCAGTGCGTTGCGCCCCATGTTCGTTACCATCTCCGCATCAATTTGTGCTTTGATAGAGCCGAGGGGTAGTAGCCATAGTAGTAAAAAAGCAATAAGTGTACTCGCATACTTTTGAAGCATGCGTGGTACACTTATTTTAATTTGTTGTGTCTGAACGCTTGTCATGTGTGTGGCTATGCGTGGAACTTGGCACAGTTGGTGTGGCTACTTGGGGCATTTGATCTTGTAGGAGCAGCGCACTTTGCCTTTGGCCATTTGGTTGAGCTTGTTGCGAATCATCTGCTTTCTTAGGGGCGAGATGCGGTCGATGAAGAGGTGGGCGTCGAGGTGGTCGAACTCGTGTTGCATCACGCGGGCTAAGTAGCCCTCCACCCATTCGTCGTGCTCATTGAAGTCCTCGTCCATGTATTTCACGTGGATGCGAGTGGGGCGACGCACGGGCTCGTGGATGCCTGGCAGGCTGAGGCAGCCTTCCTCCATCGACTTTGTTTCGGTGTCGTCGTATTCAAGAATGTGGGGGTTGATGTATGCTTTTTCAAATCCTTCGTATTCTGGGAAGTCGTCCTTCAGCACATCGAGGGTGACAACGACCAAGCGGATGGCTTTACCGATTTGAGGTGCGGCTAGTCCGACGCCATCGCTGCGGTACATGGTTTCGAACATGTCGGCAATGAGCTGCTTGAGCTCGGGGTAGTCGGGGGTGATGTCGACGGCCTCTTTGCGCAGCACGGGCATGCCGTAGGTGTAGATGGGAAGTATCATTTTGTAAGGGTTGTGTGGGGTGATTGTAGCGGTGCTTAGAAGCGTTGGCGGCTATCCATGTAGTTTTGCAGAATGATGCAGGCTGAAATTTCGTCGACTAAGCCTTTGTCCGTTTGTCGGCGTTTCTTTCCGATGCCGCTATCGATGAGGACTCGGTGGGCAAGCACGGAGGTGAAGCGTTCGTCGTAGAACTCTACGGGGATGTGGGGTAGGGCTTGTTTAAGCTTTTCGGCGAAGCGTAAGGCGCGTGCTTGGTTTTCGGAGGGTTGGCCGTTCGGCTGTGTGGGTAGGCCGATGATGAAACGCTCCACGGGTTCGTGGGTGGTGTAGTCGATGAGGTATTTCAGCAGGGAACCTGTGTCGACCGTGGTGAGCCCGTTGGCAATAATTTGTGCGGGGTCGGTCACGGCGAGGCCTGTTCTTTTCTTTCCGTAGTCGATGGATAGTATGCGCATTTCGAAGCAAAGCAAAGAAAGTGTGCAAACAAGCGGATTGGTGGTTGGTGGGTGGAATGTTGCCTTTAGGCTCCACACCCAACGTTCTCCCTTGCTGGTTTGCACACTTTGTGTGATCGGATGATGGGGTTTACTTAATCATGTCGCAACCCATGTAAGGTTGCAAGGCTTTAGGAATGCGAATGCCCTCGGGAGTTTGGAAGTCCTCGAGTAGGGCGGCTACGATGCGGGGCAATGCCAAAGCCGAACCGTTGAGGGTGTGGCAGAGCTGAATCTTCTTGTCGGCGTTGCGGTAGCGGCATTGCAAGCGGTTGGCTTGATAGGTGTCGAAGTTTGAAACGGAGCTTACTTCCAACCAACGCTTTTGTGCTTCGCTATAAACTTCGAAGTCGTAGCAAACGGCGGCAGTGAAACTCATGTCGCCGCCGCAGAGACGCAAGATGCGGTAGGGCAGTTCGAGCTTTTGCAACAAGCCTTCTACGTGGGCTAGCATCTCTTGGTGTGACTGTTCTGAGTGTTCGGGTTTGTCGATGCGCACGATTTCAATCTTCGAGAATTCGTGTAGGCGATTGAGGCCGCGCACGTCCTTGCCATAGCTTCCTGCTTCGCGGCGGAAGCACTGCGTGTAGGCGCAGTTCTTGATGGGCAGTTGGTCTTCGCTAAGGATGACATCGCGGTAGATGTTGGTCACGGGCACCTCGGCTGTGGGGATGAGGTAGAGGTCGTCGAGTTGGCAGTGGTACATTTGTCCTTCCTTATCGGGGAGTTGTCCTGTGCCGTAGCCTGAGGCTGCATTCACCACTGTGGGGGGCATGATTTCAGTGTAACCTGCCTTGCGCGCTTCGTCGAGGAAAAAGTTGATAAGGGCGCGCTGCAAGCGAGCACCCTGACCAATGTAAACGGGGAAACCTGCGCCCGAAATCTTTACGCCAAGGTCGAAGTCGATGAGATTGTACTTCTTGGCCAGTTCCCAATGGGGTAGGGCGTTTTGGGGAAGTTCGGTGTCGTGTCCGCCAGTCTTCACTACGAGGTTGTCTTCAGCTGAGGTTCCCTCGGGCACGATGTCATAAGGCACGTTGGGGATGGTGTAGAGCACGTTACGCTTGTCTTCGTCGGCCTGCTTCATGGCCTCTTCCAGCTCCTTGCTGCGCACCTTGATGTCGGTCACTTCCTTTTTGGCTGCTTCGGCTTCGTCCTTTTTGCCTTCCTTCATGAGGCCACCGATGCTCTTCGAAAGTGTCTTTACCTTAGCGTTGAGGCTGTCGAGCTCAGCTTGGGCTTCTTTTCTTTTATTGTCGTAGGCCAACACTTGGTCGATAGCCTCGCGTGCACCTTTAAAATGTTTCTTTTCTAGACCGCGAATTACGGCTTCCTTGTCGTCGGTAATTTGTTTGATTGTAAGCATAAACTCTTATGACGTTATATAGTTATTTCGGGTTATGGGCTATGTAATTATTGGCAAAAGTAGTAATTTTTTTTGGGAAGAGCACAATGTGTGTGCAAGTTCGTGAGTAGAATGTCAGAAGTTTCTCTGTCGCGCTTCTTGCTTCTGCTTAGAAATCCTGCTTTTGAGGTGATTGTGTGTGGTTTCTCTTTCGGATAGAGTGAGGACTAGTCTTTCTATTTTTGTGATTTAAAAAAGGTCGTTGTCTCTCTCTCTTT
>CAVFOF010000107.1:0-7984 GCA_963623895.1 bacterium
ACGTTTATCAGAAGGTGACTTCAGAGGATCAGCTCGTAGCGGGAGGTGTGTATCTTTTAGTCGATGAGACTTATAAGCACGTTGCTAGCTATCAGAAATCGGGTAATCGTCATGCAATTGATGTTAAGATATCTAATGACGAGATACAATTAAGTTCTAGTAAAGTTGCTACTACCGTTTCGGATCAGAAAAATGCTTATGAGTTTATTCTTGAGGGAACGTCAGGTTCGTACTTGTTAAAGGATAATGTTTCTGGAAAATATCTCAAAACGGCAAAAAATAAATTAACTTCGGTATTAAGTGGTGGTTCTGAATATTCTATAAGTTTTTCAGATGGTGATGCAACTATAAAATCTGGCTCTTATACTATAAAGTATAATAAGAGTTCTATTTTATTTAATTCTTACGGATCATCTAGTACTGGGGTGTACATGCCCCAGCTTTATCGCAAGGTTGTTTCCACCTTTGACATCACTTCGGCTGGTTACGCAACACTTTACACAGACAATGCTTTCCAAATGCCTGCAGATGTTACTGGCTACACTATTACGGAATCGGCAGAGGCTGGAAAGATTAACTTGAACGCTACCTATGAAGCAGGTGCAGAGGTACCCGCTCAAACCGCACTGCTCTTGAAGGGTGCTGAAGGTACGTATACCTATCCCGTGCTTAGCAGTTCTGCTACCGCTCCCACCGACAACCTCCTTCACGGCACGCTTGTAGATGAAGAAACTAACGCTGGCGAAGGCACTTACAAGTACTACAAGCTTTCTTACGATAATAATCAGGAGAACCTTGGTTTCTATTTCGCTGCTGCTGATGGTGCTGCCTTCACTAACGCTGCTGGTAAGGCTTACCTCGCTATCCCCACTACTAGCCAGGCTAGCCAAATGCAAGGTTTCGCCTTCACTGACTTCGACACGACCACTGGTATTAGCAATGTTGCTGCTCCTACTGCCGCTGTTAACGCTGCTATCTACGACCTCAACGGCCGTCGCATTAATAACTTGAAAAATGCCACTAAGGGAATCTACCTCGTTAACGGCAAAAAAGTACTTGTAAAATAATCACACCACAATAATAAGGAAACACGATGAGACATTCATATATTGCTCCCCAAGCAAACCTCGTACGTCTTCACGTAGAAGATGCCATTCTCTCAATGAGTAAATACTGCGATGTTGTTTCTGAGCAAGCCCAACTCTCTAATCAGAGCATTTGGAACTGCGAAAACTGGAACAACACCTCAGAAGAGGAAGAAAACTAGTAGTAAACTCTCTCTACTCAATAATCAAAAAAAATGCAGATGCCCTACCAAAAGCATCTGCATTTTTTATACAATCCAATCCAATCGCTTCTGTTTTGTAACAAAGAAAGAATTTCTATAAAAAATTGAGGATTAAAATGTATTTTTGCGACATAGCTTTTGAGTTAATCAAGAAAATCTAATTTGCAGAACTATGAGAAAAATATTTTTATTCCTTTCCTTTCTTTTGTGCAACTTTCAGTTGAAGGCACAAACTATCGAAATCTATAAGAACGATGTGAAGGTTGCTTCCTTTGTAAATGATAATAGCAACCAATATAAATTGGTGATAAAGGAAACAAAGAGTAAGTATGCAGACGACGTGAAGGAATTAGTCGATTTAGGTCTTTCCTCGGGTACGCTTTGGGCTACAGGCAATATTGGTAGCACTTCCCCCTATGATTATGGTGATTACTTTGCTTGGGGCGAAACGTCACCAAAATCCAATTACTCGTCTAGCACTTACAAATATGGCTCATCAGCGAGCACTTTTACCAAATACAATTCCACGGATGGCTTGCTCACGCTTGAACCTTGTGACGATGCGGCCACTGTCAATTGGGGCTCAGATTATCGCATGCCGACAGTGGATGAAATTAAGGAGTTATGTGACGAATGCACTTGGACTTTAGACACAGAGCACAACGGTTACGAGGTTACGGGTTCAAATGGCAACTCTATTTTCTTTCCCGCTTCTGGCTGGGCATCTTCCTCTCCCAATTGGCGAGAATCCCATCATGTATGTTATTATTCTTCTACGGCTTATGCAATTGATTCATATCATGCCTATGAGTTGAATGCGGGTAGCTATGGTAGCGATGGTATAGGTCGTTGGTATGGTGAGCCGATCCGTCCCGTAGGTGTGAAGAAAAGTCCAGTCAGTTCGGGCTCTAGTTCAGGACAAGGAACTGATCAAGAGTCGGGTAGTGGTTCTAGTTCAAGTCCGCAGACATCGGAGGCCGTTTCCAATCACGAGGTGGTCAATTTAGGGCTCAGTGTGAAGTGGGCCACTTGCAACGTTGGAGCTACTTCTCCCTATGAGAGCGGTGATTATTTCGCTTGGGGCGTAACGGATGCAAGCAATACGTCGGCACTTTATTCATCCTCGGATTTGGAAGACGAAAACGATGCCGCCACAGCCAATTGGGGCTCCAGCTATCGAATGCCGACGAAAGATGAGTTTGTCGAACTAGTAAATAACTGCACTTGGACCTTTGATGCCACCAACGGAGGCTATCTCGTTACAAGCAAGACCAATGGCAATTCCATTTTTCTGAGTGCTGCTGGCTACTACATCTACCATGGCTCAACTCCCACAGCCACAGGTGTAAACGGTTCTTATTGGTCGAAAACGGCAGACGGAGGATATTTTTCTTACAATCTTCATTTTCAAGGCGAGAGCAACTCTATAGAGGCAGCAAGCTCGGGGCAGAAATTTGATCGCTATCCGATTCGCCCTGTTACAGAACTGTAATCCTCCTTCCGAGCAGAAAGTCAATATAAAGGTAAAACATAGAAAATGCACGAAAGAAGCGGATAATTAGTATGCGCACATACTAATTCTCCGCTTCTTTCGCATTCCCTTCAGAGCCAGCTCGAATGGCAAAAAGGCAGATAGGCTTTGCCGTGAAAAGCAATAGTGTTAACTTTGCACCTTCAAAAACCTTTTGATGAGAGAACCTTTTCAAAAAAGATTATGAAATCGTCTGTTTATAGCATAACCCTTTTCTTTCTGCTCTTAAGTGCCGTTTCTTGTAAGCATAAGTCAAGCGATTCCTTAGGTGAGGAAAGCTATGTTGATAGCTTGATTGAAAAATCCGACCTTCCCACCGACGATGAAATCAGTTCGTTGCTAGATTCTGCCAAACAAGAGAAGACTATCGTGCCCGAACGTTGCAAGGGATTGCGCATCTATGTGTCGAAAACCACGATGCGCCTCTATGTAGTGAACGAGTGCGATAGCGTCATCTATACCTGTGGTATAGCTTGCGGCATTCGTCGCGGCAATAAGACGGAAAAGGGAGATTATAAAACTCCAGAGGGGAAATTTCATATCTCAGGCATTTTCAACAGTACCGATTGGATACACCACACTCGCGACGGTCGCGATGTAAAGGGCTGCTACGGTCCCCATTTTCTCCGTTTGGCTACAGGTCGCTTGGGGGGAATTGGCATACATGGCACCAACGCACCTGGAAGTATCGGAAAGCGCGCTTCGGAAGGCTGCATTCGCGTGAATAGTGCCAATATTGTCACGCTCTACGAGCAATACGCTTACAACGGTATGCCCGTGGAGGTCTCTGCCGAAGGAGAACCGCTCCCGCCTTTCAAAGGTTTACCAGATCAAAATACCTCATCTCAATCCGCCTCTTCTTCTGCTGATGACGAAGCAAAGCAGAGCGCAGATGCTGATACCCTAAAATTTCACTCCGCTCCCACGCCTCATGAGCGAATCGTGGAGACCCAAGAGAGAAATAGGGTAGAGGCCGACACCCTTTTCGATTAGAGTGCTGTTGGCACAATATAAGAAGATTTGTGCAGAAATGATAAGGGGAAACATTTGTAGTTGAAAAATATATTAAAGTATTTGGTGCTTACGGATTTTATTGCTAAATTCGCCAACGTTGGTTTGAAACAGCAGAAATGTTCAATCACGTTTTGAATTTTGTAGACTCCTTCGTAAGTTATTTCAAAACACATCTGCTTTTCGAGCCTCTTGAAAAACAAACGTGTGTAATGAAAATATCAATCAAGAAATGTGCTGCCTGCGTAGCATTAGGTCTTAGTTCTATCTTCACGATGAGCGCACAAGACATGATGCCCAGTCAAGTACAAAAAACGGAAAACATAGTCAGAGAAGTCGCTCCCGTGGTAAGTCTTCAGCAGCAAGAAGCCCAAGCCTCGACTTCCACTGCAACTGTAGGTTTTAATGCCAATTTTGGTGAGAGCGTGGTGCAAACTGCCCTTCAATATATTGGTGCAAGCTATCGCAGCGGTATGACAGGCCCTTACGCTTTCGACTGCTCAGGCTTCACAAGCTATGTTTATGGACAGCAAAACGTATCCATCCTTCGCAGCTCTCGTTCGCAATATACCCAAGGCACTCCCATCGCCTGCGTCAACGACTTAAAGAAAGGCGACTTGGTCTTCTTTAAAGGACGCTCTAGTTCGGGCGTAGGCCATGTAGGCATCGTGATGGACGTAGACCCCATGAGCAACAACTTTAAGTTTGTGCATGCCTCGTTGAAAGGAGTAAAGGTTTCAAGTTCGGACGAGCCGTATTATAGCCGACGCTATGTAGGTGCTCGCAGAATTGTTGAAAACTGACCCTTCAAATCATAGAGAACCAATTTCTGAAGCAGATTTCTCCTTTTTTAAGATTTATCACATCCCCCCCCCCTCTCTCTATTTCCTATTGAAGAAGAAAATTTTCTCCGTTTGCGCCCTTTTGTGCACTATCCTAGTGGCTGCAAAAGCGCAAACTCAAGCAAATAACGCAACTATTGCACTCACTGGCGATATTATGATGGGCACGACCTATCCGTCAGTACAATTGCCGCCCCAAGAAGGGCGACAATTGTTCGTTGATGTTGCCTCCATTCTTCAAGCCGCCGACATCGCAGCCGGAAATCTCGAGGGAACGTTGTGTGACGGAGGAAATACTCACAAGAAAATCTCTAGAATAAGTTACGCCTTCCGCACCCCGACCAGTTTTGCTGAGCGACTAAGCGAAGTAGGCTTCGACTTCTTGAGCATGGCCAATAATCATGCCCACGATTTCGGTGAAGAGGGCATACGCAGCACGATGTCGTGTCTCGATCGCCTAGGTATCAAATATGCAGGTCTAAAGAACTATCCCGAGCAAGCCATTATGGAAAAGAATGGCATCACTTACGGATTTTGCGCCTTTGGCCACAACGACTATACCTATCGCCATCAAGACCTCGACGAGGTGCGACGCATAATCACCCAGTTAGTCAACCAATGCGATGTAGTCATCGTGTCATTTCATGGAGGTGCCGAGGGAGCAACCAAGGCACGTCTCCCCTACGGAAAGGAGGTGTTTTGCGGCGAGGATAGGGGCAGCCTGCGCGAGTTTGCCCATTTCTGCGTCAATGCAGGAGCCGACATTGTCTACGGGCACGGCCCCCACGTAACTCGTGCCCTCGAGCTCTATAAGGAGCATCTAATAGCTTATAGTTTAGGCAATTTCTGCACGCCTTATGGCATCAACCTTGTAGGCATTTCAGGTTACGCCCCCTTGTTAGAGTTGAAGATTAAGGCCGATGGACGTTTTCAAAGCGGAAAAATCCACTCCTTCATTCAGCATCGTGGCCAAGGTCCTCGAAAAGACCCCACTAATGCAGTGGCAAAGGAGATGAAGCGACTGACACAGCTCGACATTCTCAATCATAATTTGCTCGTTTTAGACGACGGCACCCTCGCCCGTAACACGAAATAAAGCTTTCCTAAGCAACAAACTAATCGCTCACTTCGGGAAAAAATGCTCGCCATAGTTCTGATTGAACTAAAAATCAGGGCAAAAGTTTGTGTGAGCTAAAATAATTGCGTAATTTTGCAACCCGAAACTAAGCAGTATTTTTCAGTCTGCTTATCTGCATACTCCTTCCTATATAAGAGGACAGCGTGCAGAAAACCCAAGAAATTAAGTAAAAACAAAAAATAAATCATCACAAAAATGATCGTAGTACCGGTTAAAGAGGGTGAGAACATCGAACGCGCCCTTAAGAAGTTCAAGAGAAAATTCGAAAAGACAGGTGTTGTAAAAGAACTCCGTGCCCGTCAGCAGTTTGACAAACCCAGCGTTTTGAAGCGTTTGGCTAAGGAGCACGCTGTTTACGTACAGCAACTTCACCGCGACGAGGACTAATATAATATAGTCTCGTACGGTAAAGAAACTCCCTTACTTTAAGTTGCATTCTCAATCTCATAATTAGTTTGACGAATGCACGAAAATAAAAGTCATTGCAGAATATCCATTCTTGGATTTTTGTAATGACTTTTTCTCATTTGTGCACTTTCGAGCGACAACTTGTGCGAAACACGAGTAAAAAAGCAGGGAAAAATTTGGCTCACTCAAAAAAAGTTACGATATTCGCTTTTGTAAAACAGAGGTGACGATTCTAACGGTAGCCGTGAGAGCCTCATGGCGAGCGATTAGAAACTTACAATGAGTTACGAATCAAGACTTAAGCCGCACTGATGAAAGAAGTAGACGATTTCCTGAGTTATCTGAAAGCCGACCGAGGCTATTCGTTCGCCACGATCACAACCTATGGCGATGCGCTCAGAGGGGTAGAAGCCTATTTCAAATCTGTGGATGAAACGCTTGATTGGATGAACATTGATGCCGACGTGGTGAGAAACTGGATGATGGCAGAAATGCAACGGGGCGAAAGCACTCGCACGATTGCCAAGAATCTCAGTGCGCTGCGCAGTTTTTATAAGTACTTGCGCAGAATGGGAAGAGTAGACCACAATCCCATGCAGAGAATACAAAATCCACGCATCCACAAGTCTTTGCCCACTTTCCTAAAACAAGCCGAGGTCGACCGACTTTTTGATGAAGTGCAGTTTCCCGAAGGCTATGAGGGGCTGCTACATCGGCTCATCCTCCTCACATTCTATCACACGGGCATCCGCCTATCGGAACTCGTAGGGCTGAACGTGGAGGATGTCAATCTTGCACAACAAGAGCTCAAGGTGACTGGTAAGCGCAACAAACAGCGCATCGTTCCTTTTGGAAAGGAACTAGCCAGTTCGATGAGAGATTTCTTGGCTGAACGCACCGCTCTAACTCAAACCATCGTAGGCTCTTTGTTCTTAACCCCAAAGGGTGAAAGAATAAAGAAATCACGAGTGCAATCCATTGTAAAGGCTTACCTCTCGCTTGTTACAACGCAAAAAAAGAAAAGTCCGCACGTGTTGCGTCATACCTTCGCCACCGCTATGCTCAACAACGGAGCCGACCTTGAAGCTATCAAGGAACTCTTAGGGCACGAAAGCGTACAAACCACCGAGGTGTACACGCACACCACCTTTGCCGACTTGAAAAAAGAATATCAACTCGCCCATCCCAGGGCATAAAACAACGAATCACTATGGAACTCAAAATTCAAGCCATTCATTTCGATGCTACAGAAAAATTGAACGCTTTCATCGCAAAAAAAGCCGCTAAATTGGAAAAAACTTGCGAGAATATCATAAATGCAGAGTTTGTACTGAAAGTAGTTAAACCAGAATCAGCCAAAAACAAAGAAACCGCTCTGAATGTGTCGCTTCCTGGCACAGAACTTCATGCAGAAAAGGTCTGTGATACATTCGAAGAAGGCGTTGACCTTTGCGTCGACTCTCTTCTCCGTCAGATTGACAAGTATAAAGAGCGTCAGCCTAAATAATCGTTACCTCGCAGAGCGCATTAGTCCTTATTAAAAGAGGAGAGTAACTCATAACGTAGTTGAAGTAAAAATTATCCTTATGAGTTTATGTCGAAGAATGCTTTTTCTCGCTCTCTTCCATTCAAAAAAGCCAATTGCACATTTACTTTACGAAAGTAAAATTTGTGACAAGGCTGACAAATAACTAGCTGATAACAATTGGGTCTGGTGAAACATTTCTTTCGCCAGACCTTTTCCTTTTTCGTCTATAAAGTGTATT
>CAVFOF010000108.1:0-7924 GCA_963623895.1 bacterium
ACATGGATCCCAAAAACAACGAAACTCTCGTGGGCGAGGAAGCCGACGCCTACTGGCAGAACGTTGACCTCTACATAGGCGGTTCGGAGCACGCTACGGGACACCTTATCTACTCTCGTTTCTGGAACAAGTTCCTCCACGACCTCGGCGTTTCCTGCAAGGAAGAACCCTTCCAAAAGCTCGTAAATCAGGGCATGATTCAAGGTCGCTCCAATTTCGTCTACCGCATTAAGGACACCAATACCTTCGTGAGCCTCGGGCTGAAGGATCAGTACGACGTGACCCCCATCCACGTAGACGTGAACATCGTGCAGAACGATGTGCTCGACCTCGAAGCCTTCAAGCAATGGCGTCCCGAATATGCCGATGCGGAGTTTGTGCTTGAGGAAGGCAAATACGTGTGCGGCTGGGCCGTTGAGAAAATGTCGAAATCCATGTACAACGTGGTCAACCCCGACCTCATCATCGAACGCTATGGTGCCGACACCTTGCGCCTCTACGAAATGTTCCTCGGCCCCATCAACCAAAGCAAGCCTTGGGACTCGAACGGCATCGATGGTTGCGCCCGCTTCTTGCGTAAAGCATGGGGCTTGTTCTATCCGCAAAACGGCGATTGGGCTGTGACCGATAGCGAACCTACAAAGGATAACCTCAAAACCCTACATAAACTCATCAAGAAGGTGACCGAGGACATCGAAGTGTTCTCCTACAACACCTCCGTGCCAGCCTTCATGATTGCCGTTGGCGAATGGGCACAACAAAAGTGCACTAGCCGCCAAGTGCTCGAAACCTTCGTGGTGCTGCTCGCTCCCTTCGCTCCCCACATGGCCGAAGAGTTGTGGCACACCTTGGGGCACACCGCCACTGTGTGCGATGCCGCTTGGCCTCAGTTCGACGAGCAATACTTGAAGGAGGATTCCCAGACACTCTCCGTGTCGTTCAACGGCAAGACCCGCTTCACCCTCAATTTCCCCGCCGATGCGAGCAAGGACACCATCCAAGCCGAGACCTTAGCTTCGGAGCAGGCTCAGAAGTATCTTGAGGGTAAACAAGTGGTGAAGGTGATTGTGGTGCCTGGGCGCATCGTCAATATTGTGGTAAAATAAATCGGTAACAGCATAAGGACCGAAGGAGCAGAGCGTATTTTTTATGTATTTTGACAGTCTACTTTTTTGTTGCTCTCTCCTTCGTCCTTTTCTTATTCTGCCATTGTCCTAAACTTTCATCATGGTTAAGAAATTTCGAACAACCATTGCGCAAGACGTGCGCGACTATATCATTATTACCATTGGCTTGCTGATGTATGCCATCGGGTTCACCTGTTTCCAGCTACCCTACGAAATCACCACGGGTGGCTTGGCTGGTGCGGGTGCGCTCATCTTCTATGCTAGCGGTTTCCCCGTACACTACACCTTCTTTGGCGTGAACGTGTTGTTGCTCATTTTGGCCGTGAAGACGCTAGGCTGGCGCTTCTGTCTCAAAACCATCTACGCCGTGTTTATGCTCTCCTTCCTGTTAGCAGCCACACAGCAAGTGATGATTCACCTAGGCAGCCTTCACCCCGACCTCTTCCCCGACATCAACCCCCACAGCCGCCTGCCTATGGTGGTGCAGGGCAATGCCTTCATGTCGTGTATCTTGGGTGCAGCCATCGAGGGCGTGGGCATTGGCCTCGTATTCCTCCACAACGGCTCTACGGGCGGCACGGATATCATTGCCTCTATCATCAATAAATATAAGGACGTGACGCTAGGCCAAATGATGATGCTTTGCGACATTATCATCATCACCGCCTCGTTCTTCCTGCCCGAAGGCAACGTCGACAAACTGCTCTACGGCTACTGCACGCTTATCATCGTCAACCTCATGCTCGATTACATCGTCGACCAAGGCCGACAGTCGGTGCAGTTCCTTATCTTCTCACGACAGTATGAGGACATTGCCGCCGCCATCAGTGCCACTCACCGCGGTGTGACCGTGCTCGACGGACAAGGTTGGTACACGAAGCAAGAGCGCAAGGTGCTCGTCGTGTTAGCCAAGAAGCGCGAAAGCACCAACATCTTCCGCATCATCCAGGGCATTGACCCCAACGCCTTCGTTTCGCAGTCGAAGGTCATCGGCGTGTTTGGCGAAGGCTTCGACCGCATTAAGGTGAAAGCAAAGAAGAACGACGACAAGGTCGCCACACCCTCGGCTACGCAGCAAGATGCTTAATGCCTCAAACGGTTTGAGGGCTGCACACCTTATTATAAAAAATAACAAGAAAAACTATCGCGCTTCTAGTCTGAGTTCTCAGCGAAGCGTGTGCGCCGATAGGGCTTATAAGGCTGCCATGCCCTATAAGCCCTATCGTGCATAATCCCACATAACAAATCCCTATGCAAAACAATCCCAACGCAACTCCCCAACAATTGGTGTTCGCCACCAACAACGAGCATAAACTCACCGAAATCCGTGCCATCGTGGGCAGCTCGATGCGCATCCTCTCGCTCAGCGAAATTGGTTGCTACGACGACATCCCCGAAACGGCCGACACACTCGAGGGCAATGCCCTCATCAAAGCCCGCTGGGTGAAGGAAAAGTATGGCTACGACTGCTTTGCCGACGATACTGGCCTAGAGGTGGCAGCACTCGGCGGCGGCCCTGGCGTACACACTGCCCGCTATGCCTACCCCGACCGCCACGACCCCGAAGCCAATACGCAAAAACTTCTAGCTGCCTTAAGCAATCAGAGCGACCGCTCTGCCCAATTCCGCACCGCCATCGCGCTTATCCTTAATGGCGAGGAGCACTTGTTTGAAGGCATCGTGCGAGGCGAAATCGCCACGGAGAAAAAAGGCACAGAAGGCTTCGGCTACGACCCCGTGTTCGCCCCCGAAGGCGAAGGCGGACTGACCTTTGCCCAACTCGGCGTGGAGGTGAAAAATCGCATTTCCCACCGCGCACGTGCCGTGGCCAAATTAGTAGAATTTCTCAACACTCAAGTATGACACATCGTCTTCTCCTCTCCCTGCTATTGCTGCTCTCACTCGCCACGCCCCTAAACACATGGGCCGACTCGAGTGTCGACAACGCACGATGGACCTACCACCTGTCGTATCACAACGCTACGCAAACCGTGGCGGCGGGCAATGTGGTCTACGCTCTGTGCAACGGCAATCTCTTGGTCTACGACACCGAGACGCAAAGCGTGTTCACCCCCGACAAACTCTCGTGCTCGCTCAGCAGCACCGAGATACAAAGCATCGGCTGGAGCCATACGCAAAAGTGCTTGGTGGCACTCTATGCTGACAACACCATCGACTTCATCTATCCCGAGGACGGCGATGGCGCAACGGGGCGATTCAGCGTGTTCAAGCTAGCACAAATACGCGACTACATAGAATCGAACATCACGATTAACCACCTCAATGTCTACGGCGATTGGGCTTGCCTCACCACGAACGAGGGCGTAATCTTGCTCGACGTGAAGGGGCAAACCGTGCGCGGTTACTATCAGATAGGTAGCGGCGTGGTGGATGCTGCCGTGATAGGCAAGCGCATCTATCTGGCTCAAGATCGCAGTTTTATTCGTGGCGAACTCACCGACAACCTTTACGACAAAGCCTCGTGGGCACCCACTATCAACAACGTGACGGTGACGCGCCTCGTGGCCGCCCCTTCGGGAGCCTACATCATCGTGGGCAATGGTTCGTCCATTAATGCGGGCATCAATCACCTTTCCATCAACGACGATGGCACGGTGGAGGTGGAACACGTGAGTTCCCACCTCATGGCCGACGGCTCATGCAACGGCAAACTCGTGCAATTCTATGCCCCGAAAGACGTGGCCCTTTTCAACGATGCCGACTACACCAACTGCTCCTACGTTTCGGCCACTGTTAGTCCCAACGACGTGACGCGCACCACCAACGGCCGTCTCTTCTCAGCCGAGGGCTACGATGGGCTACGCTTCTACAACGTGAGCACCCTGCCCGAAACGCTCCCCGAAGCCGAGGGCACGGTGGGCAATTTCGGTCCGCGTCACAATCCGCACGGACGCATGCTCCTGGCGGGCGGAAAACTCTACGTGACGGGCGACCCCATCTCTAGCAACCGCACGGAAGCTTTCCTCGGTTGCTACGACGGCAACAACTGGAGCGATATGGACGAAGACAGTGCTCGAGTAAATGCCCCTAGGACGGGGCGTTGGCCTTGGGCTGGCTATCAATATCTCAACATCACCCACGTAGCCGTTGACCCCAACGACGAAACGCACGTTTTCGCCACGAGCAATTTGGAGGGCATGTATGAGTACCGCAACCAGAAGTACGTCAACCTCTACAACAGTTCGAACTCGCCCATCACTTACCCCACTTCGGGCGGTGGCACTTACATGAATAGCAACATTCAAGCTGGTGGCTGCTCCTTCGATGCGAGCGGAAACCTTTGGGTGACGAACAATTTTGCCGACACGACGCTCGTTATTCGCAAGCCCGACGGCACGTGGCAGCATCTCGCCTTCTACGACCTCGACCAGCGTGGTCGTGCCGAGAAAATCCTCCACGACTCGAGAGGTTGGGCGTGGATTAACGAGTATGAGACCACCACTACCATGAACAGCGGCTTGGCCTGTATCGACTACAACGGCACGCTCGCCGATGCCGACGACGACAAAACGATGTATCGTGCCTCGGCCACTAACGAGGACGGCAGCACGGTGAGCCTCGAAGGTTTGCGTGACATGGTGGAAGATCGCAACGGCGAAATTTGGCTCGGCTGCGAAGCGGGTGTGTTCAACATTCCCGACCCCACCACGTGGTTCTCCTCCTCCTTCACCATCAACCAGCCTAAAGTGCCGCGCAATGATGGCACCAACTATGCCGACTATCTGCTCACGGGCAACATCGTGCGCGCCTTAGCCGTGGATTGCGGCAACCGCAAGTGGATAGGTACGCTCGGAGCGGGGCTTTACCTCGTCAGCGAGGACGGCACTGAGGTAATCAGCCACTTCACGGCCGACAACTCGCCCCTCATCAGCGACAACATTTGTGCCTTGGCCATCGATAGCCTTTCGGGTGTGCTCTACATCGCCACCGATAAAGGTCTCTGCTCTTACCGCACAGGCGTGACGGCTCCCGTCAGCAATTTAAACAAGAGTGCACTGCGCATTTATCCTAACCCCGTGCGCCCCGAATATCAAGGCATGCTCACCGTGGATGGCCTGACCGAAGGAGCTGAGGTGAAGGTGCTGAGCAGCGGTCAGCAACTTGTGGCCTGGGGTAACGCTACGGGTGGTTCGTGGCTGTGGAATCTTACGCAGCAGAACACGGGTAGCCGAGTGGGAGCTGGTGTCTATTTCATCATGGTGTCCACCTCCGATGGCAAGAGGAGCATTGCTGGCAAGGTGGTGATTATTTAGTAGCAACGAAGATTTATTAACGACAAACAGTTTCACAAGACAAAAAAAGAAGGGAGAATTTGCTCCACCGCAGTGGCAGCCCTTCCTTCTCAGTTGAAAACAAAGTGGGGTAGACAAACATCGGTTCAGTTGTTCGTCTACCCCCTAATAATAAAGCCTATGCAAGATTTCCTTTCCGACTTGGCCCTCATCCTCATCTCGGCGGGCATTGTCACTATTATCTTTAAGCGGCTCAAGCAGCCTTTGGTGTTGGGTTATATCGTGGCGGGCTTCTTGGCAGGGCCGCACATGCCCTACACGCCTAGCGTGACAGATATGAGCAGCATCCACACCTGGGCCGACATCGGCGTCATCTTCTTGATGTTTACGCTTGGCTTGGAGTTCTCGTTCAAGAAAATCGTGAAGATGGGCCTTAGTCCCGTCATTGCCGCTTGCTGCGTGATGGTGTGCATGATGAGCCTTGGCAGCATGGTGGGCCATCTGTTTGGGTGGGGCAATATGAACAGCCTCTTCCTTGGTGGCATGCTCGCCATGTCGAGCACCACGATTATCTATAAAGCCTTCGAAGACCTCGGGCTGCGCCAGCAGAAATTTGCCGGCGGCGTGCTCTCGGTGCTTATCATCGAGGACATTCTCGGCATTCTCTTAATGGTGATGCTTAGTGCGATGGCCGTGTCGCAACACCTGCAGGGCATGGAGCTAGTGGGCAGTCTGCTCAAATTGGGCTTCTTCCTCATCCTCTGGTTCGTGGTGGGCATCTACGTCATCCCCATCTTCTTGCGCAAAACGCAGCGTTGGATAAACAAGGAAACCTTGCTCGTGGTGAGCATTGGCCTCTGCTTCTTGCTCGTGGTAATTGCCGAGAAAGTGGGCTACAGTTCCGCCTTCGGTGCGTTTATGATGGGTAGCATTTTGGCCGAGACGGTTGAGGCCGAGCAAATTGAGCGCGTGGTGTCGCCCGTAAAGGATCTCTTCGGTGCCATCTTCTTCGTGTCGGTGGGCATGTTGGTCGACCCCGCCGTGCTGGCCGCTTATTGGTTGCCCATCTTGCTTCTCTGCGTAGCTATTATTGTGGGTCAGGCCGTGTTTGGCACGGCCAGCTTCCTCATTTCGGGTCAGCCCTTGCGCACGGCCATGCAGAGCGGTTTCTCGTTGGCGCAGATTGGTGAGTTTGCTTTCATCCTCGCTTCGCTAGGCACAACGCTTGGCGTGACGAGCGATTTCCTCTACCCCGTAGTGGTGGCGGTGAGCATCATCACCACGTTTTTCACTCCTTATATGATAAAGGCGGCCGTGCCTGCTTGTGAACTATTAGAGCACATCGTGCCGCCAGCTGTGCTGCGCTTGGTGGAGCGTCCCACACTGAAGGACAAGACTTCGGCGCAGCCCACCGAGCAACTTTGGAAACCCTTATTGCTCGCTTTGCTCAGCCAAGTGGGAGCTTACCTCACGTTGAGTGTGGCCGTCATCCTTATTGCCTTCAATGCCTTGTTGCCGCTTTGTCGCACTACGATGGGGCATTGGGTGGGAAATGCCGTGTGTGGTTTGCTCACTTTGCTCGTGGTGTCGCCCTTCTTGCGTGCCATTGTGATGCGTAAGAATCGTTCGGAGGAGTGGAAGCAGTTGCGTCAGCGGGGGCTGGGTCAGCGTGTGTTGTTGTGGCTGACCTTCTTGGTGCGTTTCGCCCTAGCGACAGCGGCCGTCTACTACGTGCTCAACTTCCTCTCGCCCCTTTGGTGGGTGTGGCACGTGTTAGCTTCGGTTGGGCTCACCGGGCTGATGTTGTGGTCGCGCCAGGTGAAATGGACGAGCATTCGCATGGAGCGCATCTTCTTGCAAAACCTCCGTTCGCGTGAGGTGTTGGCGCAAGGCCAAGCCTCAGAGCCAGGCTATGCTGGCCGATTAACGAGTAGGAATATCCACATCGCCGAACTCGACGTGCCGGAGGACAGTGCTTGGGCGGGCTGCCGCTTAAAGGAGTTGGGATTTAGCCACAACGACGGGGTGATGATTGCGGCCATTGTGCGGGGAGTGCATCGATTGAACATTCCCGACGGCGAGGCCATGATTTTCCCTGGCGACCGCATTGAGGTGATTGGCAGCGACGAGAGTTTGCAACTGTTTCAGCAGCGCATGACACAAGAGCACGATTTGCTCTCGGCAGCTAGTGGAAGCAAGTTGCAGTTGCGCCGCCTGCTCATCCGTGAGGGCAGTCCGTTTATCGGCACTACGCTTAGCACCAACGGCATCCGCTCTCGCTACCACTGCATGGTAGTAGGTTTTGAGGATAAGGAGGGCAACATTCAGCCCGCCACGGCCGACCGCCTCATTCAGCGCAACGATGCGCTTTGGGTAGTGGGCGAGGACGATTCTTTGGCCGAATTGAGCACAAAATGAGCACAAAATGAGTAACAAATTGGGGGCGACGCGTCCCCGCGTCGGCGCAAGTAGAAACTCAAGAATAAAGCAATAATAAAGCTATAATAATCAATGTATTCTTGAGTAACTCCTTGAGTTACAACT
>CAVFOF010000109.1:0-7812 GCA_963623895.1 bacterium
AGTTTTTACGATTAGGCAACTAGTTAGAACAAAAAGTTGGGGCAGGGTGAACACCTAAAAAATTGGGGTAAATATCACAAAATTGGGGGCGACGCGTCCCCGCGTCGGCGCAAGAGGAAACTCAAAAAGGAACTCTAGAAACTGTAGTAATTATCACTATAGCCTCTAGAGTTTCTTCTTTTTCTAAGTATATGTTCAGAAATAACCTTATAAGTAGCTGCAACAGTGTCAAACGACAAATACAGCTCTTTAAGCACTTCCCTAAATGAAAGGCCTTCTATTGCGAAGGAGATTTTTTTTACGACAATAGCTGACAATATCGTTCTTGCTTATTTTTCTGATTGCAAATATACCCTTTTTTCCTAAAACATAGGCAAAAACAAGGTATTTCTTGCACAATGCATAGGCAAAAACAAGGCATTTCTTGCACAATGCATAGGCAAAAACAAGGCCTTTTCTGCACAATGCATAGGCAAAATGCCCCCTCTCCACGCACAAAGCATAGGCAAAATAGAGAGGTATCCCGCACAATGCATAGGCAAAACGCCCCCTCTCCACGCACAAAGCATAGGCAACCAAAAGCTACAAGCCAGCACTTTCCTCCCACCAAACACGCCAAGTAGCCCAAAAACACCACCAATAAAGGCCACATTTCTAGAAGAAATCACTACATTTGCCCTTTAATAGCAAAGCGTAGCTTTAACAAGAAGGCTGCGACCACGCTAAAACACACGATAACCCCTAAAGCATTCACACAAACACAATGAAAATACGCATCATCAACCGCTCCCCCTTCCCCCTACCCGAATATGCCACACCGCAGAGCGCAGGGCTCGACCTCAGAGCCAACCTCACCGAGCCCGTCACCCTGCAAAGCCTACAACGCACACTCGTGCCCACAGGCCTTAGCATCGCCCTCCCCGCAGGCTACGAAGCCCAAGTGCGTCCCCGCTCAGGCCTAGCCCTAAAGCACGGCATCTCGCTCGTCAACACCCCCGGCACCATCGATGCCGACTACCGCGGCGAAATAGGCATCATCCTCATCAACCTCAGCCAAGAGCCCTTCACCCTACAACCCGGTGAGCGCATCGCCCAGCTCGTCATTGCCCGCCACGAAAGAGCCGAATGGGAACCCACCGACACCCTCGACCCCACCGAACGCGGCGCAGGCGGATTCGGACACACGGGCAAAGAATAATTTTCCCCCCCTCTAAACACCCCCCAACCATGAGCAATAAGCACAACAACACGAGCAAGCCAAACCAAGCAAACAAGCTGCAGCTCCTAGCTAGCAGTCTGTTTGCCGCCTTGTTGTGCCTATTAATCGGCTGCAGCACAAGCCAAAAGGCCACGCCCAACACCCCAAGCGAGAGCAGCACCCCTCACCTCGAAGCCACCCCCAGCGCCACAAGCGAAGCAAAAGCCACGAGTTCAGCCCCAACCCAGCGCCTCCCCCTCACCTACGCCCAGCAGCAACATTACAACGCCCTCTTCCTCGAAGCCATTCGCCAAAAGCAGGCCGACCACATCGACGCACAGTTCGAACTGCTCAACGAAGCCCTCCGCCTCAACCCCGAAGCCTCAGAGGCCATCTACGAGATGGGCATACTCTGCCTAAGCTACACCGCCTACTCCGACACCCTCATGCGCCACCGAGGCGACTCCCTGCTCCACCGAGCCGTAGAGCTAGAGCCGCGCAACCTCTACTACAAAGAGACACTCGCCACCCACCTGGCCAACACCGCCCACTACGCCGAAGCCATCGCCCTATTCGAAGAAATAGCCGAGGCCAACCCTAGTGCCGACCCCCTCAACACCCTCGTCTGGCTCTACAAAAACAATGCCGACTACGGCGGCGTAATCCGCACACTCAACCGCATCGAGCAGATTGAAGGCACAAGCGAACAGCTAAGTCTAGAGAAATTTCAAACCTACATCGCCCTCAAGGACGATGAGCACGCTTACAAAGCTATCGAGGACCTCTGCGCCGAATACCCCTACGACCTGCGCTACCGCGTGCTCATGGGCGACCTCTACGACCAACAGGGGCACCACGAACAAGCCCTCATGACCTATCGCGACGTGCTCAGCGCAGAGCCCGACAATAGCTACGCCCAAATCTCGCTCCTAGCCTACTACAAAGCCGCCGCCGCCGACTCCCTCTACCTCGACCTCCTCCACCGCGTCGTGCTCAACCCCCACACCCAGAGCGGAGCCCGCCTCGAAGCCATGCGGGGCTACGTAGTCGACAACATCCGGCAAGAGGCCGACACCCTGCCCGTCATCCAGCTCTTCAGCCAAGCCCTCGCTATGCCCCAAGAGTCGAGCAACATAGCACAGCTCCAAGTGAGCTACCTCACCGAGCGAGGCCTCAGCCCCCAACGCATCGCCCAAGCCCTGCGCACCGTGCTCCGCATCGAGCCAGACCAAACGCAAGCCCGCCTCCACCTCCTGCTGCTCAACATTCAGCAAGAGCAAAGCATGGACACCATCGCCCACATCTGCGCCGAAGGCCAACTCTACGACCCCACCGAGGTCTGCTTCTACTACTACCACGGCATCGCCCTCTACCGCCTAGGGCGCAACGCCGAAGCCATCAGTCAGCTACAACAAGGAGCCGAGCGCATCACGCCCGACACCGACCAGCAAACGGCGAGCGAGCTTTATGCCCTCCTAGGCGACGTGCTCCACGCCACGGGGCAAAAATCAGAAGCCTACCAAGCCTACGAACGCTCGCTAGAGGTCAAAGCCAACAACACGGAGTGTCTCAACAACTATGCCTACTTCCTCTCAGTCGATGCCGAGTCGCTCCCCCTCACCACCCAACGAGCCGAACTCCTTAAGAAGGCCGAGCGCATGAGCCGCCTCACCGTCGAGGCCGAAGGGGCAAACCCCACCTTCCTCGACACCTACGCTTGGATTCTCCACCTCAACCACCAACCCAAGCAAGCACTCATCTACATCAACGAGGCCCTCGACCTCACCCCCCAACCCACCGCAGAAGATGCCACCCTCTACGACCATGCGGGCGACATTCTCTATACGAACAACCAGCTCAAACCCGCCTTGCAGCAATGGCGCAAAGCCCTACAGCTCACCAACGATGCCAAGCTCAAGCGCAAACTCAACCTCAAACTGAAGCGACGCAAGCCCTAATCCCCCACCTCCCACTGATTATGAAATACCTCCCCCTCCTATTGACCCTCCTGATGCTAGCCTCATGCGGCAGTTCGAAACACGCCGAAAAGCACATCATGCTCATAGAAAACACCAGCACGACGACGACAACAACCGCTACAGCCAACGCCACCGCCGCCCTCAAAGCCCGCCAAAAGCAGCAGCCCAACGCCACCGCCACACAACTCACGGCCAGCTGCAAGCTACGCATCAACCTCGGCGGGAAAGACCTGAGTGCCAACGGCAAACTACAGATGAAACGAGGCAGCATCATCCGGCTATCGGCCCGCTTCTTAGGCATTGAGGTCATGACGCTCGAGTTCACCCCCACCGGGGTCACGGCCATCGACCGCGTCAACCACCAATACGCCACCGCCCGCTACGACGAGGTGAAACTCATCCGCACCTCAGGGCTCAACTACCACTCACTCGAAGCCCTCTTCTGGAACGAAATCTTCCTGCCAGGCACCAACACGCCACTCACCGAGAGCAACTACGCACAGTTCCAAGCAGAAAGCTCCAACTCCGTGCTGACGCTCACGCCCACAACCACGCCCTTGCTCAACTACCATTTCCAGCTCAACCCCAGCACCCTGCAGCTCACTGCGCTCAACGTGGAGCCTAAGCAGACCACGGGAAGCAACGCAGGGCAATTCCAAGCCACCTACGCCAATTTTTCCGAAAAACTAGGTTCACGTCTCTTCCCCACGCAGCTCACCCTAGCCCTCAACCAAGGCACAGCAGCTAGCAAAGAGCAGAGCCTACAACTCACCCTCTCGAGCCTCAACACGAAGGCCGAGGTCGACACCACACCCACCAAGCCCTCAAGCAAATACAAACAGCGAACCATCGCTGAACTTGGGCTTTAAAAAAAATTCCACCTCCCCATCCGAATGAAACCACTGCTCACCCTGCTCCTCCTCATCCTGTTCAGTCTGCCCCCCCTCACGGCGCAGACCAACAAGAAGATACGCTCCCTACAAAAGCAGCAGACCACCCTCAAGGCCAACATCGCCTCACAAGAGAAACTGCTCAAAACCACGAAAAAAGACGTCACCTCGCAGCTAGCCAACCTGCAAGTAATCAACCTGCAGATTGAAGGCCAGCAAAAGTACGTCGACGGCATCAACTCCGAACTCACCACGCTAGGCACAAGCATCGGACAGCTCGAAGCACAACTCCGCAAGCTCGAAGCCGACCTCGCCGTGTGTAAGCGACGCTACAGCCGCGCCGTGAGCTACATCTACCGCAACCGCCACAGCCTCACGAAGTGGCAATTCGTGCTACAAGCCAGAAACTTCCGCCAAATGTACCGCCGCCTGCGCTACGTCACCCAGTTCTCACGCTACCAGCGCACACAAGCCGCCATCATCCAGCAGAAGGAACAAGAAGTGCAAGCCAAGCGAGCCGAACTGCTAGGCATAAAGACGCAAAAGAACCAACTCCTAGAAGAAGGCAAAGCCGAAACCCGCAAACTCCAAACGCAGCATGCCGAGCGGCAACAAGTGGTCGACGAGCTCAACCACCGACAAGCCGAACTGCAAGCCTCCATTGCGCAGCAGCGCAAGAAGGCCGCCGCCCTCGACGCCCGCATCGACCAACTCATACAACAAGAAATCATCGCCGCCGAACGACGACGCAAAGCGGAGCTAGCACGCCAAGAAGCCGCCCGCCGCAAAGCCGAAAAAGCAGCCAAGGAGAAAGCAGCCCGCGAAAAAGCCGAACGCGAACGAGCCGAACGCAACAAAGCCCTAGCAGCCAACACGAAAGCCAACACGAAAGCCACAAGCAAAACAAGCAAGGCAGACAGCAAGGCTAACAACAAGGCAAGCAGCAAGGCAAGCAACAACGCGAGCAGCAAGTCACAACCCCGCGAAGACTACACCCCGCCCATCGCCAACGAAAGCAACGCAGCCGACCGAGCCTTCGCCTCACAACGTGGCCGCCTACCCATGCCCATCACGGGGAGCTATCAAATCACCCGCCACTACGGAGCCTACAACGTGGCCGGCCTCAACGGCGTACAACTCGACAGCAAAGGCATCAACATCACTGGCCAAAGCGGAGCACAAGCCCGAGCCGTAGCCCAAGGCGAAGTCACGGCCATCTTCACCTACGGCGGATACTACAACGTCATCGTGCGCCACGGCTCCTACATGAGCGTCTACTGCAACCTCAGCTCCGTCAGCGTAAGCCGAGGCCAAAGCGTCAGTGCCCGACAAACACTAGGCTCCATCGCCCCCGATGCCGCAGGCAACCACACCCTCCACTTCCAGCTCCGACGCGAAACCACCAAGCTCAACCCCGAAGCCTGGCTCAGCCGATAACCATTCACCAGAACTCTATTTACCCATTTTTTAAAAAAAATATGAAAACACCTCGCACACTATCCCTCCTAGCTCTAGCCCTCGGCCTTAGCCTAGGCAGCCTCCTGAGCTCCTGCACCGACAACGACCTCGATGCAAACCAATCGGACGGCAACACCGACCCCACTACGGAGGTCAGCGAAGCACAAGCCCAAAAGTATGAAGCCCTCACCACGCTGCTCGCCGCCGTGGCCAACGTCGACTCCCTACCCACCAATTGGCAGTCGGCCGACTACCACGTCGCCCCCACCATCGGCGAGCCTATTGACGAGGCCAACCCCCACGTGCGCTACGTAGCCACCACCAGCCTCAACGAAGCCGACCGCATCTATCGCAGCCTCGTATCGAAAAACATCAGCTCCACCACCCCCACCAACGACCAATGGCAAATGCAGGGCATTGGCACGCTCAACTTTAAAGTAGAAAACCAGCCCAACCTCTTTGCCACCCTCACCTTCAACGTGCAGCAGCTGCCCCAACTCGAAAAAATCTGCTTCGTCCCCACCTCAGCCCTAGGCGAAAACGGCTCCACCCTCAAGGAAGAAGGCTACTACCACCTAGGCGACGTCATCTGCCAGTTCATCTCCTCCACCAACGAGCAGGGAAACACCATCCTCACCCCCACCTTCTGGGTCTGCACCCAGCCCTGCCTCAAAGGCACAAAAGTGCCACAAAGCCACTGGTGTACCTTCCAGCTAGTGCCCGCTGGCGACAACAAGATGAGCAACTACGTCAACGTCGGCAAAAAAACCTACCTCCCCACCAAGCTCTGCACCAAAAAAGCCGATGGCGAACGCGAAATCATGAACTTCTTCAACCTGCTACGCCTCATGGCCAACCCCAACGTAGCCACCAGCGATAAATACGTAGGCATAGGCAACGTAGCCAACGAGGAAGGAGGCTTCCCCGCCTCCACCGTCAGAGACGTGAGCTACATGTGGGGCTACCTCGACCTGTGGAATCCCGAACGAAAAATCAACAACGACTACACCTGCGGAGTAACCAATCGCAACTACAACCCAGAGCTCAACTACCACGACGAAACCCTTCCCCAATTATTAGCAGCCCCCAAAAGCACCATACAAGCCTTCTACTATGGCTATAACAAAAACTTCATATCCAAGGGCGACTACACCATCTACGACCTCCTGCTAAAAACAGTAGGCACTAGTGAGTATCCAGGGGCACCCGAAGACGTCCCCTACCGCTTCGCCTCGAACCTCCAAGGATACATCTACAAAAAAGACCATATCAACTTCAAAGACTTCGAAGCCTCAGGCAGAGTCGGCCTCGATGACATCCACACCTACAACGAAGACGTTGTCAACGTAATTGATCCACAAAGCCAACAATTCATCGTGAAATACCGCACTGGCGGCGAACTCGAAGGACTAAGCAACTCCAGTGCCGACAAAACCCCCACCCAAAGCTTCGAAAGCCGCTCAGCGAGCAACAACATCTTCGACGTGCTCCTATGGAGCAAGCACCTCGACCAATCAGCCCTAGACGAAGAAGGCAAAATCGCAGAGCCCTTCTTCTGCTTCGGCGACTATGTCAGCTCCACCCCCACCGACGACCAAGGCCAAAAGTTCGAAGGTGCTCAGTTCTGCATCAAAGAAGCCAGCTCTAGCTACGACGCCGACCTCGGCACGCAAGCCCTCTTCATGGGCTTCCCCTCTTATGGAAGCACCAAGCCGTCCATCGCCCCCACCGACAAGCAGCTAGCCGCAGCCCTCTACTACCTCACCCAGGCAAAAATCTACTACGACACCGACAAGTCCCTCCAAAAGACCTTCGCCATCGAACCCGACGAGACCAACCTCTACCACCAAGCCCTTCATCTTATCTACGAAGAGCTGTTTAATGGAAGAAGCACAGCCTATACCACATACGACGAAAACGCCAAAAAGCTCACCACCCAAGTGCGACTCTCCGACGACGAAGCAGCCGAGCTAGTCACCACCCGAAAAGACGGCAACACCCGCTACACCTTCCGACGGCTCAACGAAGTGCCCAACGAAATAAAACAATACAGCCCGCTCCAGTTCTTCACCTACGACGACCGCCTCACCTTCCGAGAGACCTACAGTAAGGACCGAGCCATCCTCGCAACCACCAAGCAGCAACGACAGTCCCTACGCACCACCATGCCCCAAGAGCTCAACAACTTTCTCAAGCAGATAGGTCTATAGCCCCCCCTAATTATACATTATACATTATACACTATAACATTATCCATTGCACATTATCCATTGCACATTATACATTA
>CAVFOF010000110.1:0-713 GCA_963623895.1 bacterium
CGATCCTGATTCTTTACTACCTTACAATTGCATAGAAAACAAATAAGCCAAAGTCAATCTATCGAGACTTTGGCTTATTTGTTTTTTACACAATACGGCTTGTATGGGATGCTTACTGTGTTACAAGTCGAGTGCCTTCCACCAAGTGTCGTCTTTCTGCAAGTACTTGGCAAACCAGGCATAGATTACGTTAAGCCAAGCTAAACGCTTGTTGTAGTCGACCACTACATGGTTTTCACCCTCCACTTGCACGTAGGCCACTTCACGCCCTAGAATGCGTAGTGCATTGTAGAGTTGCTGGCTTTCATTGGTTGGCACATTAGTGTCAACCGTGCCGTGAAGAAGCAAAAGGGGCGTATGGATTTTATCGGCACTAAACAAGGGAGATTGCTCAATGTAGAGTTCGGGGTTATTCCAAGGAAAACTTCCGTATTGAGCTGTTTCACCATAGGAGTACCCCCAGTAGCCGCCACCCCAATAGCTTGTTATGTTGCTGATACCTGCATGAGAAATGGCTGCTGCAAAGAGGTCTGTGCGCGTTTGCAAATACTCTGTCATAAAGCCACCATACGAAGCGCCGATGCAACCAATACGCTCAGCATCTACGAATGCGTGTTCCTTGCAGAAGGTCTTAACTCCTTGAATGATATCGTCGGCCGTTTCCTTTCCCCAAGCGTTTACATGGCGAGCCGCAAACTCCTGACCGTAGCCCG
>CAVFOF010000110.1:800-1925 GCA_963623895.1 bacterium
CGTAAACCACGTAACCCTGCGATGCGAACGTTTGGAATGGGTACCATGACTCTAGCAGATTGGACGAGGGCACACAGCCGCCATAGTAGTAAACAATCATGGGATACTTCTTGCTTGCATCGAAATCGGGGGGGAGCAAGTAGAATCCGTCAATCGAATCACCTCGAGTGGCCTTGAACTGCCAATTTCGGCTAGGAGCAATAGCCACGTCCTTATAGCTCTCGTCGAACTGTATCGTACCAATGCGTTGGGCATCGACCTTAGCCTTCTTTAGTTCACAGGTGTACAAGTCGCGCGCACGAGTGGGATTTTGCCCAAAGAAGACTAGGCGGGGCGACGATTTGCTAGCCGAGACAATCGAGAAGTCCTGCACGTAGGAAAGGGGGAGTTCATAATGAGTAACCTTCCATGTAGAGGGGTTAAGTTGGAAGAGTCCGCGCCCCGTTCGGTCGTCAGCAGTGAAATAGATCATGCCGTCGCCAGAGTTCCATTCATAGTCGGCCACGGTGGGGTTGAAATTCCGTAGAACAGGCGTAACCTTTCCGCTGGCAAGGTCATAGACGTACAATCGATAATCAAAGCCTTGGGGAGTTTGCCCTGGTTTTACCTCGCTGCCAATACCATCGAAAGCGGCTGGTGTGGCCGAAATAAGTAGTTGTTTGGCATTGGGTGAGAATTTTGCACTACCAATGAACGTGGTGTCGGCCAACAGGGTATCCACTCGGCCAGTGTAAGCATCCATGCGCACAAGCGAAGTGCGGTACATGGGCTGTTTGTTGACAGCACTGCGTGCATATTGTAACAACAGCGAACGGCCATCGTGAGAGATATCGGCTAGCGACACTGACTCTCGGCCAAAGGTGATACGCTGCATCAGTTTACTACCAAGATCATAGCGCCAAAGCGAGGTGCGACTGCGCCAACCAGGCATGCGGTCGTCGGGTTCCTCTATGCGTTTTAGCCCATCCTTGCTGGCCTTCCCCTCCTCCGTCTTTGAGAAGATAAGGTAGTCCTTCTTTGGCGACACGCTAAAGTCACCCTCGGGCAATTGGTCGGCTAACACGTTCTCTTTGCCTGTGGCTGGAACGTATTCCACGAGTTCCTTGCCATTCGAACCTGAACGGG
>CAVFOF010000110.1:1935-7587 GCA_963623895.1 bacterium
ATAATACAATATATCTTCTTTGCCTTCTAGCCAGCGCAAACTGACATACTCGTTTCGGCGAAGCAGCTCTCGACCAGTGGTTGTCTCGGTAAGCAACGTAGTGTATAGTTTCTTTCCATCCTTAGCGCTCGTGTTGCAAGTAACCACTACGAGATATTTTCCCGAAGGGGACAGGGATACACTATAATAATGGTCACCCCAGGTTTGCTGTCCGATAGTAAAGGGTCGTTTGCCTGAGGCATTTACCTGCAAATGCGAGAGATCTTTGCCCACGATGCGCACATCGAACTGATTGTTATCACCCTTCTGCGTGAAAGTTTGTAATACGAGGTCGGCACGCCCTGGAGCCAACGTAAGTTTCTTGTCGGCACACTCTTTGCCGTTAACAAAGAGCTTATAGTTATTCAATTTATCAATCAGCATCTGTGCCTCTGTGAAGCGAGAAACTTGCACGTTGAAACGCAGCACATGAATGACTGATAAACTGTCGGCACCTAACGTGAGGAACTCTCCATTAGCTATGGTAGCCACATTGGTCTTGACCTTTGAGGAAGACTGCACTAGTTGCGCATTTTGACTCAATGCCTCTTGCGCAGCATCGAACTTCTGCCCCTTCATGTTAAGCAAGTCTGTGGAGTAAGGAGCCACAAGGGGGTAAGGGCCTTCCACTTGAGCACTTTTCACGACCAATGTATCTCCTTGAGAGGTAGCAAAAAGCGTTGAAAATAATAGTGATAGTAGCATATTGTAGAATTATTAAATACAAGGTATAAAGAAGCCACTTCCAAAGCTTATTCGGCCTATTGGAAGTGGCTTTCTCTTATTGAATAGTCATTACTCTCGTTCGCGCGCCATCGTTTGAAAGTCTTTCTTACGGAGCTTGAAGCTATTGGTTAAATATTTGTCGCGCACCACTTGGTTCTCGGCCAACTCCTCAGGTGTTCCTTGAAAGAGGATGCGTCCCTCAAAAAGTAGATAAGCACGGTCAGTGATGCAAAGCGTTTCCTCAACATTGTGGTCGGTAATGAGGATTCCTATATTTCTATCCTTCAGTTTCCACACGATGTATTGAATGTCTTCCACGGCGATGGGGTCAACGCCCGCAAAGGGTTCGTCGAGCATGATGAACTTCGGGTCGATGGCCAGGCAACGGGCTATTTCCGTGCGTCGACGCTCGCCACCAGAAAGTTGGTCGCCAAGGTTTTTACGCACCTTTTGCAAGCGAAACTCCGCTATCAAACTTTCGAGTTTCTCGCGGCGATACTCCTTCGAGCGACCAGTCATCTCCAATACCGAGGCGATGTTGTCCTCCACACTCATCTTTCGAAACACGGAGGCCTCTTGTGCTAAATAGCCAATGCCTTTTTGCGCACGCTTGTATACGGGATCTTTGGTGATTTCCTCATCGTCCAAGAAGATGCGCCCACCGTTGGGCACAACCAAGCCAGTGGTCATGTAGAAGGAGGTCGTCTTGCCAGCACCATTGGGACCCAACAACCCCACAATCTCGCCCTGCTTCACATTGAAAGACACGCCATTCACGACTGTGCGCTTGCCATACTTCTTCACGAGATTCTCCGAACGAAGCACCATGGAGTGAGGGGCTGCATCGTCCACCTCAGGTTCAGAGAATGCGGTCTGAGTAAGCACTTCATCGGCATTTATGGAAACTTCTGCATTTTTATCCATAAGCGTTGTTACTTGTAGAGGAAGCGTTTGATGCTTCGTTTGGGGGTCTTTTCAAACTCGGTCTGATAAAGCTCTACTGAGGTGATGCGCTCGTAGGCTGCCACCATCGCATTAAGATCCTTGCGGTTTTGCTCCATGGCTTGTCGTAGACCATTTTCGTTGAGCCCATCGCGTTGTGCTTCATCATAGTCGGGATAGATGAGAGCCACGAGCTTCTCATTGCGTTGCACCACGATGCTCTCGTTCACATAAGGAAGCGTATTTAGCTTATCTTCAATCTCCTCGGGATAGATGTTCTGACCAGAAGCACCGAGCAGCATATTCTTGCTGCGTCCACGAATAAAGAGGTTACCCTCGGCATCCATCACTCCTAAGTCACCCGTATGATACCATCCGTCAACGAGCGTGTTGCGTGTGGCTTCTTCGTTTTTGAAATAGCCCAACATCACGTTTTCACCACGGGTAAGGATTTCGCCCACCACGTTTTGAGGGTCTTCACTGTCAATCTTTATATCCATGCGAGGAGCGGCCTTACCACAAGAGCCTTTACGGAAGGAATGACAGTCTTCGTAGGAGATGATGGGGGCACACTCTGTGGCTCCATAACCCACGGTGTAGGGGAAATGTATTTTGTGGAGCAAATCCTCTACCTCACTATTGAATGCAGCTCCGCCAATGATAATCTCGTAGAAGTTTCCACCAAAGGCTGAAACTAAGCCTTCGCGCACTTTATCGAGTATGCGACCGCTAATAAAGGGAAGTTTTAAAAGCACCTTCATGCTAGGGCTCTGCAACTTGGGTAGCACATTCTTCTTGATTATCTTTTCAATAATCAAAGGCACAGAGATGATGATTACGGGCTTTATTTCGCCAAAAGCTTTAAGGACGATTTTGGGCGAGGGAATGCGCGTGAGATAGAACACATGACAGCCATGTATAAATTCGAAAAGGAACTCAAATGCCATGCCATACATGTGAGCCAAAGGCAACATTGAAATGACATTGTCACCTCGCTTTACCTTCTTGCCAAGCACCTCGATAGCGAACTGATAGTTGGACCACAACGCACGATAGGGAATCATCACGCCCTTGGAGTTAGAGGTGGTTCCACTAGTGTAATTAATGAGTGCCAACGCATCGGGATCGGGTGTATGAGCGTAGTTGACGTGCTCCTTGCGAAAGTACTTTGGGAACTTCCGACCGAACAATTCGTTGAGTCGTTCGCGGGCTTCAGTTAATAGGTCGGTTCGCGAAAGTAGCAAGGAATAATCGGGAATATTAATCACACCCTCTAGGGCAGGCATCTGCTCTACGTCTAGTTCAGGCCACACCATGTCGCCCACGAATAGGAGCTTGGCTTCAGAGTGATTGACAATGTCGTGCACCTGCTTGGCTTTGAACTCATGCAAGATGGGCACAGCTACTGCTCCATAAGTGATAGTAGCTAGAAACGCCGTGGCCCAATGAGCACTGTTACGGCCGCAAAGGGCTATCTTATCCCCCCTTACAACACCTGCGTTCTCGAAAAGGATGTGTAGCTTCTCAATCTTACGAGCTACATCCTTGTACTGCAAGGTAACTCCTTGATAGTCGGTTAATGCATCCAAATCCCAATGAGACTGCAAACTATCTGCTATTAAGCCGACAAAATCTGTATATATTTCCATTTGAGTTTTATAGAGGTGCCACACGAAAGGCCTAAAGAACCGACATGCATAAAAGTTGTCCATGGAGATTTGTTAACATGGTAAATATTTATGCACGCCCAAGCAGAACGTTCTTCCTTAGGTTAATCGGCACAATGTTCAAACTTTTGTGCAAAAGTAGTAAAAAAAGAGTGTAGATGGCACAATTGACATAATTAATTTACAATTGCTCAATCAATTTGCATGAAAAAGCGTAAATTTGCACGCAAATCGTACGAGGAACACTAAAATGAAGCACCTTCTAAAGTTGACATCTCAAGTTTCATTGGAGCTTCCTCACAAGTGGAATTATATCATGAACTTTACACGTAAAAAGACGATTCTTTGCTCTTGCGGTGTCCTCATCGTTGCGCTGCTTATTTTTTATTGGCTTTTTTTCTCAGCCCTAAGTTCCATTTCAAAACCTGCTTACATTTGTATTACCGACAAAGACACTCCCAAAACAATCTACGAAAAGATTAGCAAGGAAGCCCATCCACGACAACTAGTGGGACTGAAGATTGCCGCCACCCTGCTTAACTATTCATCGCATATTCACACGGGTCGCTATGCTGTGGGTGAGGGCAAAAGCACCTTTACCATTATTCGCAACCTTCGGGGAGGTCGACAAGCAACGGTGAGCCTCGTTATTCCCGTAGTACATACAATCAACGACCTTGCGGGTAGACTTTCGCAACAATTGGGTATCGACTCCATTACGATGGTACGAGCCTTTCATGACAAACAATTGTTGACCTCGCTAGAAACGAACGATACGACAGTGGCATGCCTTTTCATCCCCAACACCTACGAGGTGTATTGGGACATCACTCCTGAGAAACTTCTAAGGCGCATGAAGAAAGAGCATGACGATTTTTGGACTGACTTACGCACCTCTCAAGCTAAAGAAGCTGGACTAACGACAAACGAAGCATATATCCTTGCATCAATTGTAGAACAAGAATCGGCTAACGAAAGTGAACGACCAATGATAGCTGGCATGTATCTCAACCGACTACATCATGGAATGAAGCTTCAAGCCGACCCTACCGTGAAGTTTGCATTGGGCGATTTTGGTCTTCGACGTATCTTACACAACCATCTCACTGTGGATAGTCCATACAACACCTATAAATACGTAGGACTACCTATTGGCCCCATTTGCATCCCCTCGCTAAACGCAATAAAATCCGTGCTCAACTATGCACACCACGACTATATATATATGTGTGCAAAGGAGAATTTCTCGGGTACACATAACTTTGCAGCTACTTACGAAGAGCACATGCAAAACGCCAGACGATATGCTGAGGCATTAAACAAAAAAAGAATCAATTAATTATACACTTAACACAACATCAACAATGAAGAAATTCAAACACCTACTTTTAGCATTGTTCTATGCTATGTTCGCTATTAGCATCGTGTCGTGTGGCGATGATAGCGACGACAACAACTCAAACAACGGCGACAACAAGGGCAACGTTGTGACAGAGAAGACCGTTAACGGACACAAGTTTATCAACCTCGGATTGCCCTCTGGCACCTATTGGGCAGAAACGAACATCGACGCTTCCACAGCTGAAGCCGTAGGCTCTTACTTCGCCTGGGGAGAAACCGAAACTAAGGAACTTTTCTCTGAGACTAACTCTACTTGGTATGGCAAGGAACACACAGGCAACCTTTTGGCCACAGAGGATGCAGCCACCGCTACTTGGGGCGAAGGTGTTAGCACTCCGACTGCAGATCAAGTGACTGAACTTATCGAAAACTGCGACTGGGAATGGACTACGAAGAACGGTGTTAAAGGCTACAAAGTTACAGGTAAGACTGAGCAATCAATCTTCCTCCCCGTTACTGGCTACAAGAAGAACAGCGAGCTTTATCGCGATGAGTATGATGGTAACTATTGGACAAGCACACCGGGCAACAACAACACAGCTAAAATGCTATTCTTCTGCGAAACGGAAAACGACCATTCCCTCATCGGAGAAAGTCGTTACCAAGGCTTTAGCATCCGTGCGGTAGCAAAATAAGCAGCCAGTACAAAACTATTTAGAATAGACTAAAAGTTGAAATCAAACTCGTCTATCTAGAAACAATCAAAAGGCGTTTAAAGGAATCTGCTAACAGACCTCTTTAAACGCCTTCCCTTTTGCTTGGAAACTTTTCCCCTAGCCCACTCAATGACAACCTTATATTAGCAGACGTGAGCCTTTGCAGTGTAAGCATCCCATACAAGCCGTATTGTATACTTCCCCATAACGTACGAATTTTG
>CAVFOF010000111.1:0-7580 GCA_963623895.1 bacterium
AAATAGTTCTGTTTCAGCGGCAAATATAGTGATTTTAAGGGGGGGGTAAAAGTTTAAGGCAAGAAAGTTGCAAAAACGCTGCATTTTTATGAATAATTCTTCAAATTAAGAGAAAATAGACGGTTTCTGGGAACAAAAATAGGAGGAAGCAAACCCCAATCAAAGGGCTGCTTCCTCCTAAAAACGTTATCTATAAACTTACTAACAAACAATTATTCCTTGATGCTGTCGGGCAGAATGGGCATGGCGCCAGGCTGCGTGCAGACATAGGCACTTACCTTCACGGCTCGAGCGTGGGCTTGGCGCACGTCCATCCCCTCTAGTAGCGAGGCTACGAGCGTTCCGGTGAAGGAGTCGCCCGCTCCGATGGTGTCGCTCACCTCTACGTGGGGCGTTTGCATAAACGAGGTGCCGCCAAGGGGGCAATCGTCGGTGGCGGGGGTGAAGATGTAGCTGCCGTTTTCGCCACAGGTGAGAATGACCATCTCGAGCGAGTAGTCGGTGAGCAAGGTGCGGCATTTGGCCTCGAGGTCGGTGCCGGCAAGGCCGAACATGCGCGCCACAATCACGAGTTCCTCATCGTTAATCTTCAGCACGTTGGCACGTCGAAGCGAGTCGGTGATGATTTCTTTGGTGTAGAAATTCTGACGCAAGTTGATGTCGAAAATCTTGTACTGACCATGACCTTCGGGCACGCAGTCGACGAAGCGGAGGATGCTTTGGCGCGAAGCCTCGTTGCGTTGGGCTAGTGAACCCCAGCAAACGGCACGCGTGTGGCGAGCAATGTCCTCCATCTCGGGGGTGAAGGGGATGTTGTCCCAGGCCACGTTGTCGGGGAAGGTGTAGTGAGCTACGCCCTCGGCGTCGATGTCGGCAATCACCGTGCCGGTGGGTTGAGGCAGTGAGGGCATCACGCTCTGCAAGTTGCGCTCGGCAAACACTTGGCGCGTTTCTTCGCCCAAGGCGTCGTTGCCAATGGCAGAAACTACGCGAACGGGAAGACCGAATTGGGATACATGAAAGGCGAAGTTGGCTGGCGCACCGCCAATTTGTTTACCCGTGGGGAGTACGTCCCACAACACTTCGCCTAGTCCTATAACGTATGATGTCATTTTCTTAATTCTTGTATTTATATATATTATATATGTGTGTGATGGCTGCTTGGGGAAGGAGGAGAGAAGCAGCAAGAACTCCTTATTTCTTAATCTTGAAAATGTAGAAGAGCAGGTAGACTACGGCTACGAGCATCACGATGATGGCTCCAGCTTGGCTGCCCATGGCGTCGCTAGCGTAACCCATAGCGAGGGGAAGCACTGTGCCGCCGAAGAGACCCATAATCATGAGTCCCGACGCCTCGTTTTTCTGTTCGGGGCAAGCGTTTAGGGCTTGTGCAAAGGTGATGGGGAAGATGTTGGAGTTGCCAAAACCGATGAGGGCTATGCTAGCGTAGAGCATCGTCTGGCTATGGAACACGAGCAGCCCCACCAAACCGAGCGTAATCAGCACGGCACTTAGGCCGAAGAAGGCCTTCTCGCTGATGGTGCGTAGGATGAAAGCACCGAGAAAGCAACCCACCGTGCGGAAGACGAAGTAGATGCTAGTGGCTAATCCTGCTTCGGCTAGGGTCAGCCCTAGGCTTTCTTGCAGCACTTTAGGAGCTGTGGTGTTAACACCAACGTCGATGCCTACGTGGCACATGATGGAGATGAAGCAGAGCAGGATGAAGGGATGGGCTAGCAGCTTGATGCAGTCGGCAAAGCCCGAAGCTTTGTCGGCTGGCTCTTCGGTGATGGGAGTGGCGCAAAGGGCAAGCGTAGCAATCACGGCGATGGTGGCATAGGTGGGGAAGAGAATGCTCCAACCCATGCCAAACGTGTTGTATTGTGCGCCCCAAGCTGCGATGAGCGGAGCGAGGAACGAGGCAATGGCCTTAACAAACTGGCCAAAGGTGAGCACGCTCGAAAGGCTGTTGCCCTTGATGACATTGCTGATGAGGGGGTTGAGCGAAGTTTGCATAATGGCATTACCGATGCCTAGGAGCGAGAACGACACGAGCATAATGGCGTAGCTATCGCCAAAGCAGGGCAGCACGAGCGAGGCAAAGGTAACAATAAGGCTGAGAAGCACCGTGCGCTTGCGGCCTATTTTGTTCATCAACACGCCCGTGGGCACGCTGAAGATAAGGAACCAGAAGAACACGAGCGAGGGGAAGAGATTGGCCTGCGCATCGCTGAGCTGAAGGTCGGCCTTCACATAGTTGGAGGCAATGCCCACAAGGTCAACGAAACCCATAGCAAAGAAGCAGAGCATCAGGATGGAGGCTGCGCCCCAAGTGGCCATGAATGAGGCCGAGCTGTTATGAAGAGAGGTGTTGCTCATTGTAGTGTGAATTAAAAGTGAGAGAAAGTGTGTGGTTAATGGAGGGGGGCTGCTCTTAGCCGTTATGGGAGAGAAGTGCCGTTTGTAAATCTCTAGTGTTCGAGCAGCGGGGGAGTTTAGTTAAGGAGAAGGGTACACACCCCTATTGAGCTAGTTTATGTGTGTTGTTTTTGATTGGTGTTGTGCGGGGTGTGTACCTATTTTGTAAAGTAGCGTTTTTTCTATTTTATAAAGTAGCGTCTTTATCTAAAGCAGCTTCTTCTATAAAGTAGCTTCAACGTCTACAGGCTTCAACGTTTACTTAATTTTCCAAATCTTAGCATCGCTAACCTTGCCGCCGTAGAAGTGGAGCTTGTTGTAAGGCTCGTTGGGGAACACGAGGTTGGTCATGGCGATGCGGCCGCCGTCAACAAAGAGTTCTACCGAGGATTTGTCGACGAACACTTGCACCTGGTGTGAGTCGCCCTTCACGGGGATGGGAGCCCAAGTGGCTAGGGCGAAGTCGTTCTTGAAGTGCATCAGTCGGCCTACGCAAGCACGGCGTGAAGAGGATGTTTCAATTTGGTGAGGCTCTACGTCGTCGCCAAACTTGGTGATGCCGCTTTCAGCACGATCCATCACGAAGCGTTGTTGCTTCACGTCGTAGTAGATGCACACCTTTTCGCCTTTCTCGTTTACGAGGTCAACGCCACACTTGTCGGCATTGGCGCTTGAGAGGGTGAAGTTGAGTTCGAAGCCGCCCTCGTTGGCAAAGTCCACTTGCTTCTCGCCTTCGAATTGGCCAAGGTTTTGCTCCTCGCCACGCAGTTTCTCCGTTTCCTTTACGGGAGCGGCACTCATTAGCACGTTGCCATCGTCGGCCGTGTAGAGTTTGAGTTCACGAGGTAGCGCATTCTGCGAGCGGAATTGCTGAGTGGGAGTGAGGTTGGCATACTGCCAGTTGCTCATCCAAGGCATGGCAATCACACGGCCGGGCGTGTTCGAGTAGGTGACGGTGGCATAATGATCCTTGCCCCAGTCGAGCCACTTCACGTTGTCGGGCTTCGTGTCGCAGGTGAACTTCTGTCCGTCGAAATTGCCTACGAAATACATTGTGCCGCTACCGCCGTAGACGAAGCCTGGATTGATGTTGACTATCATCACCCACTTCATCTTCGTGCTGTCGCCGTCGACGGCCATTTGCATAAAGTCGGGACACTCAAACTGGTTGGGCTGAGGGCCGAAGCCTTCGCCCCATTCGCTGAGGTATTTCCAATCCTTCAAATCCTTCGATTCGTAGAAGCGCATATTCTTGTCGGCGCTCACAATCATCACCCATTTGCTTTGCGGAGCGTACCAGAAGACCTTCGGGTCGCGGAAGTCCTCGAGTCCGTCGAAGGCGGTGACGACGGGGTTGCCCTCATACTTGGTGAAGCTGCGGCCGTTGTCGAGGCTGTAGGCCATGCATTGCTGCTGGCGTTGGTGGCCGGCAGGGAGGCCTTTGTGTGAGGTGTAGAAGGCCACAATGGCATCCTTGCCAAAGCCAGCGGTGTTGTCGTGGTCGACCACGCACGAGCCCGAGAAGATGTGGCCCATCGTGTCGCGGGCAATGGCGGGCTGCTCGTGCTTCCAGTTTACGAGGTCGGTCGACACGGAGTGACCCCAGTGCATATTGCCCCACTTTGAGCCGTAGGGGTTGTATTGGAAGTAGAGGTGGTATTCGCCATCCTTATACACGAGGCCGTTGGCGTCGTTCATCCAGCCGTAGGCGGGCGTGTGGTGATAGAGTGGGCGATAGGTTTCGCGGTTTGAGGTGTCGAAGGTGTCGGCCAGCTCAATGTTCTTCCAAGCAATGGCGTTGCGAGCTAGTCCTTTCACCACGAGCGAGTCGCTCTCAGCTCCTTCGTGAAGGGGGAAGGGCACGGTGTAGTCCACTTTGTTCACGGCCAAGCGCACGTCCATCGGCGTGCCGTTGAGCATCACCTGCACCTCGGGTTGGTCCTCCTCAATGGGTAGAATTGCATACTTCGGGGCGTTGTCGATGCGGATTACGCTGAGCGTGTCGCTCGGTTGATGCAAGGTGAACGAGCCATTATTGTGGTTGGCACAAGCGGTGAGCAACATAGCTCCTAGGATGGATGAATAAGATATAAGTTTCATGGTTGAACTGTTTTAGATGAGATGACTTGGTAGTCGTTGTCGTTTTTTTTCGAAAGTAGAAAGAGATGAATTTTAAAAAAAGAGGGGGCTGTTACGAAGCATGGCGCAAATTGTTAATCGTTGTCTATGTTCATAAGGTTTTTAAAAGGCGTAACAGCCCCCTAGTGAAAGTTATTTTGGTTGATTTGTCTGCTTAAGTGTTAGAAGTTGATTTTAGCTGCAAACTCCACGGTGAAGGGGCGGATGTAGGAACCAGCCATCCAAGCGCCGTTGTATTGTGCGGCATCCTCCTTGTCAACTAGCTCAGCACCAGCGATGGAGCCTTTCGCACCCGTTTGGTTGAGGAAGTTGATGACGGTGCAGCCCAGTTGCAAATGTTTGTTCACCTTCCAGTCCACGCCGCCGAAGGTTTCCCAACGGCCGTTGAAGTAGTAGGCATTCTTGATGTTGGCATACGTCTTCGAGAAGTAGCGGAACGAAGCCCAGATGCGCAGTGCATCGTTTTTGAGGAAGGTGTAAGAGGGGTCGAGCTCTACGAGCACCTTGGGAATTTCGGTCACTACGTTGCCCGTGGCGTTGATGCCGCTCTGTGTGCCGTCGCTGAAGGTGACGCTCGTTTCATACTTCTTGTAGGTGGGGTTTTGATAGGTGAACAAGAAGTGGAACTCGAAGCCCTTGAAGGGTTTCACCACTGCGTCGGTGGTCCAGCCGATGGTCTTGATGTCGTAGGTCAGGGCTGAGGCCTTGATGTCGGAAGCGTTGTTGGGGTTGATGAGGTTGAGCGTAGAGTTGTTGTTTGACTTGGCGATGTATGAGAACAACGAGGTGAGGCTCAACCAGCTGTTGTTGTAGTAGATACCAGCGCGACCCAAGGGAATGGAGATTTTGCCCACGTTAGGCATTTCGGCCGGAGCGAACGAGTTCATGGCGGGGCGCTGCGTGTTGTAGGTGAAGTCGCCGGTGAAGCCAAACTCGTGCGTCACCTTATAAGTAAGGGCAGCGGTGTAGGCCGTGTTGAACCAGTCGTAAGAGTAGTCGACGGGAGCGATTACGGTGCCGTCGGCAGCCGTTGCGCCGAGGTGATAGTTGGCAAAGCGACCCACGTATTTGCCATTGGCATTCTTCACTGCCGCATTCTCACCCTTTGAGCGTTGCCACTCTAGGCGTGCGCCGTAGTAGATGTTAAGCTTCGGGCTAATGTCCCAATCGTGGGTGGCATACACGGCCAGCTTGTTCTCGTCGCCTTTGTAGTATTCCGAAGCGTTTTGGTTGAAGTTGTAGTAGGCCGACGAGCCGTAGTAGTTCTTCTCAGCCAAGGCACTGGGGTGGTAGAGCAGGGAGGGCATGGCTTCCACCGTGTGGTCGTACATTGTGGTGCACGAAGCGTAGTCGTTGTGGTAGTGCCATTGGTTGAGCCCCACGCGCCACGTCATGTTGCGATATTGGCGTTTCAGCTCAGAGGTAAGGAAGGTTTCGTCGATTTTGCCGCGGTTGAAGCACGACATGCGGCTTTGCAAGTGTCCGGCGTAGGGTGTGAGCGTGCCGTCGCTGCCTTTGGTGTAGTAGCCATCGGCCGCCGTCACTTCGCTCAGCGACATAGGCGTTTGGTAGAGGTAGGAACCCAGGGCGTGGTCGTACTTAAAGCGCACGTCCCACTCTAGGCCGTTGTCCCACTTATAGGAGTTTTGTAGGGTTATTTGGTTGCCCTTGCTCGCTGTGGCATCATAGAGTGAGATGGTGCTCACTTGCCCCGTGCGCATGTCCATGTAGGGGATGGACGACACGTTGGGCAGGTAAGAGCTCGTGCCGAGGCTGAAGCCAGGAATTTCCTTCACTGAGCCATCACCGTTGTAGATGAAGGGCGCACCTGTGGTGGCGTTCGAAAGCCAGTGAGAGTTGGAGTAGTGGTAGATAGCTGAGAGTTTGCCTCGTCCTTCGTTGTAGACTTTAGTAAGGGCAAACTTGTAGATTTCGGTGCGGTCTTGATACTGAGCGAAGCGAAGTTTGAAGCTTCCGGGGTCGAAATTTTGGTAAACGCTTCCCGAGTAGTACCAGCCATGTCCGATAGCACCGTTAAGATTGACATCAAACTGTTGTTTACCAAAATGATTTGTGTTGTAGTTGAGCGTGCCGTTGAAGAATTTCGTCTTGTCCGTGCCAAGTTGGTCGAACGAGTTGACGGCGTAGCCAATGTTGCCTGTAGTGATGGCCGTTTCCGAAATTTTAAGCAGTCCGGTGTGAGCCAATGAGCCATCGCCGCGCCAGTGCGTGTTGACGTTGTGGGGGTTGGAGTTGTAGACTACGGGCAGGCCGTTTTCCAATACGTTGACATCGCCTCCGGGCAAACCGATAGAAATCTCGCGAGGCCCGTTGGCCGATGCGGCATTAAGCATTACGTTGCGGTTGCCCTCCTCTTTATTAGAGGTCTTTGCGTTGAGAGAGTCTGTTTTAACATCACTTTGTGCCAAAGCGCCTGCGCTGACGGCAGCCATAAAGGTGAGCAGTGCTGCTCGCTGAATGGAATGAGAGGTTGCTGACATAATTTGTAGAGAATGTTACTGTTGATTGATTTGATTTGTAGTTGTCACCCTGGCTCCACCCCCCGATGGTTCTCTCTCTATTGTTTTGAACACACTTCTTATGTTTTGAACACACTAATTTGAGAGGTTCGAGTCTGGGCATCGTGTTTTGACGATGGCAAAACTACAGCCCGAACTGCGGTTTTTGCAAATTAAGTGTTGCAAAAAATAGTATTTTTGTTGCAATGGGACAAAAATGAAATTTTTTGCAACAAATTTATCATTTCGCTCTAATAAAAATATGTTTTGCAGCATAGACTTGGCAGAATTGCGGGTAAAAACGTTAGTAATTCCCTACAAAAACGCCCCTCAAAAATTTCACTTTTTTCGGATTGAGGGGCAACAAGAAGAAATTATCACAAAATTGGGGGCGACGCGTCCCCGCGTCGGCGCAAGTGGAAACGTCCTTCTTTTTTATAGGGCTTCTTTCTAGCTATGTTTCTTTCTATAGCTTTGTTTCTTTCTAGCGTTTCTACTTGCGCC
>CAVFOF010000112.1:0-7501 GCA_963623895.1 bacterium
TTTTGTCTGCAAAATTCGTACGTTATGGGGAAGTTTACAATACGGCTTGTATGGTATGCTTACGATGCTTCGTGTGTATCCTGACGTGTACTAATGCACGAGGGCGGCTAGGAAAATGGAGTGGGTAGGCAATGCTTGCTTCGAGGCAGCTGATTTGCTAGTCGGCCTTTCACCTTAGTTGTGCATAAAGGAGCTATTCCAGATGGTTCTTTTACATAGCATCTTAAAATCGCAGTATTTGCAAGTGTTTACATTCTCTGTGCGATTAAACGGGTTGTTCGGGTCAATGATTTCTTGGATGAGGTTTAATAAATACTCTTCGAACTCATTCGTGTATACCCTCACGTCTAGAAGAGGTTCTTCTATTTGCACTTTCCCTTTTCCTTTCACCTTACGACTGAGATAGGGATTGAAGCCCTTTTGCGACATTCGAGGAATGTAGTAGAGAGCCAAGCAAACGGGAAGTTCATTGATTTCTTGCTTAAGCTTTAAATCTTGAGCTGATAGTCTTTGGCCGTATTTACCAGTCAAGTGGGTGAGTACGTAACAATAGAGGAAGGTCTGGAAGTTGTATTTCTGTTCGTGGTCGTTTGATTGGTCATTTATAAGCGAATCAACGTCGATAAAGGGGTGAGGCTTCCCGTTGGTCTTGTAGTCGATAATACGCACACAAGGCTGACTCTCTCCGTTATCGCCTATCATTTCAGCAATATCAAGACGGTCAATTTCACCGCCCACAGTGATGTCTATCAAACGGTCGTTGAAGGGCACTTTCAATGTTGTTTGAACCTCCTTTTCAGTGGCCTTTAGCCAGAACTGCTCTGTCCTTGTAGCCTCAATGTCGCCCTCGAACTTAAATAGTAACTCAAGGTACATTCGGATGGTGTCTTCCACAATCTGAGTGCGTTGTACGTCCACTTCGTTGAATGCCTGATTGAGTATGTCTGCTATATATTGCTTGTCGTTCTTAAGCGTTTTGAAATCAGAACTGTTAATGGGCTTTGTGCCCATGCAGCTTAGCTGATTATATAGAAACTCAGAACACTTGTGGAAGAGTGTACCAAGGTCACGAGGGTCAATTACACCATTCACTCGCTGCGGCATCTTTAGTCCTTTCTTCTCGTAGTAGAACTTTCGGTGACACAGGAGGTAGGAATTTAATGAAGAGGGAGAGAATTTGGTGCAGATGGGCTTGTCTCCTGTTGGAGGTTCAAGTTCGGCATCTTCAGGAGTGGAGGATAGGGGAGGGCTTGCTAATTGTTTATGCTCAATTCTATCCTTAAAAATAGGGTCGATAAGCATTTGGCTCATGAAACGGGACATTTCGCCACGTTGTGTGCCTGCGGTTGAGGAGTTATACACCAAGGTAATGTTCTTGCAGCGCTGCAACAATCGATAAAAATAGTAAGCGTAGACGGAGTTTTTACGAAGGTAGGTTGTCAGTCCGTGGCATTCACGGATGAGGAAGGGGATGAACGATTTCTCGCTATTTCGCTGGGGTAGAATGCCCTCTCCCACTGACAACATTAGCACGTTCTCAAAATCGAGGCATCGCGTTTCAAGCACACCCATTATCTGTAGTCCCATAGCTGGCTCGCCGTGGAATGCGATGGTCTGCATGGACAATACCTGCTTGATAAGTTTCAGAAGAGTGGGGGCTTTGATGGAGAGGTAATTGTCGTTTGCTGCGGAAAGCCTACCTCGCTTGATAAGGTCTTGAAAACGCCCAAGGGTCTTGAAAATGAGATAACAAGATTCCTTGTGTAGAATTTCTTTCCATGGGGTAACTGCTTTACCCTCCTCGGCCTTATTTTCCACTCCATTCTCAGCTAGGAAGTTTTCCCCTAAAGAGGATACTTGGGGTGCAGAGGAGCTATTGTATTTATCTTCCCCTGGACTTGTTGAAAAACCATAATTAACTGCTTTCTCCCTTAAAGAACGGCGCACTTGACTTAGTGTCTCCGTTATTTCGCTTATGACCACTTGTTTGTGACCAAATGCGTGAAAGGCGGTGCTTAGTTCTATTATCGTTTCGGCATAGACCACGGTGTGAGTAAGGGCAAATCCCTTGGTGATATTCACTTTATTCCTATTTTTATCCTTACTTCCTTCTTTCTCATTTGCCTTTTCAACGTCAGAGGCAATAATCGTAGGATTGGGGGATGGAAGAGCATACAAGACGGGTTGAAGCTGATTTTCATCGCACAGGACAATGGCCGTGTTTCTGTCAAAACTCTTTCCTTTCAACCATTCGCTGGTGTACTGGGCTTGAATAGCTTCCGTGTTGGCCGACAGAAATGTTATTTGCTGTTGCTGCCTTTCGATGTTGTTGAAGTTAGAGGGGGAAAGCTCGTTGCCGAAGCGTTGGATATTTTTCGATATAAAATATCCAGCTTCTGAGAGGTCGTGCGTCGCTCCATTACCAGTTCTCAGCTTTGCATTAGGTAGGCAGTAGTGGCTGTCGTAGTCCCAATAGAATAGCATACGATAGCCTTTTTTCTTTAATTCAGTAAAGAATTCTTGCTCTACCTTGTCGAGCACATTGAACCCTACAATAGCAATGTTCTTAATGTCTTCGGGTAGAGAAATTGTGCCTTCTTGAAGACCTTCCAATACTTGTCTGAACAGTTGCCCCTCATAGGCTAGACCGTCCTTTTCAAGATCTGCTCTAACGCTAGTATAGAGGTCGTACATTACGTCCCATAGCTTTTTAAAACGCTTTCGAACCACCGACTGTTTCTTCACCGAAAAGTCTTTAGAAAAACGTTCCAACTGTTTTATCTGTTCCTTGTCAAGATAGTCGCTGACGTTGTCTTCACTACCGATTTCTTCGTATTTCACCAGGTCTTTGAACACCTTCTTGGCGTCGCCTAAATTCTTGTCTAAATCATCAAAATCGGCCAAAAGTCTTTCCCCCCAACCATAGAATAAATCAAGCGTGTCGCTCGAATTGGTAAGTCTTTTATAGTGTTTGTAGAGACGACATACCGTGTCGATAGGGTCGGATTCTGTGCTCGTACTCAGCGAACGAAAAAACTCATTTATGGTCATGTAGGTGGGTGCCCACATGGTTTCGTTTGGGTTTTCCTTGAGCAAGTAATCGTTCAGAAAAAGACTGGCACGCTTATTGGGGAAGAGTATGATGGTTCTCGTAAAATCTTCGCTAGTTAGCTTGTTGCAGAGTGAAGAGACTACGAGTTGCAGAAAGTTATTCATTGTTCTTTTGAGTTGTGTGTGGTAAATAGTTTGTTTCCTCAGCGGATGCTATTTGATAGTAATGATTGCTAGCCTTCCAGAAGTGCCAAATATAACCTTTGACTGGGCGCTTGAACAGTTGCTCGAGATAGTTGATGTAGACGCTCACTTGCTCCATATATTCTTCTTTCTTTGAGCCGAACTTGTAGTCTATCACGATGATTTCTTGCTCATTCACCATCACTCGGTCAGGGCGTCGGATGATAGCATTGCCCTGCTTGTTGCGAGTCAGCACATTGCATTCGTTGAATATCTTGTAGGTTCCGTCAAACCAGTGCAAATCCGTCACTTTCGCAAACGCTTGTTCTGCCATCTTGCGCACGTCCTCGGCCTCGCTTTCATCGATAGCTCCTTCTGACAAGAGAGTACTCAGTGCCTTGGGCAAGTCGTCTTCAGTTTCAATCATTGAGAAGAAACGATGATAGAGAATACCACGTTCTACATACTCTTCCTGTAGCTTCTGGAGTGATAGTTCCTCTTCACCTTCATCGAGCGGTGTAGCAACAAACTCCTTTGCGTCGTTTGACTGCAAAAACTCTACTTGGGAGAGGTCGCCTACTTGCAGTGACACAGGGATGGAAATGGGGCTATCTTCCTCTGAGAATGGGTTTACATACTTTTGGTTTTCTTTTGTTTCGCCTTGTTCATTCTCCGCTTTTGTTACCTCTTTGTTTCCGCTTTCTGCCTTTTTTTCTTTTTTGCTTTTAACCTTCTCTAGTCGACCATACTCCCACACTCCAGAATTAAGTTCCTTGGGGTCGTAGTTCGAGGGCTGATTGTTAACAAAAGCGTTGATGAGATAGTAGGTGCTATCCTTGGCCGAACGGGTAAACTCGCTCCAGACAAATAGATTGTTACGGGCACGGGTAAAGGCAACATAAAGGGTGTTGAAGGCATCCACTCTTTGCTTGAAATATTCCTCCTCATAGTCCTCTTTATAGGTGGAGCAAAGGGCTTTCTTTGAGAGTTTAATTGGGGCAACCATTAACCTTTGGGCGGTCTTTATGTAACTGTCTGTAATGTCTTCAATCACCGCATCGCTCCCCATGAAAGCATTCTCCTTGTGGGTCTCACACCATACTAGGGGCTGCTTGTTTGCGGTAGGTTGCATGGCGAATGAGGCGAACGGAATAAACACGGTATGAGCTTCAAGACCCTTCGCTTTATGTATGGTTAAAATGCGAATGGCCTCGCTGTTTTTGTCGATTATAGACTTCTTAAATAGCTCATCATCCCAACAGTTGATGAACGAGTCGAGGCTGGAATCATGGTCGTTCACGTAGTTGACAACAGCGTCCATAAAATTGAAAAAATAGGCTGACTGACCTAATTCTTTTGCGTTGCCAATCTTGTTGATGTTTAGGATTGTGGCTATTTCTAGGCAGAGTTCGTAAAGAGGGGTGTTTGCCCATTGTTTCACTTGCTCTTCGCTGTTCAGTAGTTCTAAGAATGCGTCTTTTCTATATGCATAGTCATCGAGTTGTGCGCTACGGCAAAGCTTTTGATAGTAGTGTTTGAAAGCCTGAAGAGCTACGGTGTCCTTGGTCGTGTTGTCCGACTTCTCATTGAGTGCTTTAGGTTTGCTGTTTTCAGGAATAAACTCCTTGATACGACTATTCAGATACTTCAACGCATAGATGAGTGAACACACGAGGTCGGATGAGGTGAAAAGGAATGCTTCCTCGGTGGTGAGTTTTAGGTCAGTCCATTGTTTTTTAGCAAAATAGTTGACGATGTCAGCACCTTCTCGGTTGGTGCGGATGAGTATAATCATGTTTTTATATGCAACGCCATACTCCTCGTGGAGATCTATCATCTTTCGTCGCATTTGACTCATTACGTAGTCTAGGGGAGCACTTTCCTCTTCATTGCCGTTTTCCTCATTGGTCAATAAGTCTTCTTCTTTAAGCGTTTCGATGTAGACGTAGCCCATAGGCGCATCTTGCTTTTCGTCCTTCTTGCATCTTTGCGCTACATTCTTATAGATGGGTAGCAAGGCGTCCGTTCTCTGAGCGAGAGTGTCTTCATTTTTCAAGAAGGTGCTGTACGTGCTTACAGAGGTTGGTTCAGTATCTTGCCAATCGTCGAAGTAGTGGCAGTCGATGGTAGGAAGGTCGTTGTCGGCTGCGCTGACTCCTTCTTTTACGTAACCATCAATCAAGGCTGCAGAACGGAGAAAAAAGGCATTGTTGAAGTGTACGACTGTGTGTGCACTTCGATAGTTCGTGTCCATCTCGATAGGTTTTACAAGACGGCCTAGCTCTCTATCCTTTCCGCTTTCTACACCTGCTAGAATGTTCCAATCCCCACCACGCCAACGGTAAATGCTTTGTTTCACATCGCCCACGAGCATACACTCATAATTTTGAGCCTGACTATCTATCAGTAGCTTCTTAAAGTTGCTCCATTGGATGAGTGAGGTGTCTTGAAACTCATCAATCATGATGTGGTTGAAGGTATTTCCAGTGCGCTCAAACACGAATGAGGCATCGTCTTTGCCCACTATATTGTTAAAGAGAATGGGAGTGCGTGAAAGCAGTACACTTCCGTTGTCTGTGGTCATGTCTGTCACTTTTTTCTCTATGGCATTGAGCAGGCTAACTGCGTTGAGATTTTCCACCATTAGTTCGCAGCTATTATAGACGGACTGTAAGTAGGGGCGTTGTCTTTCAATGAGTCGCAGTTCCTGTACAATACGCAGACTTTGCTCACGGGTTGCACTATTTGCCTCCTTTTTTTCAAGCCACTTGGCTGCTTCCTCGCTATCTAGTTCGTTGCTAGCAATTTTGCTAATTGATTTTGACGGTTCATCGACTAGCAGCTTTCGTAGGTAACTGTTTATCCACGACGTGTATTTGAGGCTAATGTTCTTATCCAGTTCACCTTCATTTTGAATAGTCTTAATCATTGGGCTACTGCTGATAAGTTCCTCCACCTTCTGCTCGCATTTTTTCCTTAGCTCGATAAGGTTATGGCGTATCGACTTAATTTCTTCTGGCTTTAGCTTCTTAATTATTTCTTGGTAAGCTACGCATTTGCTATCGAACAACTCTTTCGTAGCAAACTTCTTTATTTCACTCCCTATGTTCCACCCTTTGTCCTCGTCGATAAAGTTTTTCAAGTAGCTTTCAACGGATTTTACCACTTCGTTCCCTTGTTCCGACAAATGCAGTAATAGGTCATCTACGGCCTTGCTAATCACGTAGTCATCATCGAGATCCACTTGAAAGTCGCGTGGCAGTTTAAGTTCGTTGGCAAGTTCCGACAATAAAGTCTGAAAAAAAGAGTCGATAGTTTCTACCTTAAAGTGGTCATAGTCGTTAACAATGGCCTTGATTACCTCTTGTGCTCGGCTGCTTATGATGTGCTCGTCATCAAGTTGTGTCTCCCTCTTAATATCGCGTAGGAAGTCCTTTCCCTTGTAGTCTTCAATATTGTAAGCAAGGTCATACAGATGTTCTAGGATACGCTTTTTCATCTCTCCAGTGGCCTTGTTCGTAAAGGTTACTGCTAGAATATGCGTAAAATATTTTTTGTTAAATCCATTGTCACTCTCGCTCTCGTCTTGTGTTTGTCCTTTTAGGGCTAGCGAGATGTATTTCAGTGCTAGCGTATACGTCTTGCCAGAGCCTGCAGAAGCACTATAAACCAATAAACTCATAAATAAGGAATTAGGGGTGTACTGAAATGTTTGGATGCAAGTTTACCACTTATTATGCATTTTGACAAGTGAGGCATGCATTCTTTTTCTATAAATAGTAATAATCATTGATTTTTTAGGTAAAAAACGGCCATCTCGTGAAATTAGTTGTATCTTTGCCAAAACATAAGGGTTGTTAACAACAACTTGTATACTTATTTATTCACTAACAAACTTTAAGTATGTTCGAAGACAAAGCTGGCGAACTAGCAGGCAAAATTTGGGAAGCCCTCAATGCAGGGGGTAAACTTACGGGCAAGGAACTGAAGAAGGCCATCAAAACACGTTCTGATAAGGATTTGTATTTGGGTCTCGGCTGGTTGCTTCGTGAGGGAAAGCTTAGTGTTACAGAGAGCGAGAAAGAAATCTCTGTGTCATTGAAGTAGGAAATCCATACATCGTGCAGTGCTGTATTGTTCGATGTTTTAATACATTCTTGGTGTTGGTCTTCAGTCAGCATGACGAAGTTCAACACCATTAATGTTTTAATGCCCCTTAAATTAGCAGAATCAAGTGTGTTATTAAAATGCAAGTCGTTGGATAACA